>CALERA010000125.1 GCA_937908275.1 uncultured Desulfarculaceae bacterium | reverse complement strand
GCGCCCAGGCCCGCCTTTTTCAGGAAATCGCGTCGTTCCATGGTTTACTCTTCCTCCCTTGGGGTCATTGACGGGCCGGGGTCAGGCCGCCCCGGCGCGCGGGATCACTTGCTGTACATCACCTTGGGCAGCCAGGTGATCAGGTCGGGCCAGAAGATGCAGATGCCCAGGCCCAGGACCTGCAACAGGACAAAGGGAATGATGCCCCGGTAGATGTCGCCGCTGGTCACGCCCGGGGGCGTGACGGCCTTGAGGTAGAACAGCGAGAAGCCGAAGGGCGGGGTCAGGAACGAGGTCTGGAGGTTCACCGCCAGCAGGATGCTGAACCACAGGGGGTCGAAGCCGAACTCCACCATGATCGGGGCCAGCACCGGCACGTGGATGAAGCAGATCTCGATGAAGTCCAGCAAAAAGCCCACCAGGAAGATCAGGCCCATGACGATGGCCAGCACCGTCCACTTGGAATAGTGCTCGGCCACCCACATCAGGAACTGGCGCACCAGGTCGTCGCCGTCCAGCTCGCGGAAGACCAGGCCAAAGGCCGCCGCGCCCACCAGGATGATGAAGACCATGCAGGTCAGGCGGGTGGTGGTGGTCATGACCTCCTGCACCATCCGCCAACTGAACTTGTGGTTCAGGGAGGTCAGGAGCACCGCGCCCACCGCGCCCACCGCCGCCGCCTCGGTGGGCGAGGCCACCCCGGCGAAGATGGAGCCCAGCACCGCCAGGATCAGCACCATGGGCGGCACCAGGGCCCGGGAGACCCGGATCAGGAACTGGCGGCGGTCCAGGCCGGCGTCGTCCAGGCTTAAGGCCGGACCCATGTGGGGCTGGAACCAGACCAGGATCAGGATGTAGACGGTGTAGAGCCCGCAGAGCAGCAGGCCGGGGAAGACCGCGCCCATGAACAGGTCGCCCACCGGCACCTGGACGATGGTGCCCAACAGCACCAGCACCACGCTGGGGGGGATGATCTGGCCCAGGGTGCCGGAGGCCGCCACGGTGCCGGTGGCCAGGCGCTTGTCATAGCCGTAGCGCAGCATGGTGGGCACCGACAAGAGGCCCATGGTCACCACCGTGGCCCCCACGATGCCGGTGCTGGCCCCCAGCAGGGCCCCCACCGCCACCACCGAGATGGCCAGGCCGCCGCGCAGGCGGCCAAAGAGCATGCCCATGGTTTCCAGGAGTTCCTCGGCCATGCCCGAGCGCTCCAGGGTCACCCCCATGAAGATGAACAAGGGCACCGCGATCAGCACCACGTTGTCCATCACTCCCCAGATGCGCATGGGCATCAGGTCCAGGAATTCCACGCCCGGTCCCAGCCAGGCGAAGAACAGCGAGACGCCCAACAGGGTGAAGGTGACCGGGAAGCCCACCATCAACAGGATCGACAGGGCCAGGAACATCCAGCCCGCCATGTACTCCTCGAACATCAGTGCGCCTCCTCGGTCGGGGACAGGAGTCCCAAAGCCACCAGGAGGCTCTTGATGAACAGGGAGACGCCCTGGATGGTCATCAGCAGATAGCCGAAGGGAATGCAGGCCTTGAGCACCCAGCGGTAGGGGATGCCGCCGGGGTCGGGCGAGCCCTCCATCATGCGAAAGGAATTTTCCACGAAGGGGATGGTGGTGGTCAGCACCAGCCAGCAACCGGGGAAGAGGAAGATCAGGCAGCAGATGGCGTCCACCCAGGCCTGGGTCCGGGGGCTCAGGCGGGCGTAGACGATGTCCACCCGCACATGGCCGTTATGCAGCAGGGTGTAGCCGGCCCCCACCAGGAAGATGAAGGCGAACAGGTGCCACTCCAACTCCTGGGTGAAGACGTAGCTCTTGTTGAAGACGTAGCGCATCACCACGTCGTTGAAGATCACCAGCACCAGCAGCGCCGTGATCCAGGAGACGAAGCGGCCCACACCCTCGTTGATGGCGTCGATGATGCGGACCAGGGACAGTAACCACTTCATGCGGGCTCCCCGGCAAGGCGGTGGTCCCGGCGGCCAAGGCCGGGCGCGCGATTTTCGGAATAATGTTCCGTTAATAGATTATAGTTTTAGCCCATCGCGCCGGTCGGGCACAAGGGCGCGACCGGCCTTGTTCTCAGAATCTCTTGTGATTCAGTTGCCGGAATCGCCGGACCCGGGCAGGAGCATCACGGTGTGGATCAGGCCCACGGCCTGCTCAGCCAGGATCAGGGGGGCCACCCGGACGGCAAAGGTCTTCTCGCCCCGGGGCAACCGCCAGGTGTACTCCCGGCGCTGTCCCGCGCGATAGGCGGCCAGGATGGCGGCGATCTTGGCCCGGCTGGCCGGCTGGTGCAACTCGCCCACCTCGCGGCCCAGGTAGGCCGGCTTGCGGTCCAGGATCTGGGGCGCGTACTGGCTGTAGAACAGCAGGCGGCCCTCCAGGTCCAGGACCGTGACCGCCACCGCGGCCTGGCCCAGGACCTGGGGCGTCAGGTCCGCGGGGCTCCAGCCGGCGGGCAGGCTGGGTGCGTGGAAGAGTCCGGCGGCCGGCTCCTGGCCCACGGCCAGGAACTCCAGCACCCGCTGCCAGGCGCGCGGGTCCTGATCCAGGAAGGCGTGCCCGCCCTGGAAGAACTCCAGGCGCGCGCCGGGAATCGCCGCCGCCAGGGCGGTCAGGGCCGCCGGGCTGGCCACGCCATCGAAAATCCCGCCGCAGACCAGGGTCGGGATCGCCAGGGAGCCCAGGCGGTCGTAGGTGTCGTGGCCGATGCGGGCCTCCAGTTGCCGTCGGCCCCCCACCGCCCGGCCGGGCTCGTCCGCGCCCAGGCGCATCCGGTCCAAGGCCTGCTCCACCAGGGCCGCGAACTCGGCCGGATGGGCCGCCTGCCAGGCGGCGTCGCGGCGGCGGTCGCCCAGGGCGGTCATGCGCCGGGCCTTTTCCTCCAGGGGCAGGTGGGCCAGCTCGTGCAGGGGGTAGGACGCCCCGCCCGCCCCGCCGCTGCTGGTGCAGGCCAGCACCAGGCGGCTGACCAGGGCCGGGTGGCGCAGGGCCAGCTCCTGGGCCACCATGCCGCCAAAGGAGACCCCCACCACCAGGGCCGGGGCCCAGTCCAGGGCTTCGAGCAGGGCGGCGGCGTCGTCGGCATAGTCGGCCATGGTGTAGGCCTGGTCCGGCCGGGCGCTCTGGCCCAGGCCGCGCTGGTCCAGGGCCAGCACCGCATGCCGCTGGGCCAGGGGAGAGTCAAAGACATTGGGTCGCTGGCGCAGGTCGCCACCGGTGATGTTCAGGAACAGCACCCGGGGGCCCCGACCGGCGATCTCGTAGTAAAAATCAAGGCCGCGCAAGGAGATGAAAGGCATGGTGGATAGTCTTGCTCCCGCCGGGCAAGTGAGGTTGGTCAGCGTTCGAGGGGCGGACAGGCTGGTCTGACCAATGATAGCAAACCACCGCCATCCGGCCAAGCGGCAAAAAGGGCTTATGCAACAATTTCGATTCAGTAGGCCGGCTCAGGCGTCGCGCACCGCCTCCACCGGGGTCAGGGAGGCCGCGCGGCGGGCCGGCCAGAGGCCGAAGACCACGGCGATGGTCAGGCTGACCAGGAGGGCCACCCCGGCCGCGGACCAGGGCAGGGCGTAGGAGAGGTCGCTGAAGCGGCGCACCAGCCCGGCCAGGCCCAGGCCCAGGGCCGCGCCGGCCAGGCCGCCGCCCAGGCCCAGGATCAGAGCCTCCAGCAGGAAGTGGATCAGGATGTCGCGCCGCCGGGCCCCCACCGCCCGGCGCACCCCGATCTCCGGGGTGCGTTCGCGCACGCCGATGAGCATCACCGCCATGATGCCGATGCCGGCCACCAGCAGGCTGATGCCGGCCACCCCGGTGATCAGGGAGCTGAACAGGCGGCTGGACTCCTCCTGGGTCTGGATGGTCTCCAACTGAGTGTGGATGTTGAAGTCGTCGCGCTGGTCGGGCTCGGTCAGGCGGTGGCGCTGGCGCAGCAGGGCGCGGATCTCCTCCTGGAGCTGGTCCAGGGCGTAGCTGCCGTCGCCCTGCACCGTGATGTAGTCCACGTGCCGCCGGCCGCCCAGCAGGCGGCTCAGGCCGGTGCGCAGGGGCAGGTAGAGGCGGTCGTCCAGGTCGTTGCCGTTGGGGTCCAGTCCCTTGGGGGCCAGCTCGGCCACCACCAGGAAATGCTGCTTCTTGATCTCGATGGTCTGCCCCACCAGGCTGGCGTCGCCCGCCAGGCGCTGGCGCAGGCTGGGTCCCACCACCACCACCCGCTGGGCCTGGCGCTCCTCGCGCTCGCCATAGAACTGGCCCTCGGCCGGGAGGTGGCCCTCCACCGCGAAGATCTCCGGCGGGGCCACCACCAGGGTGGTGTCGGTGGTCACCCCCTGGGCGCTGACCCGCTGGCCGCGGTTGATGCCCGGCACCGCGTGGCGCACGCCCTGCATCCGCCCCAGGGCCTGGGCGTCGGCCGGGGAGAGGGAGACCTTGTCCTTGCTGGTGGTGGTCCGGGCCCCGGTGGGGGCGCTCTTGGCCGCCCAGACCGTGACCAGGTCGCTGCCCAGGGCCGTGACTTGGTCCAGCACCTGGTTGCGGGTGCCCTGGCCGATGGCCACCATCAGCACCACCGCCGCCACGCCCACCATCAGGCCCAGGGCGGCCAGGCCCGAGCGCATGCGCCGGCTGGCCACCCCCTCCCAGGCGGTGGCGGTCAGGCGTCCCAGGCGGCCGCCTAGCGCAGGCATTCCACCGGCTCCAGATTGGCCGCCCGGCGGGCGGGGAAGACCCCGAAGATCAGGCCCACCCCGGCGCTGAACAGGAAGGAGAGGCCAAAGCCCGGCAGGCTGAAGGCCACCGGCAGGCCCAGGCCCGCGCCGATGCCGCGCGACAGCAGCATCCCCAGGCCCAGGCCGCAGAGCCCGCCCAACAGGGCCACCAACAGCGATTCCATCAGGATCTGGGCCATGACGTCGCGCCGGGTGGCCCCCACCGCCCGGCGCACCCCGATCTCGTGCGCCCGCTCGCTGACCGCCACCAGCATGATGTTCATGATCACGATGCCGCTGACGAACAGGCTGACCGTGGCGATGAAGGTCAGCATCGCCACCATGGCCTGGCTCTGGCGGGTGACCATCTGCAGGATCGAATCCGGGGTGACGATGGTGAAGTCGTCGGGCACCTCCGGACCCAGGCGGTGGTTGGCGCGCAGGATCTCGCGCACCTCCTCCACCGTCTCCGAGACCTGCCCGGTGTCCACCAGGTTCACCCGGGCGGCGGTGAACTTGTCCTCCTTGCTCAGGCGGCGCTGGGCGGTGGACAGGGGCACCAGCACCCGGTCGTCACGGTCGTGGCCCGAGGGCGCGAAGCCCTTGGCGGCCAGCACCCCCACCACCAGGAAGGGGCTGGTGCCGATGCGGATGGGCCGGCCCAGGGGCGAGCCCTCGGGAAAAAGCTCCTGGGCGGTGGAGGCTCCCAGCACCGCCACCCGGCGCTTGTCGCGGTTGTCGGCCTCCACCAGGAAGCGGCCCTGGGCGATGTCCCAACGGCGGGAGGCGGCGTAGTGGATGTCCACCCCGGAGATGCCGGTGATGGTGTGGCGCGCCCCGGCGCTGACCCGGTCGCGGCTGATGCTGAGCTGGGGCACCACCAGGTCCACGTTGACCAGGCGGCTGATCTCCGACAGGTCCTTGTCGGTGAGGACCCGGGCCGCGCCGCCCCGGCGGAAGCCGGCCCGCCGGTTGCCCGAGGCCACGAAAAAGGCGTCCGCGCCAAAGCCCATGGAGGACATCATGCTCACCACCTGGGAGCGCACGCCCTCGCCCATCTCGTAGATCACGGTCACCGAGCTGATGCCGATGACCAGGCCGATCATCATCAGGGCGGCGTAGCCGCGCTCGGCCCAGAGGGAGCGCAGGGCCTGGACGGCCATCCGCCAGAGGCGATTCACCGCCGGTCCTCCTCCCGGGGGGGCAGGGCGGCCAGCAGCGCGATGGCGTCCAGGGGCTGGGGCGCCACGGTGTCGCTCTCGATGCGGCCATAGACCAGGCGCACCACCCGGCGGCACATCTCGCCCACGTGGTTGTCGTGGGTGACCAGGACCACGGTCTTGCCCTCGTCGCGGTTGAGGCGCTGGAGGATGGCCATGACCTCGTAGGTGGAGCGGCGGTCCAGGTTGCCGGTGGGCTCGTCGGCGAAGATGACCTCCGGGTCGGTGACCAGGGCCCGGGCCACGGCCACCCGCTGGCACTCGCCGCCGGAGAGCTCGCCGGGCCGGTGGTGCAGGCGGTGCTCCAGGCCCACGGCGGTCAGGGCCCGCCGGCCCCGCTCCTCGGCGTCGGCCGGATAGCGGGGTGAATAGACAAAGGGCAGCAGGACGTTCTTGAGCGCGGTGGCGGTGGGCAGCAGGTGGAAGGACTGGAAGACGAAGCCCATGCGCTGGTTGCGCAGGGCGGCCAGGCCGTCGTCGCTCAGGCCGGTGACCTCCTGGCCCTCCAGGAGATAGCTGCCGTCCGTGGGCCGGTCCAGGAGGCCCATGATGTGCATCACCGTGGACTTGCCCGAGCCGGAGGGACCCATGATGGCCGCGAAGTCGCCCCGGGCCATGTCCAGGTCCACCCCCAGCAGGGCCGGGGTGGTGACCTTGCCGGTGGCGTAGATCTTGGTGATGCCCCGGAGCTGGATCACGCGCGGCCTCAGCGCCCGGGGCGGCCCGGCCCGCCGGGGCCGCCGCCCGCGGCCGCCGCGCCGGCCAGGTTGGAGCTGGGGATGATCAGGGTCTGGTCGAGGCTCAGGCCCTCCAGGATCTGGGTGCGCTCGCCCTCGCTCCAGCCCACCTTGACCGGCGCCTGGCGCACCTCTCCGTTTTCCTTGAGGAAGACCAGGCTTTGGTTGCCCTTGCGCCGCACCGCGGCGGTGGGCACCCAGAGCACGTCCTGGCGCCGGTTGACCACCACCGAGACGTTGGCGGTCATCTCCGGTTTCAGCGCCCCCTGGTAATCATCGCTGATCTTGAGGTCCACGGTGTAGTAGACCACGTCGTCCACCAGCTTGGCCGCCGGACGGATGGCCTGGACCTCGGCCCTGAAGCGGCGCTCGGGGAAGGCCTCCACGGTGAAGAAGGCCTTCTGCCCCAGCTTGACCAGGCCGATGTCGGTCTCGTCCACGTAGTCCTCCACCAGCAGGCGGCCCAGGTCCACCACGGTCATGAAGGTGGGGGCGTTGAGGCTGGCGGCCACGGTCTCGCCCTGTTGGGTGGCGATGGTGGCCACCACGCCGTCGATGGGCGAGCGGATGGTGGCGAAGTCCAGGTTGACCTGGGCGGTGGCCACCTGGGCCCGGTTGGACTCCAGGCGGGCCACCAGCACGTCCACCTGCTGGCGGGCCTTGTCCACCGCGTCCTGGCTCACCAGCTCCTCGGCCTTCAGGGCCACCTGGCGCTTGAGGTCGATCCGGGCCTGGTCCACCTGGACCTGGACCTCGTTGAGCTGGGCCTTGGCCTGGTCCAGCTTGGCCTGCAGGTCCTTGTGCTCGATCACCGCCACCACCTGGCCGGCCTTGACCTCCTGGCCGATGGCCACCAGCAGGCTCTCCACCCGGCCGCTGACCCGGGTGCTGACGTTGACCTGGGCCCCCACCTGGGG
>CALERA010000124.1 GCA_937908275.1 uncultured Desulfarculaceae bacterium | reverse complement strand
CCCTGGAGCTGGTGCAGCGGGTGGTGGGTCCCCTGGTCAGCGAGCGCCAGGTGAGCATCGACGACGTGTTGAGCGCGGTGGCCCAGCAGTATGGGGTGAAGGTGGCCGACCTCAAGGGTTCGCGCAAGACCCGGGACGTGAGCCTGCCGCGTCAGGTGGCGATGTACCTGGCCCGGCGCCTGACCCGGGCCAGCTTCCCGGAGATCGGCCGCAGTTTCGGGGGCAAGGACCACTCCACGGTGGTCAAGGGCGTCAAGCGCATCCAGGAGCTGCTGCGGGAGAACCCGGAGTTGGCCGAGCAGGTGCGGGTGGCCGAACGGGCCCTGACCGAGCGGCGCTTCATGGTGGGCCCCCGGCCGAGTGAGAGTGGAGTATAGGGCCGGCGAGCCCTTGCGCTGGGGAAAAGCCAGGAGACGGTGGAAAACGCCGTCCCTGGCTTTTCCATTGGCGGCAAGGGGTTGACGCGGTTTTCCACCATTGCCCCGCCTCCCCGTTACTACAATTGATTAAATAAAAGACCCTAAAGTCAAAGAGGCTGGGTCTGGGCGGTGGGAAACGCCGTCCGGGGCGGCGGAGGCCCGCCAGGGGAAGCATCATGGAAGGAGGAAGAGGGGGAGGGGTCTGGCTGAGGGACCCGGAGCGGCCCAGAGGCCTCCGGCCGGCGGCGGTCCAGGCAAGCGGGCCGAATTTTTTGCTCCCCTCTCTTCTCGGGTAACGACCCGCGTTACTCTCTACCTCGTCCGTCACACCCGTCCGTCCGCGAACCGTCGCTACTGCTTAACATATTAATTATATTTGGGTAATCCACATCGCCAAACCGGGCTTCTTCTGGAAAGCCCTGTGATAAAATAGTATTTCTCTTCCATATCATGGATTGCGTTGCGAAAATCAGACCTGTCGTCCCTCCTCGGCTAAGCGATATGGACTAGACATAGTCATATTTTAGCTATTAAGATTGTGGCACTCCAATGACCCGCGCGAGGCCGCCATCGCGCCAGACCTGCCCTCGGCATGGGGAGCAAGCCATGAAGCTCGGGCTCAGGAACCGCTTTCTTCTTCCCACCCTGCTGCTGCTGATCCTGGGCATGGCCATCATGGCCGGGATCTCCTATCTGGCCGCCAGCAGCTCCATCAGCGACATGGTGGGGGTCTACCTCCAGCAGCTGGTGCGCTCCTCCTGTCTCCAGGTCTCCTCCTGGATCCAGGACCGCCAGCGCGAGGTGCGGACCTGGTCGCGCGATCCCCTGTTCCGCTCGGCGGTGGGCGACGGGGCGGAGACGGCCCGCTACGTGGTCAGCTCCAACTTCGAGCGCATGACCAAGGAATATCCCATCTACGAGGTCCTGAACCTGGTGGACAAGAGCGGCCTGGTGGTGGCCGCCAGCCAGCGCGACCTGGTGGAAAAGATCAACGTCTCCGAACGCGCCTATTTCAAGCAGGCCATGCAGGGTCAGGGCAGCATCTCGGAGGTGCTGACCAGCAAGGCCAGCGGCAAGCCGGTGGTGGCGGTGGCCGAGCCGGTGCGGATGCGTCCGATCGGTGGTGGCGACGCCGACAGCGGCGAGGTGGCCGGGGCCATCGTGGCGATCGTGGACCTGGACATCTTCGCCAAGACCTACATCGACCCCATCAAGCTGGGCCAGACCGGCTACGCCTACGTGGCCGACAAGAGCGGCACCATCCTGGCCCATCCCGACAAGTCCAAGATCCTCAAACTCAACCTGAACGAACTGGACTTCGGCAAGAAGATGCTGGCCGAGAAGTCCGGCGCCATGGATTACAACTTCGACGGCGTGACTAAGGTGATGTCCTACGCCGAGGAGCCCAAGATGGGCTGGCTGGTCTGCATCACCGCCAACCGGGCCGAGGTCCTGGCCCCGGCCCGCGACCTGGGGATGATCATCCTGCTGCTGGGCCTGGGGGTGGTGGTGGCCGCGGCGGTGGTGATCTTCCTGGCCGCCGGCTCCATCGTCAAGCCCATCAACCACTTCACCCAGGGTCTCAACGACGCCGCCGCCCAGGTGGCCCTGGCCTCGGGCGAGGTGGCCAACAGCAGCCAGGGCCTGGCCCAGGGCACCAGCGAGCAGGCGGCCAGCCTGGAGCAGAGCTCGGCCTCGCTGGAGCAACTGGCCTCCATGACCAACCAGAACGCCGATAACTCCAACCAGGCCAAGGGCTTGATGGACGAGACCACCGGCCTGGCGGTGAAGGCCAACGCCTCGATGAAGGACCTGCGCGCGGCCATGCAGCGCATCGACCAGGCCAGCCAGGACACCGGCAAGATCATCAAGACCATCGACGAGATCGCCTTCCAGACCAACCTCCTGGCCCTGAACGCCGCGGTGGAGGCGGCCCGGGCCGGCGAGGCCGGGGCCGGCTTCGCGGTGGTGGCCGAGGAGGTGCGCAACCTGGCCC
>CALERA010000123.1 GCA_937908275.1 uncultured Desulfarculaceae bacterium | reverse complement strand
CCATGATCACCGGGTCGCCGCCCACGGTCATCACGGTGGGAATCTTGGCCGCCTCCACCTGCTTCTTGACCGCCATGCCCTCGTCGGTGCTGGTGGGTCCCACCACCGCCACCACCTTGTCCACGGCCAGGAATTTCTTGAGCGCCATCACCGCCTTGGTGGGGTCGCTCTCGGTGTCGGCGGTGACCAGTTCGATGGGCCGGCCGCCCACCCCGCCCTCCTTGTTGATCTTGTCCACCACCATCTGGGCCACCAGCTTGGTGGGGGTGCCGATGCCGGCCGCTGGCCCGCTCAGGGCGAAGAAGGCGCCGATCTTGATGGGCTCGGCCGCCGCCGCCCCTCCCGCCAGGCCCAACATCAGGGCCGCCGCCATCGCCAATGCCACCACTATCCTTTTCATGTAACTCCCCCTCTCGCGTCGGTCACCGCCTACGCTGGTGGTAATTAAAAAACCAAAAGCTATGCCGCGGACACGCCTGTCGGTGAATGCGCGCGCCAGGCGCGCCAGCTCCCCCGGGGACCCGGTCCACCCCGGGGCGGCCGTCGCCGCCTAGGCATTGGCGTCCTCGAAACGCTTGTCGAAAACGCGCTTGCTCTTGCGTTCGGTGCGGGGCAGGCTGGCGTAGTCCACCAGCTCCACCTCGGCCGTGACCAGCATCTGGCTCTTGATGGCCCGCCCGATCTCGCGCTTGATGCGCTCGTCGTCGCCTGGCGAGGAGCCCGGGATGCGCTCCACCCGCACGATCATGTAGTCGCGGCCGTCGGCCCGGTGCTCCAGGATGATCTGGTATTCGCTGCCCACCCCCCGGCTGTAGCTCAGCACCGCGTCGATCTGGCCGGGATAGATGTTCACCGCCCGGTACTTGATCATGTCGTCGCTGCGGCCCAGGAGCCGGTCGTGGCGGGGCAGCGGGTTGCCGCAGGGGCAGGGCTCGGGGATCAGCCGGGTCAGGTCGCGGGTGCGGTAGCGGATCAGGGGCGCGGCCTGCTTGCGCAGGGTGGTGACCACCATCTCCCCGGTCTGGCCCGGCTCCACCGGCGCCAGGGTCTCGGGGTCCAGGATCTCCAGGAGGTAATAGTCGGCCCAGTAGTGGATGCCCTGGTGGGCGGAGCACTCCAGGCCGGTGCCCGGGCCATAGAGCTCGGTCATGCCCGGGACGTCGTAAAGCTCCACCCCGCCCAGGCCCTGGCTGATGCGCGCGCGCATGGCGTCGCTGGTGCGCTCGGAGCCATAGATGATCTTGCGCACCTTGACTTGGTCGCTCAGGCCCCGGCGCTGGAGCTCCTCGGCCAAGAGGAGGGCCATGGAGGAGGTGCAGCAGAGCACCGTGGAGCCGAAATCCACCAGGAACTGGCACTGCATGTCCAGGAAGCCCGGCCCGGCCGGCACCGCCAGGGCCCCGAAGCGCTCGCAGCCCAGTTGGAAGCCCACCCCGGCGGTCCAGACCCCGTAGCCCACGCAGATCTGCACCCGGTCCTCCCGGGTCAGGCCGGCCATCTCGTAGCAACGGGCGAACATGTCGGCCCAGTCGTCGATGTCGGCCTGGGTGTAGGTCAGCACCTTGCGCTTGCCGGTGGTGCCGCTGCTGGCGTGCAGGCGCACCACCTGGTCCATGGGCACGCTGAGCAGGGGAAAGGGATAGCCCTCCTGCAAGTCCGCGGCGCTGGTGAAGGGCAGGCGCTTCAGGTCGTCCAGGCTCTTGATGTCCCCGGGCCTGACCCCGGCCGCGTCCAGGCGGGCGCGGTAAAAGGGGCTGCCCTGGTAGGCGTGGTTCACGGTCCACTGGAGGCCGGCCAACTGCCGCTGGGGCAGTTCGGCCATCACCTGTGGCGTGGGCATGAAACTCATGGTCAATGGGCTCCGTGCATGAGGGGATAGGCGTAGGCGCCGGCCGTGAGCGCGAACAGGGCGATGAGCAGCAGGCTGACGAGGTTGGCGGCGCGGAAAAACCGGAATTGCAGGCCCAGGCGCAGCAGCCAGAAGGCGGTGAAGACCGCGATCAGCTTATGGCCCAGGGCGCTGGTCAGAAGCTCGGGCGCGAAGACCAGGGACAGGTAGCCGGCGACCACGAAGTAGAAGGTCAGGCAGAGGTTCAGCACCTGCATGATGCCCCGGTTGACCGGGTCCAGCCCGGCCAGGTTCTTGTCCCAGGCGAAGAGGCGGGGGAAGAAGAAATGAAATCCCGCCCAGGCCAGGTGCAGCCCGCCCCCCAGGTAGAGGCTGTAGAGCGCGGTCTGGTTCACGCCTCGTCCTCCTGGCCCTGCAAATGGCTGATCAGCCAGTGGCCGCCGCGCTCCACGTGCTCCTTGGCCAGGCGGCCGGCGGTCTCCCCGTCGTGGGCCTTGATGGCCTCCACCACCGCCCGGTGCTCCTGGGCCGACCAGTGGCCAGCGGGCATGTTGCTCATCATCACCCGGCTGATGCGCTCCAGCTCGTCCTTGAGCTCGCCCAGGAGGCGTTGCAGGAGCTGGGAGTCCGAGGCCTGGTAGAGCAGGTCATGGAAGCGCACGTTCAGCTCCAGCAGGCGCTCCTCGTCCTGGCGGGCCAGGGCCTCCTCGAAATGCTCCAGGCAGCGGTCCAGCTCGCGCAGGATCTTGGCGCTGGCCTGGCGGGCGGCCAGTTCGGCGGCGTAGGCCTCCAGCACCCCGCGCACGCCCATGGTCTCCTCCACCTCGCGCACGGTCAGCGGCCGCACCTCGTAGCCGCCCCGGGGGCGCTTGGTCAGAAGCGCCTCCTGCTCCAGGCGGTGCAGGGCCTCGCGGATGGGGGTGCGCGACAGGCCCAACAGGTCGCCCAGGCGCTCCTCCACCAGGCGCTCGCCCGGCGACAATTCGCCGCGCAGGATCAGCTTGCGGATCAGGTCGGTGGCCTCCTGGCCCAGGGGCCGGCGGCGCAGATTGGGCGTGGTTCGCTTCATGGCCTGATTCCTCCTTGGCGCTCGCGGTCGGGCGAGGGTCAGCCCTCCTGGTCCAGTTCGCGGTAGCGGGCCTCGGCCTCGGGCGACACCCGCACCCGGTCCGGCCCCAGGAAGGCCTCGCGCAGCATTTCGTCGGACAGGATCTCGGCGCTGGCCCCGCTCATGCGGATGCGCCCCCGGGTGATGACATAGCCGCGCTGGGCCACCTCCAGGGCGCCCAGGGCGTTCTGCTCCACGATCAGCACCCCCACCCCCTCCCGGGGCAGGCGGGCCACGGTGGCGAAGATCTCGCGGGCCACCAGGGGGGCCAGGCCCAGGGTGGGCTCGTCCAGGAGCAGCACCCGGGGCGCGGCCATCAAGGCCCGGCCCATGGCCACCATCTGCTGCTCGCCCCCGGAGAGGGTCCCGGCGGCCTGGTCGCGGCGCTCGGCCAGGCGGGGGAAGAGGGTGAACACCCGCTCCAGGTCCCGGGCCACCTCGGCCTTGAGGCCCCGCTCCCGCCGGGTGTAGGCCCCCAGCAGCAGGTTCTCCAAAACGCTCAGGGGGCCGAAGAGCTGGCGGCCCTCGGGCACCTGCACCACCCCGGCCTCCACCACCCGGTGGGCCTTGCGGTCGCTGATCAACGCGCCGTTGAGCTTGATCTCCCCGCTCTGGGGCCGGACCAGGCCGCTGATGCAGTTCAGGAGGGTGGTCTTGCCCGCGCCGTTGGCCCCCAGCAGGGTCACGATCTCGGCTTTCCCCACGGTCAGGCTGACGTCCTTCAAGGCCCGCACCGGGCCATAGGCGAAAGAGACCGACTCCACCCTAAGCATGGGCCGCCTCCCCCGCCGCCGGGCCGCGCCCCGCGCCGGCCGCGAAGCCGTTGACCGGCTCCTGGCGGCCGCCCAGGTAGGTGGCCAGGACCTGGGGATCGTTCTGCACCTGGAGGGGATCGCCCTGGGCGATTTTCTGGCCGAAGCTCAGCACCACCACCTGGTCGCTGATCTTCATCACCAGGGCCATGTCGTGCTCCACCAGCACCAGGCCCACTCCCAGGTCCCGGGCGCGGACCAGGGCCTGGCCCATGGCGTCGGTCTCGGCCGCGTTGAGCCCGGCCACCGGCTCGTCCAGGAGCACCATCTGGGGCCGCGCGGCCAGGGCCCGGGCCAGCTCCAGGCGCTTGCGATCGCCATAGGAAAGCTGGCCGGCCGGGCGGTGGGCCACCGCCGCGAGCCCCAGGTCCTCCAGGGCGGCCATGGCCTGCTCGGCGATGGCCCGCTCCTCGCGGCGCATGGCCGGCAGGCGCAGGATGGCGCTGGCAAAGCCCTGGTGGGTCACCGCGTGCAGGCCCACCATGACGTTCTCCAGCACGCTGAGCTGGCTGAAGACCTGGAGGTTCTGGAAGGTGCGGGTCAGGCCCAGGCGGGCCAGGCGATGGGCGGCCAGGCCGGTGACCTCGCGGCCGGCGAAGAAGACCCGGCCGGCCTGGGGGCGATAGGCCCCGGAAATGCAGTTGATGGCCGTGGTCTTGCCCGCGCCGTTGGGGCCGATCATGGCGGTGATGGCCCCGGCCCGGGCGTTGAAGCTGACCCCGTCCAGGGCCTTGACCCCGCCAAAGGCCAGCGAGAGGCCCTCCACCCGCAGCAAGGGCTCCATCAGGCCGTCTCCAGGGGACGCCGGGCGCGCAGGCGGGCCCAGAGACCGGCCAGGCCCTGGGGCTGGTAGATCAGGAGGACCAGCAGCACCCCGCCATAGAAGATGTCCTTGTATTCATCGAAGACGTGCAGCACCTGGGGCAGCGGGGTCAGGAAGGCCGCGCCCAGGAACCCACCCCAGAGGGAGCCCATGCCGCCCACCAGGCACATGGTCACCAACTCCACCGACACGAAGATGTCGAAGCTTTTGGGGGCGATGATGCCGAAGTAGTGGGCGTAGAGCGAGCCCGCCACCCCGGCGTAGAGCGCGCTGATGATGAAGATGCTGGTCTTGTAGCGGGCCACGTCCACCCCCAGGGCCGCGGCCGCGGCCGGGGCGTCCTTGAGCGCCCGCAGGCCGCGCCCCACCCGGGACTGGGCCAGGTTGCGGGCCACCACCAGGCCCAGCAGGGCCGCCGCCCAGACCAGCCAGTAGAAGGATTGGTCGTCGACAACGGCCTGTCCAAAGAGGCTCAGGGGCGGGATGCCGGAAAACCCGCTGGGGCCGCCGGTGACCTGGTCCAGTTGCAGCAGCACCGTGGTGAAGATCAGGTTGGCGCCCAGGGTGGCCATCACCAGGTAGTTGCCGGCCAGGCGCAGGGTGGGCAGGCCAATGACCAGGGCGATGCCGGCCACGGCCAGGGCCGCCGCCAGCATGGCCAGCCAGGGGTCCAGGCCGTAGGTGGCGCTGAGCACCGCGCTGATATAGGCCCCCAGGCCGAAAAAGGCGGCGTGGCCCAGGCTGATGTGCCCGGCGAAGCCGATCAGGAGGTTCAGGCCGGTGACCACGATCACCATCAAGGCCATCACGTTGAGCACGTTGAGGTAATAGGGGTTGCCCACCAACAGGGGCATCACTAGCACCCCCAGGGCCAGGGCCGCCAGTTGCAGGGCGAAGATGCGGCCTCCCCGGGTCATACCCGCGCCGCCTCTCCCCGGCCCAACAGCCCCTGGGGCCGCAGGAAGAGCACCAAAAGCAGCACCACGAAGGCGATGACGTCCTTGTAGGCGCTGGACATCAGCCCCGCCCCCAGACTCTCCAGCAGGCCCAGGCCCAGGCCGCCCACCACCGCGCCCATGAAGCTGCCATAGCCGCCCAGCACCGCCGCGGCAAAGCCTTTCAGGCCGATGATGACCCCGATGGTGTAGGAGGCGGTGGTGATGGGGGTGATGAGCATGCCCGCCACCCCGCCCAGGCCGCCGGCCAGGGCGAAGGAATAGAGCAGCATCCGCTCCACGTCGATGCCCATCAGGGCCGCGGCCCGGGGGTTGATGGCCACCGCGCGCATGGCCTTGCCGGTCAGGGTGCGGTTGAAGAACCAGCCCAGGCCGGCGATGGCCGCCAGGGTGATGCCCACCACCCAGAGGTTCTGGGGGGTGAAGGTGGCCCCCAGCAGCCGCAGCGGCGTCTCGGGGCTGAAGGAGGGCACCGCCAGGGCCTGCTTGCCCCAGACCTCCTTGAACACCCCGCGCAGGAACACGCTGGCCGCCACGGTGATGAAGATCAGCACCGTGACCTCGCGGCTCCGGGCCTGCCGCAGGGCCAGGCGCTCCAGGGCCGCGCCCACCAGGGCGCTGCCCAGCACCGTCAGGGCGAAGGCCAGGGGCAGGGCCAGGCCGGCCCCGGCTAATAAGCTGTAGAGAAGTAGGCCGCCCAGGCTCAGGAAATCGCCCTGGGCGAAGTTGACGATGTGGGTGGTGTTGTAGATCAGGCAGAAGCCCAGGGCCACCAGGGCGTAGACCGCTCCGGTGGTGAGCCCGCTGATGAGGTACTGACTTAGCTGCTCGGCCCCGCTCACGCGCCTGTCCCGCCTTGGCGGCCGCCGCGCCGCCTTTTGTACTTCGTATACAGTATACCCGGGGAATCTACCCGCATTCGGGGCCGGTGTCAAGGCCTGGCGGAATGGGAGAATGGACGTTTTGGCTTTTGGCGATCAGGGGTTGGCGCGCGCGGACCCGGAACGGCGTCCCGGGTCCGCGCGGGGGGGCGCGCTCAGCCTTGGCTGGTCAGGTCGGCGGGCTCGGGCAGCGAGGCCCCGAAGCGCGAGGTGATCTTGCGGAAGTGGTAGCCGGTGGCGGCCAGGGCCAGGGCCACCGGGATCTTGGTGGGCCGGGTGAAGCCCACCCGGGCCAGGAAGCCCCAGTAGCTCAGGCGATGGCGCTCGCGGATGCCCAGCCGCCAAAAGATGCGCACCATGGCCGCCAGATCGGCCCGCGAGAGGCGCCATTGCTGGCTGGCCGAGTGCTTGAGCTCCCGGCCGCTGCGTCGCAGATAGATCACCGCCCGACGGTAGTACTCCTTGGGCTCGTACAGGCGCTCCAACAGGGCGCGGTAGCCTTCCAGCAGGCGCTCGGTGCCCATCTTGGGGATGAAGTTCAGGGCCTTGGCGTCCATGGCGTTGTCGCCCGAGGGCAGGTCCAACAGGCGCTCCTGCTGGCGCATCTTCTCATAGAGCCGGGTGCCGGGCAGCAGCGAGAGCAGGCCCACCATGGCGGTGGGGATGGCGGCCTGGGTGATGAAGCGCACCTGCTCCATGAAGATGGAGGGCGAGTCGGCGTCAAAGCCCACGATGAAGCCGGCCATGACCTCGATGCCATAGCTCTGGATGGTCTTGACCGCCGCCACCAGGTCCCGGCCCTGGTTCTGGCGCTTGTTGCACTCCACCAGGGCCGTGGACGAGGGCGTCTCCAGGCCCAGGAAGACCTCGTTGAAATTGGCGCTGGCCATCAGACTCAGCAACTCGGGGTCGTCGGCCAGGTTCACGCTGGCCTGGGTCAGGAAGGTGAAGGGGTAGCGCCGCTCCTTCTGCCAGGCGATCATGGCCCGCAACAGCTCCTTGGCCTTGACCTTGTTGCCGATGAAGTTGTCGTCCACCACCATCAGGGTCCCGCGCCAGCCCAGGGCGTGGAGCGAGTCCAGCTCGGCCAGGACCTGCGCGGCGGACTTGAAGCGCGGCTTGCGCCCGAAGAGCACCACCACGTCGCAGAAGTCGCAGTCAAAGGGGCAGCCGCGCGAGAACTGCAGGGCCATGCTGCGGTAGTTCTTCAGGTTGATCAGCTCCCAGCGCGGCTGGGGGGTCAGGGCCAGGGCGGGATGCTCCTGGCATTGGTACAGGCGTTTGGCCTGGCCGGCGGCCAGGTCGGCCAGGAACTGGGGCAGCACCTCCTCGGCCTCGCCGGCGATGATGTGCTCGGCCTGGGTCAGTTCGGCGTGCAGGTGGGTGAACAGCGGTCCGCCGGCCACGATCTTGCGCCCCATGGCCTTGCAGCGGGCCATCACCTCCAGGGTCGAGTCCTTCTGCACCACCATGGCGGAGATGAAGACCAGCTCCGCCCAGCGCAGGTCGGCGTCCTCCAGGTTCTCCACGTTCAGGTCCACCACCTTGAGCTCCCAGTCCGCCGGCAGCATGGCCGCCACGGTCAACAGGCCCAGGGGCGGGAAGGCCGCCTTGCGGCGGACAAAGGACAGGGCGTACTTGAAGCTCCAGAAGGTGTCGGGATAGCGGGGATAGACCAGCAGGGCTTTCATGGAGGACCTCCGTCCGGCGCACTTGGCCATGCGATGGAAAATTACAACGTATGGTGATGCGTCAGGTGGAAACCCCGGGACGCCCCGATCAGGAAGGTCGGCGCGGCCGGAGAGGACTAGGCCATGCCATGTCTTGCAGCCTAGCACAAAGCCAGGTCTGGCGCGAGACAATCCCGAGCCTGGTCGGCTTGACAGTCCCCCAGCTCGGGCGTATACCCATAACCAAGTGCTCACTCATCCAATGTTTTTCAAGTAAAGCTCAGGAGTTATGGCACGCATTAGCGACAAGACGCCCCGGGGGGGAGCCAAGCCCGGCGGGGCCCAGGGCTCCACCCGGCGTCAGGCGGTGCGCGAGGCGGCGGTCACCCTCTTCGCCCGCCAGGGCTATCACGCCACCAGCACCGCCGAGGTGGCCCGCCTGGCCGGGGTCTCCGAGGGCACCATCTTCTATTACTTCGGCAACAAGGAGGGCATCCTCCTGGACCTGCTGGCCGAGGTTCACCTGAAGTATCGCCAGCGCATGGAATCGGCCCTGGCCAAGGCCGCCAACGGGATGCAGGCCGTCCTGGGCTGCGTGGATCTGCACTTCAAGCAGGTGCGCCAGGATTCCCGCCTGCTGACCCTCCTGGTGCGTGACCTGCCCGTCAGCCCGGGGCGCAACGACTCCCAGTGCCGCCAGGTGATGCGCGAGCAGTCCAGCCTGATCCTGGAGGTGCTGTGCCTGGCCCTGCGCCGGGGCCAGGAGGACGGCAGCGTGGCCGCCGACCTGCCCCTGCCGGAGACAGGCCTGTTGATCCGCAGCCTGCTCATCGGCGCCACCCGCCTGCTGCTGCTCAAGCTGGCGCCGGAAGTGAATTTCGAGGACCAGGCGGCGGAGTTCTGCCGCCGCGCCCTGGCCCCGCCCGGCTGAAGCCCAAAAAGACGCCCCCGGGGGTTGGACAAGGGTGCCCCCGGGGGCCTGCCAAGCTTCGGCCATCCGCCCCAGGGGGGCGCAATCGCCGGAAGGTCCGCAGTTAAAAGACGTTTATGGAATCGCTGTCCTCCAGCAGGGAGGACATCCCGTCCCGGTCCACCGCGTCCAGGTTCTTGATCAGCAGTTGACCCTCGACGATGCCCCGCGCCGCCAGATCCTCCCGGAGGCAGTGGACCCGGCCCTCGTTTTCCTGGAAGGCGGCCAGGGTCTGGGCCAGGTAGGCGGGCAAGGCCCCGGTGAGACTGAACAGGCTGTCGCCCAGGAAGACCAGGTCGGTCTCGAAGCCCCCGGCCTGGGCGGCCAGGGCGGTGCGCAGGCCCAGGGTGAAGCGCTCGCTGCCCAGGGGCTGGCGGATGATCACGCAGAGATTGTTGACCATGCTGGCGTTTCTCCCCTTAGCCCAGGGTGAAGGCGGCGTCGGAGGTGAGCAGGAACTTGGTCAGGGACGAGCCCACGTTGCCCCGGGCCACCCCGGGCAGGTAGGCGCAGCCCTCGGTGCCCCGCACGTACTCGGTGGTGTGGCAGGTCTGGACCAGGGCGCCCTGGGCCGCCAGCTCGGCCAGGCGGCTGCCCAGCTTCTGGCTGTCCATGAAATCGGTCAGTTCCTGGTTCATGCCCCGGTCGCCGGTCCAGGGCGTTTCCTGGTTGGCCAGGGCGCTGGCGTTGCCAAAAAGAAACAGTTGGAACTTGTGTCCCTGGGCCAGGGCGGTCTGCCCCAGGCGCAGGGCGAAATCGGCGACTTCGCTCTCGGCCGGGCCGGCCAGCAGGGTTACGGTGATGGTGGCCATGCCCCCTCCTAGAGATAGATCAGCTTGCCGCTGTCAACGATCAATTCCACGATCCGCTCCATGTCCACCGCCTCGCAGTCCCCGGCCGGGGTCAGGCCCCGCTTGGCCAGGGCCGGCTCCTCGGCGTAGACCTCGGTCAGGTCGTGCTGGGCCAGGGTCCCGGTCATGCCCGGGCCGGCCAGGTAGACCCCGTCGCTGATCAGCAGCAGTTCCTTGTCCTCGTCCCCGGCCAGACGATCCATCACCTCCAGCAGGGAGGCGTCCGGGGTGGCAAGCATGAAAAGCATGGCGCGGTCTCCTCAGATGGCCTCGATGTTGTAGTCCAGCTCGATCTCCTCCTCCAGGGAGTAGGTGACCAGCGAACCGTTGAGCAGGCTGTTGCGCACGGTCTCGAAGACCTTGCGGTCCGGGTCGGCGACCGGGGTCTCCACGTTGATGGCGATGTTGGTGAAGCGGGTGCGCAGGTTGCTGCCCTTTTCCTTGCTGATCGCCGCCTGGGCGTTGATCTCGCCCACCTGGCTGGCCCCGCCGGTCTTGAGGTCGGCGGCCAGGGTGTTGACATAGCAGGCCAAGGCGGCCAGCAGCAGCAGGCGCGCGCCCAGGTGTTCGTCCTGGCGTTGTTCCGGGGTCAGGGCGGTGGGGTCCCAGCTCACGCTGGGCAGGGCCGCGGAACCCAGGTGGGCGGTGAATTTGCCGTCCTGGCCGCGGGTCAGTTTCACGGTCACACTCATCTTGGCTCTCGCTTGGCTAAGGGTTGGTCACGTCCGGAGTGGTTGGGAATGGTCCGGGGCGACAATTCCGCCGAGGCGGGCTCGATCTCTAGCGATGCACTCGCCATGCCAAAAACGCGCAGAGATAACAGGCTGATACTTCTAAGCATTATTTTGGCGAAACAAGTCAAGCAGGGTCATTTATGGCCTAAGAGGGGTCATTATGATTAACTAGCTAGTTTTACTGTGTTTTTTGACGGGTCATTTGCGCGCATAGGGTCATTTGCGCGCGGAGGTTCAGGCCGGCTCGTGCTCGTCCTCGCCCGGTCCCGCGATGCCCAGCTTGAGCATCTTGCGGAACAGGGTCTTGCGCGGCAGGCCCAGGGCGGCGGCGGCCCGGGAGCGGTTCCAGAGGTGCTTTTCCAGGGCGCGCAGGATCAGCTGGCGCTCCACCTGCATCAGGGAGGCGCGCAGCTCGCCATCGCCAGGGGGCAGCAGGCCCTCCCCGGCCGGGGCCAAGGCGCTGGGGCCGGAGGCCATGAAGTCCAGGTTGCCAAAGGCCAGGTAGCGCTCCAGGGTGTTGCGCAGCTCGCGCACGTTGCCGGGCCAGTCGTAGTCCAGCAGGCAGGCCAGGTCCTTGCTGATCATCTTGCGGCCGGGTCCGGCCTGGGAGTGCAGGAAGTGCTCCACCAGATAGGGGATGTCCTCCTTGCGCTCGCGCAGGGGCGGCAGGTGGATGGGGATCACGTGCACCCGGTAGAAGAGGTCGTGGCGGAAGGCCCCCCGCCGGACCATGCCCTCCAGGTCGCGGTTGGTGGCGGCGATCACCCTGAAATCGGTCTGGGTGGGGGTGGCGCTGCCCAGGGCGGAGTACTCGCCCGAGCCCAGGGCGCGCAGGAGCTTGACCTGGCTGGACAAGGTGATCTCGGCCACCTCGTCCAAAAACAGGCTGCCGCCCTTGGCCTGGTCCAGGTAGCCGGGCTTGTCGGCATAGGCCCCGGTGAAGGAGCCCTTGCGATAGCCGAAAAACTCGGCCTCGAAGAGGTCCTCGGGCAGGGCCCCGCAGTTGACCGGGACAAAGGGGCCGCCGCCCCGCTGGCTCAGGGCGTGGATGGCCTTGGCCACCAGCTCCTTGCCGGTGCCGGTCTCGCCATAGATCACGATGCCGAAGTCCGAGGCCGCCGCCCGCAGCACCGCCTCGAAGACCTCTTGCATCTTGCTGCTGCGGCCGATGATGTTGCCCAGGCGCACCCGGTAGTCGATGGAGGTGCGCAGGCGCTGGTTCTCCTGGCGCAGTTCCTGGGTCTCGCGGAAGATGGCCTCCTCGCGCTGCTTGAATTCGGTGATGTCCATCACGAAGGAGAGGATCGCCGGCCGGCCGTTCCACATGATGGAGGTGGGCCGCCCCTCGAACCAGAACTTGCGGCCGTCGCGGTTGATGCCGGTCCACTGGAAGCGGGCCTGGCCGGGTTCGTAGTGGTTGAGGTTGTCCAGCACCTGGCGCTGGCGGATCTTGTCCTGGTCCACCAGCAGGCTGTCCTGGCGCAGGTTCACCAGTTCGTCGGGCTGGGAATAGCCGAACATGGCGCAGAAGCTCTGGTTGACCATGGCCAGGCGGCCGTCCTGCATCAGGGCCACCCCGGCCGGCACGTGCTCGGCCAGGATGCGCAGGGTTTCCAGGTCCGGATCGGCCAGGCTGCTGACCACCGCCTCCTCGCGCAGGTAGACGGTCTCGCTCACCACGTCCGGGCTGGCCTGGCGGCAGGCGATCTCCAGCACCGGCAAGGGCTGGCCGCCGCGTCCGGCCAGGTAGCCCTGGGCCAGCCACTCCCCGCCCCAAGGCAGGAGCAGCACCCGCTCCGGGCCGAAAATCTCCCGGGCGGCCTCCAGGTCGTTGCCCAGGAGCAGATCGGCCAACCAGGGGCGCTCCTGCCCGCCGGTGGCGGAGGAGAGCCGGCTGCCCACCGCCTGGTCGGCGGCCAGGCCGGTGAGCCGCTCCATGCCCGGGTCCCAGGCCAGGATGGTCCGCTGCCGGTCCACCAGGAACTGGCCCGCCTTGGGCCCGCGCCAGACCGGCTCGACCGCTTGGTCCCGCTCAGGTTCTCCGTTGGGGGATCCGGGGGGCATTTTCCCGCCTAATAAGTAGGTTAGGTACGGCATAAGCTTACCACGCCCGGATGGGTTTCCCAGTCCGCGCCGCCCCCGGCCAGGCGCCCCCACCCCGCCGGCCGGGGGAGTGGGCCCTGGCCGGCGGGGTGACGCGAGAGGCGCGGAGGAGGAGGGGACATGGGACCTGGGTCAGAACAGGACCCCCACCAGGCCGGTGGCCAGGGGGGGATAGATGATGATGAGTCCCAACAGCAGGCACATGCAGAGGAAGAAGGGCAGGATGCCGGCGAAGATGGTGCCCATGGGCACCCCGTCGGCCACGCTGGACAGGGCGAAGACGTTGACCCCCACCGGCGGGGTGATCTGGCCCATCTCCATGATGATCACCGTGAGCACCCCGAACCAGATCGGGTCGAAGCCCAGGGCCACGATGGAGGGGAAGATGGCCGGCAGGGTCAGGAGAATCATGGGGATGACGTTCATCAGGCAGCCCAGGATGATGTAGAGCACGATCACCCCGAACAGCACCACGTAGCGGTTCAGGCCGTTATCGGTGATCAGGCTGGCCAGCTCGAAGGGCAGCCGGGTGGCGGCCATGAAGAAGCCCAGGATGGCCACCCCCACCAGGATCATCAGGAGCTTGGTGGTGATGAAGACCGTCTGCTCGCAGGCGGTGCGCAGGCCCGGCCAGGTCAGCCGGCGCCGGGCCACCGAGATCAGGAACGCGCCGGCCACGCCCACCGCGCCACCCTCGGTGGGGCTGAAGATGCCGCCCAACATGCCGCCCAGGATCAAGACGAACAGCAGCAGCATGCCCAGCACGCCCTTCAGGGAGTGCAGCTTTTCGGCCAGGGTGGAGGGTTCGCCCGGCGGGGCCAGGTCCGGCCGCCGCTTGGCGATGATCCAGATGGCCAGGATGAACAGCGCCGCCAACAGGAAGCCGGGCACGATGCCGGCGATGAACAGCTTGCCCACCGATTCCTCGGTGACGATGGCGTAGAAGATGAAGCCCACGCTGGGCGGGATCAGGATGCCCAGGGTGCCGCCGGCGGCCAGGGCTCCGCAGGCCAGGCTGGGCTGGTAGCTCTTGCGCTTCATCTCCGGCAGGGCCACCGAGCCCATGGTCACCGCGGTGGCCATGCTGTCGCCGCAGACCGCGGCGAAGCCCGAGCAGGCCGCCACCGCGGCTGACCTGCCCCCAGACATGAAACCAAGGATTAAGTTACAGTTTTTACCATTTCG
>CALERA010000122.1 GCA_937908275.1 uncultured Desulfarculaceae bacterium | reverse complement strand
CAAGACCCTGGTCATGGAGGACGGGGCGGGCATCCCCCTGGTGGTGCTGATGCTCGGCGACCGCCAGGGGAGCACGAAGGCCCTGGCCCGCGAGCTGGGGGTCAAGCAGGTGAGCCCCTGCGACCCGGCCCTGGTGGCCCGGCTCACCGGCTACCAGGTGGGCGGGGTCAGCCCCTTTGGCGCCAAGCGCCAGATGCCGGTCTATGTCCAGCGCGGCATCCTGGACCTGGCCACGATCCACATCAACGGCGGCAAGCGCGGCTTCCTGGTCCAGATGACCCCGGCCGACCTGGTGCGGGTGTTGTCCCCGGTCCCGGTGGAGGCCGAACAGTAGCCCAGTCGGCATAACCCAGCGTCAAGGTTGACATCCTCGCCGTCTGGGCTTATGCTGTCCACCTCAATACCCCACCCGCGCGCGAGAAGGCAGATGTACAGCGGCTCCCTGGCGATGGTCACCGACTTTTACGAGATAACCATGGCTGCGGCCTACCACGCCCGGGCCATGAACCAAGTGGCCACCTTCAGCCTGTTCGCCCACGACCTGCCCCCGGAGCGCGGCTTCATGGTGGCGGCGGGCCTGGAGGAGGCCCTGGACTACCTGGAGGGCTTCGCCTTCCAGCCCCAGGAGATCGAATACCTGGCCTCCCTGGGCCGTTTCCGGCCCGATTTCCTGGAGTTCCTGGCCGGGGTGCGCTTCAGCGGCGAGGTCTGGGCCCTGCCCGAGGGCTCGGTCTGCTTCGCCGAGGAGCCCCTGCTGGAGATCACCGCGCCCATCATCGAGGCCCAGTTGGTGGAGACGATGATCATCAACATCATCAACCTCCACTCCACCCTGGCCAGCAAGGCCGCCCGCTGCGTGCTGGCCGCCCAGGGCCGCACCCTGGTGGACTTCAGCCTGCGCCGCACCCAGGGGCTCCAGGCCGGGATGGCCGCGGCCCGCTCCTCGACCCTGGTGGGTTTCGCCGGCAGCAGCAACCTGGCCGCCTGCCAGCTCTACGGCATCAACCCGGTGGGCACCATGGCCCACTCCTTCGTGGAGAGCTTCGGCGACGAGGTCTCCGCCTTCCGCGCCTTTGCCGAGAGCTTCCCGGACCACACCGTGATCCTGGTGGACACCTACGACAGCGTGGCCGGCCTGGAGCGGGCCATCGCCGTGGCCGGCGAGCTCAAGGCCAGCGGCCACGACCTGGTGGGCATCCGCCTGGACTCCGGCGACCTGGTGGGTCTGAGCCGCCAGGCCCGGGACATGCTGGACCAGGCCGGTCTGGAGCAGGCCTCGGTGGTGGTCAGCGGCAGTCTGGACGAATACCGCATCGCCGACATGCTGGAGCGGGGGGCCAAGGTGGACCTGCTGGCGGTGGGCACCCGCATGGGCTCCTCGGCCGACGCCCCCTACCTGGACCTGGCCTACAAGCTGGTCTCCTACGCCGGACGGCCCACCCTCAAGCTCAGCGCCGGCAAGGAGAGCTGGGCCGAGGCCAAGCAGCTCTGGCGGACGCTGGACGCCAACCAGCGCATCCAGGGCGACCTCCTGGGCCTGCGCCAGGAGAGCCAGGCCGGCCAGCCCCTGCTGGCCCCGGTGATGCGGGGCGGCCGCCGCCTGGAGGCCGAGGGCGGCTGGAAGGCGGCCCGCAAGCGCTTCGCCCAGGAGGTCCTGACCCTGCCGGCCCCCTGTCTGCGCCTCAGCGACCCCCGGCCCCTGCGCCCCACGGTCAGCCCCACCCTGGCCAACCTGCAGGAGCGCACCCGCCTGGAGGCCCTGAGCCGCCAGAAAAACTAGCCCCCGGCGCTCCCAATTCCCCCCGGCGGGCGGGCCCCAGAGGGTCTGCACCGCCGGGCGGCGCTTGTGCTAAGCTGAACCCATGGACCTCTGCAATCCCAGACCGGAGGTGAATCCATGGGCATCATCACGATATCTGGCGAGGTGGGAGCCCGGCGCAACGCGCTGGCCCAGGAGATCTGCGCGCGGGGACGCCTGGAGCTGGTGGATCGACGCACCCTGATGGACGCGGTGCAGGGTCTGGTGGATTTGAGCCGCGACGAGCACCAGCTCCTGGCCGAGCAGGGACCGGCCATGCTGGACCTGGGCAACCGGCGGCGCAGGGTCTTCACGGCCCTGTTGGAGCTGGTGATGCTCCAGTACGCCCAGAGCGGCAACGCGGTGGTGGTGGGCCGGGGGGCTAACTTCATGTTGCGCCTGGTGCCCGGGGTGCTGCGGGTGCGCACCGTGGCGCCGCTGGACCTGCGGGCCCAGCGCATCGCCAACGAACAGAACATGGACTTGGAGCGCGCCCGCCAGTTGGCCACGGTGGTGGACCAGCAGCGGCGCACCTACGTGGCCCACCTGTTCGGGGCCGACTGGGCCTCGCCCCTGAACTACGACCTGGTGCTGAACATGGGGCGGCTGTCCCTGGAACAGGCCGCCCTGACCGTGCTGGACCTGGCCACTCACGACGACTTCGCGCCCTCCTCGGAAAGCCGCCGGCTCATCGCCGGCCTGGTGCTGGCGGCCCGGGCCCGCCGCCACCTGGTGGAGGAGCTGGACATCCACGCCCTGGAGATCGAGGCCGTGGACGGAGTCCTGAGCCTGGCCGGTTACGTGGCCAGCTACGAGGAGGCCAAGCGCGCCCGGGCCCTGGCCGAGGAGGTGCCGGGGGTGGAGCGGGTGGAGTCGGCCATCGAGGTCTCGCCCACCCTGATGAAGTTCCTGCCCTGAACCCGGCCCGCCCCGGGGCGGGCCGGGTGAAACGCGACGCCGGATGGGCTCCCCCGCCCGGCGTTTTGGTTTGTCTGCCTATTCGATGGGCCTTTGCCAGCGGTTCGGCCTGATCTCTAATCCCTGTCATTGCGAGCGTAGCGAAGCAATCTCTCGTCTCTCTCCCGCCCGCTTCTCAGCACGCCAATAACAGTCGGAGAGATTGCCGCGTCGCTTTGCTCCCCGCAATGACAAGAACCGCCTTGAGCGGCGTTCATCATTGGACTTGATTTTGCGCCCAGGATGGAATGGCGGGTGGGCTCGGCCGGCTCTAGTTGAAGTCCCAGTTCAGGATGGCGTCCACGCCGCTGTCGCGGGTGGTGCCCACCTGGCTCTCCAGGGACAGCCAGTCGGTGATGCGATATTCCAGGCCCACGTTCTGGCCGCCCTCCCCGCTCAGGTTCTGGCGATAGCGCAGGTAGAGGTCGGTGCTCAGGTACTTGCCCGCCTCCAGGGCCGAGCCGGTGCTGATCTCGCTGTGCACCGTGAAGACATCCGGGCTCAGGGCCGGCCCCAGGATCTTCTCGATCTCGCGTCGGCTGCCCTGGCCCACCAGGGCCAGGGCCTGGGCCGAGAGCTGGCGGGTCTCGCCGGCGTTGAGGCCGGCGGTGGGCCGGCCGAAGATGATCACCGACAGGATGTCGGCCTGGCTCATGGGCGGCTCGCTGGAAAGCTGCAACTGGGGCTCGAAGGCCGTGCCCTGCAGGGTGATGAAGATCTGGGTGCCGCCGCCCCGGTATTGCACGTCCACGTTCAGGGCCGGGTCGGGCCGGTCGCGGCCCTCGAAGATGAAGTCCCCGCCGGTGACCACGAAGCGCCGGCTCTCCACCATGATCACGCCGTTGTCGGTGCGGTAGCGGTCCCAGAAGACCAACGGCCCGCCCGGGGCCTTGGTCACCCGCACCACGCCCAACAGGCTCACCCAGCCCTCGTCCACCACCACTCGGATGCCCGGCCCCAGGTCCACCCGGGCCTCCAGGGCCAGGTTGTGGAAGGGCTCGGGGAAGAAGATGCGCGGGGCCTTGTGGATCTCGGTGTCCAGGGGCGGCGGGGTCTGGCCCGGGCGCAGCAGCACCACGTCGCCCAGGGCCGCCGGGGTGGCCACCCGGGGATGGATCACCGCCTGGCTGGGGTGCAGCAAGGCCCGGGCCTTGGGCGCGGCCGGGGTGCCGTCCAGGTCCAGGTCCAGGTCGGTGACCACCTGGCCCAGGGCCCCCAGGCCCACCAGGAGGTCCTTGCCCTGGGCCTTGAGCTCCACCCGGCCGGCGTCCTTCCAGGGCAGCAGCATCCGGCCATGCAGGCTGAGATGGCCGCCGCTGTCGGCCTCGCCCCGGGTCAGGACGATCTCCCGCCCCCGGGCGCTGAAGGCCAGGTTGATGTCCGTGATGCGCTGGCCGGTGGGGGTGATGACCAGGTTGCCGCCGCTCAGCGCCAGCGCGCCCTCCAGGTGGGGGTCGCCGGGGTCGCCCTGGGCCTTGAGGTCCAGGTCCAGGCGGCCGCCCAGGATGCGCACCCCGCGCATGGTGGGGGCCAACAGGTGCAGGGGCAGGTCCTTGCCGGTCAGCCGGGCGTTGAGGCCCTCCGCGGTGAGCTCCAGGTTGGGCGGGTTGAGGCTGGCGGCCAGGCCCAGGGTGGCGTTGAGGTCCAGCACCGGTTGCTCGGCCCAGGTCACCCGGCCGGCCAGGCTCAGCTCGCCGCCGCCCAGCCGCCCGTTGAAGCTCACCAGGCCCTCGCCCACCCGCCGCCAGGCCAGGCCGTGCAGGCGGCCCTCCAGACGCATCACCGGCTCCAGCAGGGTGCCGGTCAGGTCGGCGTTCAACTCCAGGCGGGTGGTTTCGGGCAGGCCCCGCTCCGGCAGCCAGGGCGCGGGCGCGAAGTCCTTGAGGTCCAGGCTGGCCCGCACCCGTCCGCCGGGGGAGACCTGGCCGGTCAACTCCAGGCGTTGCGAGCCCTGGGCCAGGAGCAGGCGGTCCAGGTCCAGGTTGTGCGCCCCCACCACCAGCGCGCTCTGGCCCTGCTGCCGCCAGGCCTGCCCCCCGGCCGGGGTCAGGCTCAGGCCGGCCAGGTTGAAGCGCAGGGGCAGCTGCAAGGGGATGGGGCTGGTGGCGTTCAGGGCCAGATCCAGGAACGGCCCCCGGCCGTTCAGGCGCAGGGAGGCCTGGCGGCCGTCGGCGCTCAGCTCGGCCCGCACCTGGTGCCAGGGCAGGTCGCCGGCCTCCAGGCCCTCCAGCAGCAGATTGGCCCGGCCCTGGCGATGGCTCACCAGGTCCGGGGCGGAAAGCTCCAGGTCGGCCCGGTGCAGGATTCCCCGGCCCAGGTCCAATTCCTGGGCCTGGGCCCGGGCCTCCAGGGCCGGACCGGACCAGGGTCCGCGCAGGCTGCCCCGGGCCTGGAGCGCCCCGGCCAGGGCCGGGGGAACCGTGTCCCAGGCCAGGGCCACGGCGGGGCGCAGGCGGGCCAAATCCTCGCTGGCCAACTCCCAGGCCAGGTCCGCCCCCGCCGCGTCGGCCCGGCCCTGGGCCTGGAGGCTCAGGCCGGGGGCGGTCAGCTCCAGGGCGCTCAGACCCCACTTGCCGGCCTGGCGGCCACCGCTGGCCCGCAGGCTGGTCAGCTCCAGGTCCGGCCCCAGGGGCGAGCGCCCCAGCTCCAACTCCAGGGCCAGGTCTCCGCTGGCGCTCAGGTCGCCCTGGCCGCGCAGAACGCCGTTGAGCCGGGCCTGGCGCAGGGGCTCGGGCAACCGGGCCAGCAACTCCGGCGGCAGGTCCAGGTCCTGGAAGGCGATCTGGCCCTGGACCCGCCAGGGGGTCTGCTGGCCATCCCTGGCCTGGGGCGCGCTCAACTGGCCGGTGGCCTGGAGCCGGCCCCGTTCGCTGACCAGTTCTAGGGCCTCCACCCGGTACTGGCCGCCCTCCTGGGCCAGGCGCAGGTCCAGGCCCTGGGCCCGCCAGTCAGCCCAGACCGCCTGGTCCAGGGCCAAGTGCAGGCGGGCCTGGGCCTTATCGTCTCCCGGCCAGCCCTGGCCGCTCAGCTCCAGGCTGCCGCCCAGATTGACGGGGGGCGTGCCGAGGCCCAAGCGGGAAAGATCCAGGTCCGCGAACCTGGCCTTGAGCTCCCCTCCGGGCTGGTCCAGGTTCAGCCGCCCGGCCAGGTCCAGGGAGCCCCCGGCCGCCTGGAGGCTGGCCTTGACCTGGCAGGCGTCCAGGGGGCCGCTGGCCTCCAGGCGCAAGGCCACCGGCTCGGGCGGGGGCGCGCCAGCCGGGCTCCAGCCGGCCAGGGTCCGCCAATCCGTGATCTGCCCCCGGGCCTTGAGGTTCAGGCGGGAGGTCTGGCCCCAGTCATACTGGCCGCTGGCCTCCAGGCGATCGCGTCCGGCCTGGATCAGGAGGGACTCCACGGTCAGACGCCTGGCGTCGGCCGCGACCCGGCCGCTCACCGCCAGGGGGGCCTCCAGGCCCTCCAGGCTGAGGCTGGCCCAGGCCAGTTGGGCCTCGGCCCGGGGGCCGCGGGCGTCCAGGCTGAATTCGCCCTCCAGTTGCACGCCCTCGGCCCGGCGCAGACGGCCCAGGCTGCCCCCGGCCTCCAGGCCGCCGTCCACCACCTCCAAGCGGGCGATGGTCAGGGCCAGGCCCGGCAGGGAGCCGCCGCCCGGATCCGGGGGCAGGTCCAGGGGCAGCCCCACCCAGGGGCGCACCAGGCGCAGACGGCCCAGGTGCACCCGGCCCGACAACAGGGCCAGGGGGTTGTAGCGCAGCTCGATCTCCGCCGCCCGGGCCAGCTCCCGGCCCCCCCGGCGCAGGGAGACCTCCCGGAGCACCAGATTGGTGAGCGGGTTCCCCGCCAGATCGCCCAGGGTCAGTTGGGCCTGGGTGGCGGCCTCCACTTCGCGGTTGAGCAGTTCCAGGACCTTGGCCCGGCCCCAATCGCTGGCGGCCAGGCCCCAGAGGGCCAGCCAGAGCAGGCCCAGCAAGATGGCCGTGCCGCCGACGATCCAGGCGGCGAGCTTGACGAGACGGCGCGACATCAGAAAGCCTGCCCCACGCTGAGATAGACCTCGTAGCGGCTCAGGTGGCCGCCCTCCGGCGGGTTGAGCTGATAGCCGATGTCCAGGCGCAGGGGGCCCACCGGGGTGTGGTAACGCAGTCCCGCGCCGGCGGTGTAGCGCAGGTCCGAGATCCCGGAGCGCAGATCCTCCCACTTGTCATAGGCGTTGCCGGCGTCGGTGAACAGCACCCCGCCCAGGTCGCCCCACAGGGGGAAGCGCAGCTCCAGGCTGCCCTCCAGCATGGCCTCGCCGCCCAGGGGCTTGCCGGCGGAGTCCAGCGGCCCCAGGGTCTGGAAGGCATAGCCGCGCACGCTGTTGGCCCCGCCGGGAAAGAACCGCCGGATCAGGGGGATGCGGTCGGTGCCCGGCAGGGGGTAGGCCAGGCCGCCCTTGGCCCGCGAGGCCAGGTACCAGCCCTTGGACCAGGGCAGGGGCAGCACGTGGCGCAGCTCGGAGACGCCGCGCATGAACTCCACCTCCGAGCCGAGGGCGTCGGAGGCGGTCTCCACCTCCAGATTGAAGAACAGGCCCTTGGTGGGGTTGAGGATGGAGTCGCGGGTGTCGTAGCGCAGGCCCACCGGCAGGGAGGAGATGTAAAATTGCTGCTTCTCGTAATTGGGGTCCGGCACCGCCGCCTTGAGGTCGATGATGTTGTTCTTCTCCACGTTGTAGCCCAGGGACCAGGACCAGCGGGGATTGAGGCGCTGCTCCACGGTGGGGTTGAAGAACAGGCGGCGGTTGCTGTAGGCCTCGAAGTCGTTCTGCTCCACCCCACCCCAGAGCAGCAGGTTGGAATCGCGGGAGGGGATGTAGGGCAGCTTCAGGCGGCCGGTGAGGCCCTGGTAGATCTGGCTGATCTTGCCCTCGAAGGTCAGGGTGTCGTAGAGCCCCAGCAGGTTGCGGTTGACCTGCAACACCCGCACCCGGAAGCCGTCCTCGTTGCCCCAGCCCAGGCCGAAGCGGGCGCTGTAGCGGTTGGCCTCGCGCACCTGGAGCTTCAGGGGCACCAGGCCGTCCTTGGCCCGGTCGTACTCCGGGGTGAAGGTGACGATGCTGAAAAAGCCGGTGTCCAGGAGCGCGCGCTGGCTGTCGTCCAGGGCGTCCTGGGAAAAGGGCTGGCCCCGGGCGTAGGTCAGCTCGCGCAGGATGAACTCGGGCTTGATGTGGTTGAAGCCGCTGACCGTGGTGGCCCCGAAGGACAGACGGGGGCCGGGCTCGATCTTGAGCACCACCGTGGCCTGGGCGTCCTCGGTGTGCACCCGCACCTGGCCCAGGACCGTGGCCAGGGGATGGGCCTGGTTGCGCAGGTAGTCGCCCAACAGGCGCTTGCTGTCCTCGTAATTTTTGAGCAAAAAGCGCTGGCCCTTGATCAGGCGCAGCAGCGGAGTCAGGCGCGGACGCCAGGCCTGGCCCTCCTCGCCCGGCGGCAATTCCAGGGTCACGTCCTCGATGATGGTGGGCCGGTTCTCCTTGGCGGTGAAGACCACCGACACCAAACGCTGCTCACGATCGCGGGTCAGGTTATAGCCCACCTCGGCCTCGAAGAAGCCGTTCTCCTGGTAAAGCTGGTTCAGGCGCTGCTTGTCGCGGTCCAGGCTGGAGCGGTCGAAGGGAGGGAAGCTGGCGAAAAACAACGAACCGGCCGGCTTGGTCTCCATCACCTCCAGGGCCTCGTCCCGGGTGATGTGCTGGAAACCTGCGAAGGAAACCTGCTGGATGCGCCAGGGCGGCGCCTGGGGCTGCTCGGGCGGGGCGGCCTCGGCCGCCGGCGCGGGCGCGCCACTGGGGGCGGGCGCGGCGGCCGGATCGGCGCTCCAGGCCGGGACGGCCGCGCTCCACAGCCAGGCCAGGCAGAGCGTCAGGCCCCAAAGGGCTATGGCGGGCGGCTTGGGCATGTCATGATGATAGTTGATACCCCAAAGTGCGACAAGCGCGGCCTGTTGCAAAGTCGGGCAAATCAGCGCTAAATGTAGCTAATCGCAATTCTACCGCCGGTCTCGGCCGGCCAGGGCAACCCAAGGGCATGACCCAGTCCCCGCCAGAGGCCGCCGGCGCGGCCGTGTCCGGCTCCCCGGACCTGATCAGCACCGCCGAGGTGGTGGCGGCCTTCCTGCGCCCGGAGTTCTACCCCCATCCGGCGCGGGGACCGGAACACCTCCAGACCCACATCAGCCACGTCTTCCTGACCGGGAGCTATGCCTATAAAATCAAGAAGTCCGTGGACATGGGCTTCCTGGACTTCTCCAGCCTGGAGCTGCGCCGGCGCTATTGCCAGGAAGAACTGCGCCTGAACCGCCGCCTGGCCCCGGCGCTCTACCTGGAGGTGCTGGCGGTGGTGCGCGCCCCGGGGGGCGGGCTGACCCTGGCCCCGGACCGGGACCCCGGTCCGGAAGTGGCCGAATATTGTCTGAAAATGGCCCAGATGGACACCGGACGCCAGATGGACCGCCTCCTGGACCAGGGCCAGGTGGGGCCGGAGCAGGTACGGGCCATCGCCGGGGTCCTGGCCCGTTTCTACGCCCAGGCCGCCGGCGGGCCGGAGGTCGCGTTCTTTGGCCGGCCCGAGCAGGTGCGGCTCAACGTGGAGGAAAACTTCCGCCAGACCGAGAGCTACCAGGAGGTCTCGGTGGCCGGCCCCCGCTGGCGGGCCATCCGCGACTGGAGCCTGGCCTTCCTGCGCGACCGGCGCGAGCTCTTCCTGGGCCGGGTGGCGGCCGGCCGCATCCGCGAGGGCCACGGCGACCTGCACTCGGCCAACATCAACCTGCCGCCGGACGGGCCGCCCATCGTCTTCGACTGCATCGAGTTCAACCAGCGCTTCCGCTGCCAGGACTCGGCCGCCGACCTGGCCTTCCTGGCCATGGACCTGGATTTCCACCACCGGCCGGACCTGGCCCGGGAGCTGGTGGAGGCCTATCTGGCCCAGAGCGGCGACGACGACCTATTGGAAATATTGGACTTCTACAAATGCTACCGGGCGGTGGTGCGGGCCAAGATCCACGGATTTTCCTTTGACGACCCCGGCCAGGACGGCGAGCACAAGTTCCACGACATCAGCAAGTCCCGCGAATATTGGCGGCTGGCGGCCGGCTACGCCGGGGGATCCCCGCCCCATTTCCTGGTCTGCCTGATGGGCCTGATGGGCACCGGCAAGAGCTACCTGGCCCGCCACCTCTGCCGGGCCACCGGCTGGCTGGGGGTCAACTCCGACCTGGTGCGCAAGCACCTGGCCGGCCTGGACGACCAGGCGCGCAACTACGACGCCTGGGGCCAGGGGCTCTATGGCCCCGCCGCCAGCCAGGCCACCTATCAGGCGCTCTACGAGACGGCCGAGGCCCAGTTGGCCCTGGGGGCCGGGGTGGTGCTGGACGCCTCCTTCCGCGAGGCCGACTGGCGGGGGCGTTTCCTGGAATTGGCCCGCGCCCAGGGGGCCACCCCCCTGTTGGTGGAGGTCAGGGCCGACCCGGAGGTGGTCCTGGCCCGCCTGCGCCAGCGCCAGGCGGCCGGGGCCTCGGTCAGCGACGGCCGGCCGGAGCTGATGGCGGCCCAGGCCGCGGCCTGGCAGCCGGCCAGCGCGGAGGAAACCCCGCATTGGTTGGTGGTTGACGGCGGCGCGGAAATGGAGGACAAGTTGAGCCCGATTCTCCAGCGTTTGTCAGGCCTGGGCTGGACGGGCGTCGAAACCGGCTGATCACGGCGGGATAGAAACGACATGAATGAGCAGCAGCGCTTGCAGGAACGAATCCTTGTGGCCCGGGGCGAGGCCCCGGCCGACCTGGTGCTGGGCGGCGGCCGGGTGGTGAACCTCTTCACCGGCGAGGTGGAAGAGGTGGACGTGGCGGTGCACGACGGGGTGGTGGCCGGCCTGGGAGCCTACCAGGGCCGGGAGCGGGTGGAGCTCAGGGGGGCCTTCCTGGTCCCGGGCTTCATCGACGGCCACCTGCACGTGGAATCCACCCTGCTGGGTCCGGCCCAGTTGGCCCGGGTCCTGGCCCCCCGGGGCACCAGCGCCCTGGTGGCCGACCCCCACGAGATCGCCAACGTCCTGGGCCTGGCCGGGGTGCGGGCCATGCTGACGGCCAGCGCGGGCCTGCCGCTGAGCTTTTTCTTCAACGCACCTTCCTGCGTGCCGGCCACCCCTTTGGAGACGGCCGGGGCGCGCCTGGAGGCCGCCGAGCTGGCCAGCCTCCTGGACCACCCCCGCCTGCTGGGCCTGGCCGAGGTGATGAACTTCCCCGGCCTGGTGGCCGGCGATCCCGGGGTGCTGGCCAAGGTGCTGGCCTTTGCCGGCCGGCCCATCGACGGCCACGCCCCCCTGCTCTCCGGCCCGGCCCTGAACGCCTACCTGGCCGCCGGCCCGGAGAGCGACCACGAGTGCACCCAGGCCACCGAGGCGGCCGAGAAATTGCGGCGCGGGATGTGGCTGATGATCCGCGAGGGCACCAGCGCCCACAACCTGGCCGATCTGCTGCCCCTGGTCACCCCGGCCAGCGAGCGCCGCTGCCTTCTGGTCAGCGACGACCGCCACCCCGACACCCTGGCCCGCCAGGGCCACCTGGACGACCTCCTGCGCCAGGCCGTGGCCCGGGGCCTGGACCCGCTGAGCGCCCTGCGCCTGGTGACCCTGAATCCGGCCCGGCGCTTCGGCCTGGCCCGGCGGGGGGCGGTGGCCCCGGGCTGGGTGGCGGACCTGGTGGTGCTCAATGACCTGAAGGAGTTCCGGGTGCTGGCCACCTACCAGGCCGGCCGCCTGGTGGCGGCCGAGGGCCAGTGCCTGCACCCCTGCGCCACGCCCTTCCCCGATGTCGCCCGGGACACCATGCGCCTGGGGCCGCTGGACCTGGCCAGCTTCCGGGTGCCGGCCGCCGGCCCCCGGGCGCGAATCATCGGCCTGGTGCCGGGACAGTTGCTCACCGAGCACCTGGTCGAGCCGACCCCGCAAAAGGACGGCTGGCTGGCGGCCGACGCCCGCCGGGACCTGGCCCGGCTGACGGTGATCGAGCGCCACACCGGCTCCGGCCGCGCGGCCCACGGCCTGGTCAAGGGCCTGGGCCTTGAAAGCGGGGCCCTGGCCTCCTCGGTGTCCCACGACAGCCACAACCTGGTGGTGGCCGGCATGGACGAGCAGTCCATGCTCACCGCCGCGGCCCGGGTGCGCGAGCTGGGCGGCGGCCTGGTGGCGGCCCAGGACCATCGGGTCCTGGGCGAGCTGCCCCTGCCCCTGGCCGGCCTGATGAGCGATCTGGACCTGTCCCGGGTCCTGGCCGGCCTGGAAAAGCTGCGGGCGGCCAGCGCCGCCATCTGCGCCCAGCCCGAGCCCTTCATGCCCCTGTCCTTCGTCTGCCTGCCGGTGATCCCCCACCTCAAGCTCACCGACCAGGGCCTGGTGGACGTGGACGCCTTCGCGCCGGTGGAGCTGTTTCCCGCATGAGCCCCGGCGGGGAGGACCTGGCCGGGTTGATCGACCTGGTGGAGTTGGCCGGCCAGGGCGAGGGCCTGGCTCCCGAGGCCCTGGCGGCCCAGGCCAGGCTGGAGAGCCTGCGCCTGGGCGACGACGTGGCCCTGCACCGGCAACTGGTGGCCCTGAGCCGGGCCACGCCCGCGGCCCGGGCCGCGGCCGGGCTGTGGCTGTTCAATCCCCAGGGCCAGGGTCCGGCCCTGCTGGGCCAGTTGGCCCGCCAATCCGAGACCATCCTGGGCCTGGCCTGCCAGTTCCACCCCCCGGAGTGGACCGAGGGCCTGGCGGTGGTGATGGCCCTGGCCGGGGGCGGGGTGTTGCGCCGCTTGTCCGGCCTGGCCCGGGACGAGGACTGGGCGCGGGAGGTGCTTTGCGCCCTGCCGGCCGGGCTGCGCCTGCCCGATGGCGACAGCGCCACCCTGCGCCTTAACCGGCTGCTGGCCTCGCCGGCCGGGGTGCGCCGGGCCCAGCTCTGGGCCAGCCAGGAGCGTTGGACGGACCTGGCCGAGCTTTCCCCGCCCGAGCTGCGCCTGGCCCGCCACACCGCCGGCTGGCGTCCGGCCGCGTCCGGGTCTCCGGCCCTGGTCTGGCCGGGGGGCGATTTGGCCCTGCTGGAGGAGATGGCGCTGATCACCGCGGCCGAGGGCCGCCGGGCCTATGAACTGGCCCGGGAGTTGGCCCGGGAGCGGGGCCGGCCGGTGGTGCTGCTGGGCAACGCCTCCCTGGGCGGGCCGCCGCTCTGGGCGGTGCCCGGCCCCTGGCAGCAGGGGGCGGAGTGGCGCTCCCGCCTGGCCCCGCCGCCGGCCGGACCCCTGCGCGAGTTGGGCCGCCTGCGCGCCGCCCGCCTGGCCGGGCCGCGCCTGACCCGGGCCCTGTGGCAGATGGCCTGCGCGGTGGCGGTGCACGGCCGGGGCCGGGCCGACCTGGGTCGCCTGGTGCGGGCCGCCGGCCCCTGGCTGGCCCCGGGCCAGGCCCAGGGCATCCTGGCCGGCAGCCTGCCGCTGGCCCCCCGTGGTCGACCCCTGGACCAGGCCCGGGAGAAGGCCCTGGAGGCCCTGGCCCTGGCCCGCTCCCTGGCCGCCGAGGGCCGGCGGGCCATGTCCCTGGCCTGGGGCTACCTGGCGGCCTGGGGCCGTTCGCGCCAGCCCCTGGTCCTGCCCTGGACCGACAAGTTCGTCATCTCCACCCAGAAGGCGGGCGACTGGGCCTATCTGGCCGGGATGCTGGAATTCCTGGGCCGGCTGACCCACCCGCCCCTGGTGCTGTTGCTCGACGAGACCATCCATCCCCCGGCCGCCTCCCTGGCCATGGTCCTGCAAAACATCCGCGCCCAGCGGCCTGGTCTCGCCGTGGCGGGCCTGGGGGCCATGGCCGAGCAGGCCGAGCCCCCGGACCTGGCCGCAGCCCTGGGCCTGGCCGCCCGGGAGGCCCGGCTGATCGCCTTCCGCCCCCTGCCCGGCCCCCACCCTTGCGCCAACCTGGACCAGCGCCTGGCCGGCCGGCAGGCCGACCTGCCCCTGACCCCGGCCAGCCGGGACGGGGCCAACTGGCTCCTGGCCGGCACCCAGTTGGCGGCCCTGGCCGGGAGTGAGCCCCTCAGTGCCGGGGCGGTGGACCAACCGGCGAGCTGGCTCCTGACCAAGCGCGGCTTCACTCCGCTGGGCCTGTGGTGGCGGCGGCGGATCATGACCCATGCCGGGCGGGAGATCGTGCCCGAGGCCCATTGGCCCCCCTGGCAGCGGGCCTTCAACCTGATCTGAAGGGTCGGCCGGGACCGGCGCGAAGATTGCCCCAGGGGGGCGCTAATGTTAAGCTGGCCCCCAAACGGGAGCGACGCCGTCTCCCGGGGGAGTGGGCCGTGCATCTCTTGCCCCAGGACGATTGGATCACCCAGGGGGACCGCCGGGTCCTGGCCTGGCTGTGGCGGCCCACCCGCCCCACGGCCGGAGCGGGGCGCTGGGGCAACCTGACCCTGCAGGTGCTCTACCTGGCGGCGCGGGGGGCCTACCTGAACCGCCTGCCCTTCCAGGCCAACGCGCTGACCTTCATCACCCTGCTGGGCCTGGTGCCGGCCCTGGCCATCAGCTTCGCGGTGGCCAAGGGTTTCGGTTTCGCCGAGGCCCTGCAAAAGCTCCTGATCGACAACGAGTTCATGGCCAGCCAGGCCGACATCTTCCGCCAGATCATCACCTACGTGGAGCGCACCGAGGTGCGCGCCCTGGGGGTGGTGGGCCTGGCGGTGCTGCTCCTGACCGTGCTGTGGACCATCTCCAGCGTGGAGGAGACCTTCAACCAGGTCTGGGAGGCCCCGGGGCAGCGCAGCCTGCTGCGCCGCTTCACCGACTACCTCTCGATCCTGGTGATCTGCCCCCTGCTGGTGCTGGCCGCCACCGCGCTGTGGACCGGGTTTTCCAGCCACGCGGTGGTGCGCTGGTTCCTGGACCTGCCGGCGGTGGGCCAGGTGGCCGAGACCGGCCTGAACCTGGGGCCGTTCCTGTTGCTGGTGGCGGCCTTTGTCTTCATCTACCTCTTCCTGCCCAACACCAAGGTGCCGCTCTGGTCGGCGCTGTTGGCCGGGGTGGTGGCCGCCGGCCTGTGGTGGGCCGTGCAGTCGCTGTACATCTACTTCCAGGTGGGGGTGGCCCGTTACAACGCCATCTACGGCGGCTTCGCCTCGCTGCCCCTGTTCTTCATCTGGACCCAGGTGAGCTGGATGGTGGTGTTGTTCGGCAACGAGCTGGCCCGGGCGCACCACGTCTGTCTGCGCGGGCCGCTGCCCCGGGCGGTGGGCGCGCCCCTGGACCCGGCCCAGCGCCAGGCCCTGGGGGCGCGGCTGATGCTGCGGGTGGCGCGGGCCTTCTACGCCGGCCAGCGGCCGCCCACCCTGGCCGAGCTGGCGCGGGAGAGCGGCCTGCCGGCCCGCGAGGTGCTCAAGGTGCTGGCGGACCTGATCGCCGCCGGCCTGCTGCACCCCCCGGACGCCGAGGAGCGCCTCTACCCCGCCCGCTCCCTGGCCACCATCTGCCTGGCCGACCTGACCACGGCCCTACGCGGGGTGATGCGTGGTCCCGGCCCGGACACCCCGGAGCCTGGCGAGGCCCAGGCCCTGGCCCTGCTCAGCCAGGCGGACCAGGCCAGCCTGGAATCCTTGAGCCAGGTGAGCCTCTTGGCCCTGGTGGAAAGCACGACGGAACCGCGACCGGCCTGCGCCAACGTCCACGCCAACCCCTCAGCGGAACCCCAAGCATGACCCCCACCCCGTTGTTCGCGCCGGGCGAACCCGGCGCCCTGGCGCGCCTGAAGGCGCGTTTCACCCTGGGCCAGGAGCAGGTGGAGCTGGCCGGCGTCAGCCTGAGGCTGCCGGAGCTGGCCGACCCCCTGGCCTACATCGAATCGCGCGGCGGCGATGACCTGCCCTACTGGACCAAGCTCTGGCCGGCGGCCCTGGTGCTGGCCGGGTTGGCGGCGCAGTTGCCGCCGGCGGCGGAGCCGGTGCTGGAGCTGGGGGCGGGGCTGGGCGCGCCGGGTCTGGTGGCGGCGGCCAAGGGCCGGCGGGTGGTCTTGAGCGACCTGGACGGCGACGCCCTGGAGTTCGCCCGGGCGGCGGCGGAGCTGAACGGCCTGGGCGAGCTGGTGAGGGTGACGGCCCTGGACTGGACCAAGCCCGACCCGGGCCTGGGACAGTTCCGCACCATCCTGGGGGCGGAGATCCTGTACCAGCCCGCGATCTATCCGGTGCTGGTGGAGGTGCTGGCCAAGCTGCTGGCCACGGACGGCACGGCCTTCATCAGTCACGAGGAGCGGCCGTTCGTGATCGGCTTTTTCGACCTGGCGCGGGAGAGGTTCCAGGTGCGGCGCACCCAGCGCAAACTGCGCGGACCGGAGGGCGAGACCACGGTGTATCTCTACGCCCTGACCCATCGCAAGGACTGAGGCACGGCCACCCGAATTGGCGAAACACTTCCCCTGCTAATATCCACGGGAGCCACGAAACTCCATCCCACCCACCCTCGCCTTTTTGGAGGGGGGTGCGGGGGGAACCTTTTTGGGCACCAAAAAGGTTCCCCCCGCATCTCTCTTACTCCCCTACTCCCCCCACCTCCCGGAACGCCTTGGGCAGCCAGGCGCTGAGTTCCTCGGCCATCAGGCCGCGTTGGCCATAGTCGGCCTGGGCCAGGTCGGCGGCCAGGCCATGGAGATAGGTCCCGGCGCGGGCGGCGTCCAGGGCGGTGAGGCCCTGGGCCAGGAGACCGCCGATGAGGCCGGCCAGGACATCGCCGGAGCCGCCGGAGGCCAGGAGGGGGTTGCCAGTGGGGTTGACCCAGAGGCGGCCGTCGGGTGCGGCGATCAGGCTGCGCGCGCCCTTGAGCACGGCCACCGCGCCGCTCCGGGCGGCCAGGGCGCGGGCCGCGGCGGGGCGGTCGGCCTGGATTGTGGCGGTGTCCGTGGCCAGGAGGCGGGCGGCCTCGCCGGGGTGGGGGGTGATGACGGCCCGGGGCGCGGCGATAGCCCCGGGGGCGATGGCGCCCAGGGCGTTGAGGCCGTCGGCGTCCAGCACCACCGGGGCGACGGATTGGGCCAGGAACTGGCGGGCCAGGGCGCGGGATTCGTCCTCGGTCCCCAGGCCGGGGCCGAGGACGATGGCCTGGCGGGCGCGAGCCAGGTCCAGAAGGACCGGCAAGGCGGCCAGGGCCAGGCCACCCTGGCTGGTCTGGGGCAGGGGCTGACTCATGGCGGCGGTGAGCTTGAGCTCGGCCACCAGGTTGAGATCGTGGGGCAAGGCGGCGGTGACCAGACCGGCCCCGGCCCGCAGGCCACCCAGGGCAGACAGGCAGGGCGCGCCGGTCTTGCCGTGGCTGCCGCCCACCACCAGGAGATGGCCGAAGCTGCCCTTGTGGGCCCCGGCCGGGCGGGACGGCAAGAGGGCCGCGACCTCGCCGGATTCCAGAAGCCAGGCGACGCAGCCCAGGCCGGCCACCACCTGGGGCGGAATGCCGATCTCCACCAGGTGGAGCTGGCCGACGTACTGGCCCGGCTCGCAGGCCAGGCCCAGCTTGACCAGGCCGAAGGTGGCGGTGTGGTCGGCGCGCACCGCGTCGCCCAGGGGCAGGCCCCGGTCGGCGTCCAGGCCGCTGGGGATGTCCACCGCCAGGACCGGACGCTCCAGGGCGTTGAGCAGGGCGATGGCCAGGGCCTGGCGGCCGCGCACCGGGGCGTTGAGGCCGGTGCCCAGGATGGCGTCCAGGTAGAGGTCGTGGCCGGAGATGGCGGCGCGGTGCTTCTCGAAGGCGGCCTCGTCGGGCAGCTCCACCACCGGCACCCCGCAGGCGCGGGCCACGGCCAGGTTGAGGGCGGCGTCGCCCGTGAGGTCCTCGGCCCGGGCCAGGAGGTAGGCGGTGGTCCGCGCGCCCTGGCCGGCCAGGATGCGGGCCATGGCCAGGCCATCGCCGCCATTGTTGCCCCGGCCGCAGAGGGCGGCGATGGAGAGCCCGGCCAGGGGGCCGTACTCCTGGGCCAGGACCCGGCAGGCCCCCTGGGCGGCGTTTTCCATCAGCACGATGCCGGGCAGACCGAGGTCCCGGATGGTGGTCTGGTCGGCTTGGCGCATCTGTTGGGCGGTGGCCAGGAGCATGGACGGCCTCATTTCTCCAGCACCACCACCGCGGCGACATAGTCGCCGTCGTCGGTGAGGCTCACATGGCTGGCGGTCAGGGCATGCTGGGCGGCCCAGGCGGCGGCCCGGCCGTGGAGGACCAGATAGGGCTGGCCGCTGGGACGGTGGGCGACCTCGATCTCGCGCCAGGCCAGGCCGCGCATGCCCAGGCCGGCGGCCTTGGCAAAGGCCTCCTTGGCGGCGAAGCGCATGGCCAGGGCGGAGTCGGGCCGGGGCCGGGCCAGGCAGGCGGCGGCCTCGGCCGGGGTGAAGCAGCGGGCGAGGAAGCGATCGCCAAAGCGGGCGCGGGCGGCCACGATGCGCGCCACCTGGCAGAGGTCCTGGCCCAGGCCCAGGATCATGACCGTACCCCGGCGGAGCGGAAGAGAGATTGCTTCGTCGTCATGGCTCCTCGCAATGACAATCGCGGGCCGCATTTTCTGTCATTGCGAGCGAAGCGAAGCAATCTCCGGAGCAAAAGAGAGAAGAGATTGCTTCTTCGCTGGCGCTCCTCGCAATGACAACATTGGCCTGTGTTGGCGCAGCGGCGGGCCGTGGCCCGGCTGGCGGTCGCCGACATTTCCAGATTATGGCTTAAAACGCGGCGAAAAGGACAGCCGGTTGGGAAGGCTGGTTTCTTGCCCCCAAGACGCCTTTCTTTGGGAAGGGGGGTCTGGGGGGAAACCCTTTCAGATCGGAAGAGCACACGTCTGAACTCCAGTCACGGCTACA
>CALERA010000121.1 GCA_937908275.1 uncultured Desulfarculaceae bacterium | reverse complement strand
CGAGATGTAGCCGTGACTGGAGTTCAGACGTGTGCTCTTCCGATCTGGAGCTGTTGGAACTGGAGCCGGGCCTGGAGCACTGCCTGCACCCGGACTTCCTGGCCGACCAGATCAGCCGCAGCCTGGAGCGCTTGCAGTTGGACTGCATCGACTTGCTTTTGCTGCACAATCCGGAGTATTTCTGGCAGTGGGCCCGGGAGCGCCAGATGCCGGAAGCCGAGGCCCGGGCCGAGTACTACCGCCGCATCGGCCAGGCCTTCGCCCATCTGGAGCAGGAGGTGGCCCGGGGCCGCATCGGCGGCTATGGCCTCAGCTCCAACACCTTCCCCCTGCCCGCCGACCACCCGGACTTCACCTCCCTGGCCGAGGTCTGGCAGCGGGCAGCGGCCCTGGCCGGGGGTCACCACTTCCAGGTGATCGAGTTCCCCTGCAACCTGCTGGAGCCCGGCGCGATGCTGAACCCCAACCAGCCCGGCGGCCAGTCCCTGCTGGAGCTGGCCCGGGACCTGGGCCTGGGGGTGCTGATCAACCGGCCCCTGAACGCCATGAGCCCGGAGCGGGGCCTGCTGCGCCTGGCCGATCTGGAGCCGGTGGAGCCGCCCACCCCGGAGGCCCTGCTGGACCACATCGCCCAGCTGCGGGTCTCGGAGGAGGACCTCACGGCCAAGCTCCTGCCCGAACTGGGCCTGGAGCCGGGCCAGTCCCAGCAGGTGGCCGCCTATCTGTCCGCCGCCCCCACCCTGGTCGAGCACTGGAACCAGCTCCAGGGCCTGGAGCACTGGCGCCACCTGGAGGGCGAGTACTTCCTGCCCCGCATCCACGCCGCCCTGCAATTCATCCACCAGACCAAGGGCCCCAGCCCGGAGCTGGAGGGGCTGATCAGCCGCCACCTCTCCCTGGTCAGCCAGGCCTTTGGCGCGGTGGGCGCGGTCTACCGCATGGCCACCGCCCAGGAGCTGGCCCAGGTCCGCGCCCGCGCGGCCGCGGCCGACCCGGCCTGGGGCCAGGCCGCCAGCCTGAGCCGCCTGGCCCTCAAGGCCCTGTGGTCCACCTCGGGGGGCAGTTGCGTGCTGGTGGGCATGCGCCGGCCGGCCTACGTGGCCGAGGTCTTGGACGAGCTGACCGCGCCGGCGGCCCCGGAGCCGCGGCGCGAGGCCTGGCTGAGGCTGGCCGCCATCACGGGCTGACCCGATCCCGCGCTCCCGAAAAATCGCAAATTTGGTATTCCCGGACACCGGATATACTAGATTTTGCGGTTTCGCTATGGCATAGTTCCCGGAAATCGTACCGGTAACATTTCCCCTGACGGCCGGACCAAGACGTCGCCAGGGCAAACGCCAGGCGAGGGATCCCCGACATGACCAAAATCGTGAATGCCGCCAAGACCCTGCTCCTGACCCTTTTGCTCGCCCTTATGACCGTCCTTCCGGCCCAGGCCAGCACCGGGAGCTACGACCTGGTGAACCAGGCCTACAACGCCGGCCAGGCCTGGTCCTACCTGGACGTGGTGTCCGGGGCCTCCAGCGCCGGCGAGGCCATGACCCAGTACTTCGCCCTGAACCCCGAGTTGGCCTCCAATTCCCAGCTCCAGGCCAGCACCCTGACCTCCCTGGGCTATGGCGGCAAGGCCAACGGCTTCTTCGATTGGTTCACCGACCTCTTCGACTGGTTCAGCGACAAGAAGGACGAGATCACCGGCCCGGACTACGACGACGCCGGCATCCCCCACGACGCCTTCAGCTGGAGCCAGTACGGCATGAACGTCCAGCAACTGGACACCATGTCGGTCAACGACTTCGAACTCTGCCTGCGCTACACCGGTCCCTGGCTGCGCATCAACATGGGCACCGACGAGGTGGCCGAGAGCAACTGGTACCGCCTGGAGCCGGGCCTCAACAAGCTGAGCCAGGCCTCCGCCCGCACCGGCATCGCGCCCAACCTGGTGGTCAACCTCTCGGGCTACTCCAGCTATTCCTCGGGCGACGAGCGCCTGCTCTCCTCGCTCTCCTGGCAGGAGAAGTCCAACCGCTACCAGAACCTGTCCTACAAGCTGACCACCAAGGTCAAGTCCCTGGGCTGGGAAAACGCCATCATGGAGGCCTGGAACGAGCCGGACAACGGCGCGCCCCTCGGCATCGGGGTGGCCCACGACACCAACGAGTTCAAGGACGGCCTGATCAGCCTGCTCAACGGCTTCAGCAACGGCGTGCGCGCGGCCGGGGGCTACACCGCCTTCTCGCCCTTCATGACCCTGAACGACAGCAAGATCGAGGTGGTCAAGAACGTCTGGCGGGCCACCAACTCCGGCTTCGACTATTTCAGCGCCCACCAGTACGACGACGACGCCGGCAAGACCAAGTACTGGGCGGCCAAGACCAAGGAGATCATCGGCGACCGGCCGGTGATCATCACCGAGCACGGCTACCAGTCCAGCCCCAAGGACGCGGACAAGTACCGCCGCCAGGCCTGGGCCCTGTACCAGGGCTTCGGGGCCAACCAGCTCAAGGGCGTCATGGGCTATGTCTACGCCAGCGACCACACCCCCTGGGTGATCGGCTCGGGCGAGGACTTCTTCTGGAAGGTGACCCACGACAGCCGGCCCTAGGCCGGGCCGTCCCGTAACGCACCAACCACGGCGGCGCTCGTGAGCCACGAGCGCCGCCGCTTTTTTGTTCCGCCGCAACAGTCCCGCCAGGGCCAAACGCGTCCGCGGCGAGCCCTGACTGAGCCCGCCACTTCATTCACCCTAATTATTCGATTTTCGCCTAAATAGGCACCACCACTGGCGGTCTCAGCAGGAGGTCCACCGCCTCGCGGGCGCAGGCCGCCAGGCGGGGATGGGTGTGGGTCAGGCTGGTGAGCTGGCGCAGGTTGTCGGCGGTGCGGTAGACCAGGTTGGCCAGGTCGCCCTCCCCCGCCCCGAAGATGGCCACCACGTCGGCGAACTCGCTGCCCAGGGCCCAGGCAAAGACCGCGCTGGCCGCGGGCAGGGGCATCACCGGGGTCTCGAAACCCCACTGGCGCATGCGGTCCTGGATGCCGTCCAGGGCCCGACGCAGGCGCACGAAGCCGTCGTTGAGGCGCTGGCTCAGGTAGCGGTTCTCGGCGTCGCGCTCGCGGTCGTCCACGAATAGGGCCACCAGCGCGGCCAGGAGCACCGGGTCCTCGTTGGGCAGGGCCTGCTGGCGGATGGCCTCGGCGATGAGGATGGGCTGGTCCAGGCGCAGGTTGCTGGCCCAGACCCCGTCCGGCAACAGCCGCCCCTGGGCGTCCACGAAGCCCTCGGCCCGCAGGAACTCCAGGTGGCGCACGAAGTCGTACCAGAAGGCGTGGCTCTCCTCCTGCACCCGGTTCATGGCCGCCTCGGCCTGGTCCATCAATTGGTGCAGCTCCCGGCGCTGGTCCAGGCACTGCTCGGCCAGGGGGCAGGTCTCGCAGGCCAGGCTGCCCAGCTCCTCCACCACCCCGGTCAGGCGCTCCTCCAGCTCCTGGCGCTCGCGCTGGCCCAGGTCCTCCAGTTGGGGCGGGGCCAGGGGCTGGGGATTGGCCGGGATCTGCTCCATCACCGCCTGGGCCAGCATCCGGCCGCCGCCGGCGTGGGGCAGGTCCAGGATCTCCTGGAACACCCCGGCCACTTCGTCCAGGGGGATGAAGTCCAGGCGGGGCCGGCCCTTGCTCAGGCGGCGGTCCGGCACCAGGCTCACGGCCAGCATCCCGGCCTGCTCGCCCTCGCCTTCCCGGCGCAGCACCGCGGCCAGGGAGCCGTACATGTCCATGAAGACCCGGCCCCGCACCAGGGAGGCCCAGAGGCCCGAGCGCTGGGAGACCGAATCCCGCTCCCGCTCCAGGCGGCGGCGCAGGTTCTCCAACTGGCGGCGGCGGCGGCGGCGCACCACCGCCTCCTCCGGCCCGGCGCAGGCCGAATCGGCCAACATGGTCGCCAGGGCCTTGAGGGCCTGCTGGGGGCCGGTGGCCGGGCGCTGGCTGCCGCCGCGCTCCTCCAGGCGTTGGAAGGTGGCCAGGCTCAGGCCCAGGAGTTGCTTGACCTCGGCCGGGCGCTGGCTCAGGAGCAGGTTCAGCACCATGGAGAAGTTGATGTGCAACTGGCTCTGGATGGGCTCCGGGGTGGAGCCCAGGAGCCCGCCGATCAGAGGCACGTCCTGGTAGGGCCCGGGCACCACCAGGCAGAAGCCGATGTTGTCCATGCCCCGCCGCCCGGCCCGGCCGGTCATCTGCAACAGGTCGGTGGCGGAAAGATCCACGAAATCCCGGCCGTTGAAGCGGTCGCTCTGGGTGATGACCACGGTGCGGGCCGGAAAATTGACCCCGGCGGCCACGGTGGAGGTGCTGAAGATGGCCTTCAGCAGGCCGCGCTGCATCAGGCGCTCCACCATCAGCTTCCAGTGGGGCAGGTGCCCGGCGTGGTGGGCGGCCACGTGCAGGTGGCGCAGGTAACCCAGGTGGGGGTGGTTGGCCAGGAAGGGATAGCGCTCCAGGAACTCGTCCACCTCGGCGTTGAGCCGCCGCCGCAACTGGGGATCGATCTCCAGACGCGAGGCCGCGGCCTGGGCCAGGGCGTTGTCGCAGTCGGAGCGGCTTTTCAGGAAAAAGATGCCCGGCAGCAGGTCGGCGTGGTCCAGGGCGCGCAGGATGTTGCCAAAGGGCGGGATGTGGGAGACCGGCCGCCGGGGCCGGGAGCCGCCCTCCTTGTCCAGCCAGTGGCGCACCTGGGGAAAGAGCCCGCCCCGGCTGGAATTCAGGGGGGTCAGCTCGCCGTCCGGGAAAAGGAACAGGGGGAACAGGGGCACCGGGCGCTGGTCGCTGAAGACCGTGACGCAGGACTCGGCCCGCACGAACTCCAGCCAGCGCGCGATCTGATCGGCGTTTTCCACCGTGGCCGAGAGGAGCAGCAGCCGCACCCGGCGCGGCAGGTAGATGATGACCTCCTCCCAGACCACCCCGCGCTCGGGGTCGCCCAGGAAGTGGGCCTCGTCCAGCACCACCAGGGAGGAATCCAGGTCCGCGCCGCGGTACATGGCGTCGTAGAGCTGGTTGCGCAGGATCTCGGTGGTGCCCACGATCAGGGGCGCGTTCACGTTCTCCTTGCGCTCGCCGGTGAGGATGCCCACCCGCTCCGGTCCGAACAACTCCCCGAATTCGGCATACTTGGAGTTGCTCAAGGCCCTGAGGGGGCTGGCGTACCAGGCCCGCTGGCCCTGGTCCAGGGCCGTGCGGATGGCCTGCTCGGCGATCCAGGTCTTGCCGCTGCCGGTGGGGGCGCTGACCACCACGTCGCGCTGGGCCAGAAGCTCCACCGCCTCCACCTGGAAGGGATCGGGCACGAAGGGCGCGGCCTCGGGCACCCCGATGGCCTGGAGCACCGGGGTCAGCCTCCGGTTGACCCGGGGCTCGAACCGGCTGGCGCCCTCCTCGTGCCGGCCCCGGTGTTCGGGATGGGCCTCGCGGGGCTTGCGGCTGGGTTTGCGCTTGCGGGGACGCTTGAATGCGGCTGGCGTCAAGAGGGCTCCTCCCTGGGCGCCAGGTTTACATTAGGCGGATAATTTGTGCAACCGGAATAATGAGATGAAGACGTTTCACAACCCCGTGCGGCGGGCGGCTCAGATGCGGCCGGAGCGGAAGCGCTCGATCTGTTCGTCACCGATGTCATAGACCTTCCGCAAGACCTGGCGATCCAAGACCAACACCAACCATTTCCAGCCATTATCGGCGTCCGGCAGGGTGAAAAGCAACTCCAGGGATTTGACTCCGCTGGGCTGCTCCGGGGCGGGGCGATAAAGCTCCAGCAGGCGATAGGCCCCGGGCTGGTTGTCGCTCAGGTCCAGGCTGGCGTAAATCGACCCCGGCGGCGGCAGGGGGAAGCTACTCGGCTCCAGGGTGGCCCCGGTCACCACCCGGTTGGCCGCGTCCAGGAGCAGCAGCCCGCGATAGAGCCCGGAGGGGTTGTGCTGGGCCAGGAAGTCCCGCAAAACATTGGCCAGCTTCTCCGGACCATGTTGCCGGCTCTGGCTTTGCAACAGGCTCTGCAACAGCAGGCAATCACGCCCCACCTCGTCGCGGGCCAGTTGCTGTTGGGCCGTGAAATGACTCAGGTTCCGGTCAAAGGGCGGGATGTCCCAATAGGCCGCCGCCGCCACCAGGGCCAGGACCAGGACCGCGGGCAGGGCCCAGCGCACCAGGCGGCGGTACCGGCGGCGGAAATCCTCGCTGCCGCTGACGTCGCGGCCGATGAACACCAGGCCCACCAGGTCGTGCTGGCTGTCGCGCAGGGGGCTGAGACTGACCTGCACCTGGCGCAAGCCCTTGACCGGATGGCGCACGCTCAGGCTGGCCACCGCCTCGCCGGAGCGGCGCAGGGCCTCCTCGGCCAGTTGGCGGAAGGCCTGGGGCGGGTCGAAGAGAATCTCGGCGGCCTGGCCCTGGACCCTGTCCGCCGCCCGGCCATAGACCTGGCTGGCGGCGGCGTTCATGGCCGTCACCACCCCCTGGGCGTCGCAGAGCACCACCGCGTCGGGCAACTGGTCGCAGAATTCCTTGAGCCCGTGCACCACCTGGGTGGCGCTGTCCAGGCGGCGGGCCAGCAGCCGGGCGATCTCCTCGGCCGCCTTGGGATAATGGCTTAAAAGCTCGCCGATGCGCTCGCGGGGGATGCACAGGGCCTCCACCGCGTCCTGACACTTGAGGCTGGCGCTGCGGCTCTGGCCCAGCAGGAAGGACATCTCGCCGAAAACGCTGCCCGGCTGGTCGATGGCGGCCACCTTCTGCTGGCCCTTGTAGACCCCCACCACCCCCGAGACCAGCACGTAGAGGTCCTGGGAGACGTCACCCTCGTTGAAGATCGTCTCCCCGGACTGCCAGTTCCGGCGGTATTGGCCGGCCAGGTCCTGGTCGGCCAAAAGGTCTTCCAGCATAAGCCCTGCCACGCTTGGGGTTGGCGGCGCGGGCGGCCGCAAAAGCCAGCCCTCACCTAACCCGTAACAGAGTGTGGCCGGGTAAGGCAAGTGTTTTCGGGTATCTTGGGGGAGCCAACGCCGCGAACGCAGGGGTGGCTCCCCCCGCCACCGAACCTCCGCGGGGCGGGGGGACGCCGGGCGTCACCATCCTTGGCGACCTCAAGGGGAAAGACGCCTCCGTGCGTCTGTTTTGGGCAGCCTCCGGAGGGCCCCGGGGGGCTAGCCCAGCCGTTCATAGTTCATAGCAAATGCCATGCCAGGCGTCCCCAGTTCAGGCCCGGCACGATACCAAGGCGATTTTTAAGGTTATTTTGTAATTAAAAGTGGCTTGCAGGGAATTGACGATCGCGGCGCTAGGAAAGAATCGCCAGGTGCGTGGCAGCGGGCCGAGCCCATTTTTCCGCCTCCCCCCGGGGACGCGTCGTCTAGTCCGGGGGCTGGTAGCCGCTGCGCTGGTCCAGGTCCAGGCGCAGGCGGTTCAGCTCCTGCTCCAGCTCCAGGCGGGCCGCCTCCAGGTCGTCCTTGTGCATGACCTTGGGATAGTGCAGCTCGCGCCCCACCTCCACCTGCACCCGGGCGAAGGGCTTGGGGATGATGGTGTGGTCCCAGGCTTTCCGGAAGGTCCAGACCCGGTCGGCGGACCACATGATGGGCAGCAGGGGCAGGCCGGTCAGGGAGGCCAGCAGGATCATGCCCGACTTGGCCTGGTAACGCGGCCCCCGGGGGCCGTCGGCCACCGTGGCCCCGAAATCCACCTGGCCCTGGTGGATCATCTCCACCATCTCGCGCAGGGCCTCGCGCCCGCCCTTGCTGGAGGAGCCCCGCACCGGCACCGCGCCCATCATCTCCAAGAAGCGGGCCAGGAACTCGCCGTCCTTGCTGCGGCTTACCATGATCGCCGGGCGATAAGGTCCCAGGAGATAAAGGAAAAACACCGCGCCCCGGTGCCAGGTCACCGCGATGGCCGGCTCGCGCCCCACCAGGTGTCGCTCCACCCTTTCCGGGGGATGGATCGTCACCCGGCAGGTGCCGAGCAACAGACGCAGGCCGCGGCCCGCCAGGTTGGTGACCAACCAGAACTGGAACCGCTGCCAGCGGCTATAGGGGTTGGGGGCGCTCAACTAGTAGCCCAGCTCCCCGCCCACCAGCACCAGGTGCATGCGCTGGGGGTTGGCCTGCTTGTGGATCACCACCGTGGCGTTGCAGATGCGCTCGGGGCTGGCGCAGTCCTCGCAGCGGCCGGTGACCGCGCAGGGGGTCTTGCGGTTGATGCGCTTGGCGTTGGTGGGGGCCACGAAATGGCGGATGCGCTCCTGGGCATGGGCCAGGTTGGGGGTGATCTTGTTGCAGCCGGCGATCAGGATCACCTTGTCCGGCCCGTAGAGGATGGGGGCCACCCGGTTGCAGGTGGCGTCCACGAAGACCAGCTCGCCCTGCTCGGTGATGGCGTTGACCCCGGAGACGAAGACATCGGCGGTCAGGGCCTGTTTGAAACGGGCTCCCATCTCCGCCGGGGTGATATTGGGCTCGTAGCGGTCGATCAGCTTCACCGGCCCCTGGCGCAGGGCCTCCACCAGGCCGGTCTGGAACATGGTCACCGAACCGCCCATGCCCACGCTGGCCCCCTCGGGGATCAGGGCCATCACCGAGGCCGCGGCCTGGGCCGGATCGGCCACATAGCTGGCGTTGATGCGGTTTTTCTTCAGGGCCTCGACCACGCTCTCGGCGCGGCGCTCATAGAACCAGGCGACGTTCTGCTCCATGCGGGTGCCTCCCTCGAACCGGGGTGATGTTGGGGGTCGTGCCTAACCAATACCACGCCGGGCGGCTGGCGTCCAAGGCCCGGCCGGGGCCGGGTTTGACAGCCCCGGCCGGGCTTGCTAGCCTGCCGGGGTGGCCAGAAAACCCCAGCCTGGAGCGCGGCGCATGGAAATGGAAGTGGTCTTCCCGGGCGGCAAGAAGGTGGACGTTCATTATCGGGATTTCGTGATCCCCACCGACCAGGACCGGGAGAGCGGCGGCGAGGACAGCGCGCCCGAGCCCTTCGCCCTGTTCCTGGCCGCCCTGGCCTCCTGCGCCGGGGTCTACGTGCTCTCCTTCTGCCAGACCCGGGGCATCCCCACCCAGGGCCTGAAACTGGTGGAGCGCACCATCAGCGGGCCGGAGGGAAAGGGCCTGGCCCGCATCGAGCTGGAGGTGGTGCTGCCGCCGGAGTTTCCGGAAAAGTACGAGAAGGCGGTGCTGCGGGTGGCGGACCAGTGCGCGGTCAAGCGCGCGATCCTGGACCCGCCGGAGATCAGCCTCAGCGCCCGCCGTGCCTAAGGCCCGTCAACGCCATTGGCATGAAATCGCTCGCTTTGGGGTGTCATTGCGAGCGAAGCGGAGCAATCTCTCGCGGCGCGGTTCGTTCTTTCCGTTAGATCAGCAATATCGGGAGATTGCCGCGTCGCTTCGCTCCTCGCAATGACCAGAAGGAGCTGAGTGCGGGGTGTGACATCCGCCTGGATGCGGATTGCCACGCCGGCAATTGCGGTTGCCTGAACAGGCCTAGGCCGCCGGGGTGTGCCCCAGCAGGTTCTGGCAATAGCGCACCCCATCCATGGCGTCCCGGGCCCAGTGGTCGGCCTGGGCGTGCTGGCAGACCTTCTGGTCCACCAGGCCGCCGATGACAAAGCGCGGCATCGCCGGCAACTCGCCGGCCGCCTGGCGCACCGCGCGGATGGTGTTGCGGATGGCCTCGATGGAGGAGGTCAGCAGGCAGGAGAGGCAGACCACCTGGGGCTTGAACTCCAGGGCCTTGGCCACGAAGACCCGGGCCGGGATGTCCTCGCCCGCGTCCAGCACCGTGAAGCCGTAGCACTCCAGCAACATCTTCAATAAATTCTTGCCGATGTAGTGGATGTCGCCCTCCACGGTGCCCACCAGGATGCGCCCCTTCTGGTGGCCGTGGTGGCGGTCCTGCAAGGACGGCCGCAGCAGGTCGCCCACCTGGACCATGATCTCCCCGGCCATGATCAGGCCGGAGATGTAATAGACGCCCTTTTCGTAGCGGTCGCCCACCATGGCCATGCCGGCCTGGCACTGTTCCAGGATGGGCATGGGGTCCTCGCCCCGGGCCAGGCGGCGGGACACCAGCTCCAGGACCTCGGTCTCCATCAACTCGGCCACCAGGTCGGGCAGATTGCGGCTGGGGTTGGCTGGCGTCATGCTACTCGGCCGTTCTCAGGATGCCGTTGGCCCCGGGCTCCGGGGTGGCCCCCAGGCGGGTGCTCAGGCGCAGCTTGTCGCCGCGACAGATGAACCCGCCCCAGGAGACCGGCTGGTCCTGGTAGTCGTAGAAGGTGTGGGTCAGGTGGAGGGCGGCCGAACCCGGCTCCATCTCCAGCAGCCGGGCCTTGGCCTCGTCCACGATGGTGGCCTCCAGGGTCATCTCGCCCATCTTCAGCAAGGCCCCCTGCCCGCCCGTGAACAACCCCCGCAGGGAGGTCACCTCGATCTCGGCCTCCACGATGGGCTTGCGGGGGTCGTAGATCAGGTATTCCCAGTGATAGACCACCGGGGTCTGGTGGTGGCGGATCAGGCTGGCGATGTGGATCGCCCGTTGGCCCGGCTTCAGCGCCAGGCGGGCGCAGAGCTCGCCCTCGGCCCGCACCACCCGGGCCTGGAGGATCTTCACCGAGGTGTCCTGCTCGGCCTCGAACAGACGGGTGAACTCCTCCAGGCTGAAGGTGATGGTCTGCATCTGCATGGGCTTGACAAAGGTGCCCCGCCCCCGGGTGGTGGAGACCACCCCCTGGTCCAGCAGGGTCTTGATGGCCCGGCGCACGGTCATGGAGCTGACCTGGTATTGCTGGATGAGCTGGGCCTCGGAGGGCAGGGGCTTGTCGCCCACGAATTCGCCTTGGGCGATGCGGGTCCGCAGGAGGTTGGCCAACTGGGCGTAGGCCGGTTCAAAGGAGTTGCGGTCGATTCTTTCGCTCAAGCCTTGCATGCCAGTTCTATATCCCGAGCCGGGGTCCGGTGCAAGCAACTATCCAGCACCTTAAGCAAATTCCCAAAAATTCCACCAACTCGCTCCAGGCTCTTGACAGTTCCTCATTTAATATATTAAATGAGGTCATCTGACAAGTAGCGAGGAATCGGGGAGACCAAGAACAGACAACCATGTCCTGGGAGGATTCCGTGGAGCAGAACCAAACCGATGCCATCCAACCCTATCGCTGGATGGTCCTGGCCCTGACATCAGCTTGTTTTCTCTTCACCTTCATCGTACGCTTCACCTGGCCGCCCCTGATCCCGGTGGTGGTTCCCATCCTCAAGATGAACATGAGCGACGCCGGCGCCTTCATGAGCGCCTTCTACCTGGGTTACGTCATCACCCAGATCCCGGCCGGCATCCTGGGCGACCGCTTCGGGGTGCGCCTGCTGCTGGCCGGCAGCCTGGTGCTGGAAGGCATCACCACCTTCGCCATGGGCAGCATCGATGGCTACGGCGCCGGTTTCGCCCTGCGCGTGGCCACCGGCCTGGGCGCGGGCGCGGTCTACGCCGCCGCCAGCCGGGCCCTGATGGAGTGGTTCCCGCCCAAGGAGCGCGGCACGGCCTTCGGCATCCTGCTCTGCGCCCCCTCGGCCGGCATCCTGGTCTCCAGCATGGCGGTCCCCCCCCTGAACACCGCCTTTGGCTGGGACTCGGTCTTCCAGATCGTGGGCATCGCCACCATCGTGGTGGGCATCGCGGTCTACTTCATGCTGCGCGCCAGCCAGCAGGCCAAGACCTCCGGCGGCGTGTTCGACGGCTTCAAGGTGGTCTTCGGCAACAAGAACATCCTGTTCACCGCCATGGCCGGCTTCTTCCTGATGTGGGTGGAGCTGGGCACCGCCACCTGGACCTTCGCCCACATCAAGAAGCTGGGCTTCTCCCTGGGCATGGCCGGCACCGTGATGACCTTCTACGGCGTGGGCGGCCTGCTGGGCCCCTTTGTCTCCGGCTGGATCTCCGACCGCATCGGCCACCGCAAGCAGCTTCTCATGATCTCCCTGCTGGTCATCGCCCCGGTGACGGTGATCTTCGGCAGCCAGACCACCATCACCTCCCTGACCATCTGGGGCTTCATCTTCGGCTTCACCTCCTATGTGGCCAACCCCCACCTGACCATCCTGATCTCCGAGTTCGCCGGCAAGCAGTTCGCCGCCACCGCCAATGGCACCTCCAACTTCTTCTTCCAGATGGCCTCCATGATCGGACCCTGGATCCTGGGTTGGAGTCTGGACGTGACCGGCAACTTCACGGTGGTCTGGTGGTTGATGGCCGCCGGTCCGGTGCTGGCCGCCCTGCTGCTGATCCCGGTGAACACCGCCAACGTGGCAGACTAGTAGCAAGAGCAAAAACCGGCCCCACGCGCCGAGAAACCACCCGCAAGGGAGAAAAGCGATGCCCAACGTGGACTTGCAGGAACTGTTCAACCAGAGGCTGGGTCGCTACCAGGCGGCCATCGCCATGGATCCCCTGGACCGCATGCCGGTGGCCTGCGGCAGCAACTACTTCGCCGAGGTCTATTCCGGCAACACCAACCAACAGACCATCTACGATCCGGCCAAGTGGCTGGAAGCCGAGATGACCTTCATCCGCGACTTCCCCGAGGTGGACGTGCTGCGCAACAGCCGCATCTACGCCCCCATGTTCGACGCCATCAACTGCCTGACCTATCGCCTGCCCGGCCGCGACCTGCCCGCCCGCACCCAGTTCCAGTTCGTGGAGCAGGAGTACATGAAGGCCGATGAGTACGACCAGCTCATCGAAAACCCCTCCCTGTACGTGATCAACACCTGGCTGCCCCGGATCATGGGTGAGCTGGCCGAGCCCGGCTCGGCCCGGGCCACCATGGCCCTGATCAAGGCCGGCATGACCCAGATGCAGACCGGCGAGATCATGCGCACCCGCGGCATCCGCCTGCAAAACGAGTGCGGCATGCCCCAGCCCATGGCCGGCTTCTTCCTGGCCCCCTTCGACGCCATCGCCGACGCCATGCGTGGGCTCACCGCCACCATGATGGACATGTACCGCCAGCCCGAGAAGCTCAAGCGGGCCTGCGACGCCATGGTGGACGAGATGGTCAACCTGGCCCTGAGCACCGGCGACCCCTTCCGGCGCTACCCCATCTTCGTGCCCACCCACAAGCCCATGTTCCTCTCGCCGGAGCAGTTCGACGAGTTCTACTGGCCCAGCTTCAAGGCCGTGCTGCAGAAGCTGAATCAGGCCGGCTACGCGGTGCGGGCCTACCTGGAGGGCGACTGGGGCCAGCACTGGAAGCACCTGCTGGAGCTGCCCAAGGGCTCGGTGCTCTGCGACATCGACAGCCAGGGCGACATCTTCAAGGCCCTGGACGAGCTGGGCCACCACCAGTGCCTGGCCGGCGGCGTGGCCGACTCGGTGCTGATCCTGGGCACCCCGCAGGAAATGCGCGAGCAGGTCAAGCGCCTGTGCGAGGCGGCCGGCAAGGACAAGCGCCTGTTGATCAACGGCGGCTGCAACATCCCCTACGACACCAAGCCCGAGAACTACCGGGCCATGCTGGACGCCATCATGGAGTTCGGCCAGTACGACTCCAGCCTCAAGCCGGCCCCCAGGCCCGAGGGCATCGTGCCCTTCCAGTCCGCGCCCGCCCGCAAGGTCTTCACCTCCTGGGAGACCCGCAAGGCCGAGTGGGGCGGGGTGCAGGGCGACGAGCAGCTCATCCGCGAGCCCTGGGAGCGCTTCGAGGCCATGGCCTACGCCTTCATCTGGCAGTGGGTCCTGTAAACGGCCGTCCAACAGTTTAATTTCGAAAGGAAACTGACATCATGAGCGATATAGCCAACGCCCTGCGCGACCTGAAGGAAGACGAAGTCAAGAAGCTGGTGGACCAGCGCCTGGCCGCCGGCGACACTCCGGTCTCCCTGCTGGCCGAGCTGAACCAGGGCATGGTGGCCGTGGGCGAGCTTTTCTCCGAGAAGAAGTACTTCATCAGCCAGCTCATCTTCTCGGCCGAGATCCTGAAGAACGTCATGGCCAAGCTGGAGCCCCTGCTGCAGGCCGGCCCCCAGACCGAGTCCAAGGGCAAGGTGGTCATCGGCACGGTCAAGGGCGACATCCACGACATCGGCAAGAACATCGTGGCCGCGCTTTTAAAGGGCGCCGGCTTCGAGGTCATCGACCTGGGCGTGGATGTGCCGGGCGAGAAGTTCATCCAGGCGGTGAAGGACTCCGGGGCCAAGGTCCTGGGCATGAGCGCGCTTTTGAACTTCACCTATCCCGAGATGAAGACCGTGGTGGAGAGCCTGGCCGCGGCCGGCCTGCGCGACACGGTCAAGGTCATGATCGGAGGCGCGCCCTGCAACGAGCAGGTGCGGGCCTTCACCGGGGCCGACTACTACGCGGCCGACGCGGTGGCCGGGGTGAACATCTGCCAGCAGATCTACGCCTAGGCCCCGCGCCGGGCGTGACGGAAGTATTGCCATGCTGATAATCGGCGAGAAGATCAACTCCACCCTCAAGGCCACGGCCAAGGCCGTGGCCGCGCGGGACGAGGCGGCCCTGGTGGACCTGGCCCAGCGCCAGGTCGCGGCCGGGGCGGGCATGCTGGACGTCAACTGCGGCACCGTGGAGGCGGCCCAGGAGCCAGAGGTGATGCAGTGGATGGTCAGGCTGGTGCAGGGGGCGGTGGACGCCCCCCTGTGCATCGACAGCGCCAACCCCGCCGCCCTGGCCGCCGGCCTGGAGGTGCACCAGGGCAAGGCCATGGTCAACTCCATCAGCGGCGAGAGCGAGCGCTACCGCAAGGTGCTGCCCCTCCTGCGCGAGCACGGGGCCTCGGTCATCGCCCTGGGCATGGATGACAATGGCATCCCCGGCGACGGCGAAAAGGCCTATGCCGTGGGGGCCAGGCTGGTGGAGGACCTGGTCAGGGACGGCCTGGCCCTGGACGACATCTACTTCGACCCCCTGGTGCGCTCGGTGGCCACCAGCCCTGGCGCGGCCCTGGAGACCCTGGACCTGATGCGCCGTTTGGGCCAGAAATTCCCGGGTCTGCACTTTGCCTCGGGACTGAGCAACGTCTCCTATGGCGTGCCCGAGCGGCGGCACCTGAACCGGGCCTACGTGGTGCTCTCCATGGGCGCCGGCCTGGACGCGGTGATCATGGACCCCTTCGACCAGGTGATGGTGCAACTGATCCTGGCCGGCGAGGTCCTGCTGGAAAAAGACCGCTGGTGCCTGCGCTATATCGAAGCCTTCAACCAGGGAAGGCTCTCGGCCTGAGAGCGACCCTGGCTTGGCATCCCTCTGGACCGTGGCCTGGGCGGCAGTTGAGCCTTGGCTTGCCCGCAGGGATTGTCAACCACGTGGCTAGGCTCCAGTCTCCGCCGCCCCTCAAGGGCCACGGTCCAGCATCATCAGCCACGCGTGTTACAATCCATCCACTCCCCTCCCCTGCCTCCCGCCCCTCCCCTCGGGGCGGGAGGCCTTCCCTCTCGGCTTGCCCGGATGGAGGCGTGGATGAACGACCCTTGGCCCCCCTGCCCGACCTCCCCCACTGCCGGCCTCGGCCCTCGCCAGCGGGTGGCTCTGGCCGCCGCCGGGGGGGCGCCCGACCGCCCGCCCCGGGGCGAGTTGGTCCTGGACGATGGCCTGATCGCCGAGTTCCTGGAGTGCGGCGCGGTGGACTTTTCCGCCCGGCGGGAATTTATTGAGCGCCTGGGCCTGGACCTGGTCACGGTCTCCCTGGGCGTGGAAGCATCGGCGGCGGCCGCAGACTCGCCCTGGCGTCAGATCGAGCAGTGGCGCGGCCAGAGCGACCGCTTCGTGCTGGCCCTGCTCGACGGCCCTTTTGGCCAGGGCGTGGCCCGCCAGGGCTTCATGGATTTCATGGTCTGCATCGCCCGGGGCGGCCCGGCCCTGGAGTCTCACCTGCGCGACGCGGCCCAGAGGTGTCTCTCCCAGGCTCTGGCCGCCCTGGACAGCGGGACCCAGGGGATCATCCTGGCCGATGACATCGCCCATGGTCAGGGCCTGCTGGCCGCGCCCGACTTCTTCCGCCGGCAATACTTCCCCGCCCTGGCCACCCTGCTGGCCATCCTGCGCCAGCGCGAGGTCCCGATCTTCTTTCACAGCGATGGCCAGTTGGAGCCCCTGCTGCCCGACCTGGCCGCGGCCGGTTTCAGCGGCCTGCAATGCCTGGAGCCCGGCGCGGGCATGGACCTGGCCCAGCTTAAGCCGGCCTGGCAGGGAAGGCTCTGCCTCTGGGGCAACCTGGACCCGGACTGGCTGGTGCGCGAGCATCCCCGCCAGGCGGTGGAGGCGGCCGCGCGCGCGGTCCTGGCCGCCGGCGCGCCGGGCGGGGGCTTCATCTTCGGCACCAGCAGCGGCCTGTTCCGGGGCATGCGCCCTGAAAACCTGGCCTGGGCCTACGCCGCCCTGGACCAGGCCAGCTAGGGGCCGAAGAAGGTCAGGGCCAGGGACAGGGAAAAGAAGGAGAACAGGGTGGTGACCACGATCGCCGCCCCGGCCAGGTCGGCGTCGCTGTTCATCTGGGCGGCCAGGATATAGGCGCTGGTGGCGGTGGGCAGGCAGAAGAAGACCATGGCCACCGCGCGGTCCAGGGCGTCCACCCCGCACAAACCCAGCAGCCCCAGGCCCAGGACCGGCATCAGCCCCAGCTTGATCAGGCTGGAGGCCAGGGTGGGACCCACCCGGCCCGGCAGCTTGGCCAGGCCCAGCCCGGCCCCGATGGACAACAGGGCCAGGGGCAGGGTGATGGAGGAGATCAGCGCCAAGGCCCGGTTGATGAACTCCGGCAGGGCCGGACCCAGGCGGGCCCAGGCGATGCCGGCCAGGCAGGCCAGGATCAGGGGATTGGCCAGCAGGGCCTTGGCCGCCAGGCGCAGCTTGACCGCGCGGCTGTACTCGGCCTGGGAGTACCAGACCAGGGTGCCGACCGCCAGCAGGTTGATGAAGGGGATTGCCAGGCTGATGATGACCCCGAAGCGGGCCACGCCCGCCGGCCCGAACCCGGCCAGCACCACCGCCATGCCGATGTAGGTGTTGAAGCGGAAGCTGATCTGGCTCAGGGTCCCGGCCTGGAAAGCCGGCACCCGTCGCCAGCGGCACCAGACCAGGGAGACCAGCCAGGTCAGGACGATGGTCCCCAGCACCGCCGTCACCAGCCCCCCCGAGGCCTCCAGCTCGGCGCCCGCCCCGCCGATCTTCCAGAACAGCATCACCGGAAAGAAGATGTAGTAGACCAGGCGGTCAGAGGTCTGGAAGAATTCCGGACCGGCCAGCCTGGTCCGCTTGAGGAGCTGGCCCAGGCCGATGAGCAGGAAGACCGGCAACACGGTGTTGAGTATCGGCGTCAGCATCACCCCACCCCCCATGGCCCCAGGGCCGCTCCCGGCCGCCCGCGCGGCGTGAACCTGTTTATAGAACAGGGCGGCCGGCGCGGACAACCCGGATTTGGCCTCGCCCGGGACAGACGCGGCAAGGCGTGGAGGGGGGTCTGGCGGGACCGGGCCGGCCAGTCCGGAGGTTGAGACTGGCCGGCCCGGCGCGGACGCCGCTCAGATCAGGCGATAGCTTTCATCCATGCGCAGGGTGAAACGATCCAGCATGGCCCGCACCTGGGCCTCCATCCGCACCGGGTTGGGTCCCAGCGCGGCGAAGCCGGCCTGCACCTCGCGCAGGAGATTCAGGGCCTGGCCGGCGGCCACCGGCGAAAGGTGGCGCAGGGTCACCCGCTCCGGCTCCAGGCCGGATTCCGCCAGCAGGCGGCGCAGGTTTTCCAGGCGCAGGCCAGCCCAGAGGTTGCCGTCCAGGGAGTGGCAGGCCCCGGGATGGCAGTCCAGGATTGCCACCCCGTCATAGCCCTGCACCAGGGCGTCCAGCACCAACTGGGGGTCCACCCGGCCGGCGCAGGGCACCCGCACCAAACGCACCCCCTCGGGCAGGGGGCCGCCGGTCCGCCGGGCCTGGTCCAGGGACAGGGCGGCGGAGTTGGCGCAGGCCAGGACCAGGCAGGTGGGGGCCAGGGCCTCGCCCGGGGTCTCGGGCTCGGCGCTGCGCCCGGCCCTGACCTCGGCCGCCCCGCGCCGGTCGTCGCCCTCCACCGGCTGGATGGCGTCCATGGGGCACTCGGCCGCGCAGGTGCCGCAGCCGGTGCAGGCCAGGGGATTGCTGAAGGGCCTCCGGCCGTGGAAGGACATGGCCCCCCGGGGACAGACCCGCACGCAGGTCAGGCACAGGGTGCAGAGCTTGCGGTCCACCTTGACCTTGGCCCCGTGGTGACTCACCCGGCCCGAGCCCAGCAGCTCCCGGGCAGCCAAGGCGGCCTGGCGGGCCTGGTGCAGGGCGGGCGCCAGATCCGGGGCGGCGGCGGCCGCGCCCACCACCCAGACCCCGGCCCGCGCGCTGGTGCTGGGCAGACAGGCCCCCCGGTCCGGGGTCAGGCGGCCCAAGGGGCTGGCCTCCAGGCCCAGGCGCTGGGCCAGCTCCGCCCAGGCCGGGTCGGACCCGCCCACCTGCTCCACCGCCAGCAGGTCCAGGTCGTCCTCCACCGTCAGGCCCAGGATCTCCTCGGGGTAGGTGATGCACAGGCCCCCGCCGGCGGGCTCGATGCGCGGCCCGGCTTGGGTGAACTTCATGAAGACCACGCCCAGGCCCCGGGTTTCCTGGGTCAGCTCCTCCAGATCCGGGGCCGCCACCTTGGCGTTGTTCAGGTACAGGGTGACCACCCCGTGGAACTGCTCCACCAGGCGCTGGGCGGCCTGGCAGGCGGCGCGCAGGGCCAGGGGCGAGCTTTCCCGCGCCAGACCCAGGGCGATGCCCACCCGGGGCTGCTCCTGGCCGGCCAGGCGCTTGCGCAGGTGCTCGGGCGAGTCCAACAGGCTCAGCAGCTCGTCCAGGCTCAGCAGGGCGGCGTTGGCCTGAATGCCTGCCGGAGGCAGGTTCAGGCCCCGGGGCGGCATCCCGGCCACGATCACCGCGCCCACCTCCCGCTCCAGCAACTCGCCCTGGCGGTCCAGCACCCGGGCCACAAAACGCCCGGCGCTGCCGGTCAGGGCCAGCAACTCGCCCTGGTTGATCACCTCCACCCCGTCGCGGCCGTTCAGGTCGCCGGCCAGGGCGGCGGCCTCGGCGTTGGCCTCCGGCCCCAACAGGGGCAACAGCGGAGCCAGGCGCGGCCCGGGGGTGACCAGGAGCAGGGGATGGCCCGCCTCGGCCAGGGTCTTGGCGGCGGTCAGGGCGGAGAGGCCCTCGCCCAACACCAGCACCCGGCGGGAAACCACCATTTCCTCGGCCGGGGGCAGGCCCAAGCCCGCCCGCGCGGCCAGGGCCTGGGCCAGGCCGGCCAGGGAGCCGGCCCCGGGCTGGCAGGGTTGGTCGCCCTGCTCCGGCCGCTGCATCAGGTCCACCACCCGGCAGCGGGCCGGGTCCAGACCAACCTCCCGCCAGGCCGCGGCCAGGGGGCCGGGATCGCCGGCCAGGGGACAGGCCCCCACCAGCACCTCCCCGCTCCAGCCCATTTTTTGCAGCTTTTCGCCCAACCCGCGCAGGTCCTCGGGCCGGCAGGCCTTGGTCACCTCCAGGACCCCGGCCACCTCCGGGCAGGCCTCGGCCGCCCAGCGCAGGCGGCGGAACTCGGGATCATCGCGGCGCGGCCGGCCGCCCCGGCACAGCAACACCCCCGTGCGCCCGCTGCCGTTCATGCCTTGTCCTCCAAATATTCCAACACCGCCTGGGCGGCGTGGCCCGCGTGCAGGGCTGATTCGGCCACGTCCATGGGACCGGCCGCGCTGCCAGCCACGAAGACCCCCGGCCCGTCGGCCAGGAACCCGTGGGGGCCGGGCTCCAGCCCCAGCCAGTCCGTGAAGGCCTGATTGTCCGGATTGGGGGCCAGGCCCTGGCTCAGCACCAGCAGATCGAACTCCCGGCGCTGGGGGGGCTGGCCGCTCTGGGCCTGATACTCCACCCAGACCGCGCCATCGGAGCCGGAGCCCACGTCGCCGGGCATGGAGCGCACCAGCTCCAGCTCCTGCCTGGCCTCGGCCAGGAATTGGTCCGGGTCGCGTCCCGAGCTTTGCAGGTCCATGTAAAAGATCGTGGCTTGCGCGCCCTGGCCTCGGCTCAGGCCCTTGGCCAGGCGCAGGCCATAGCCACAGCAGATGCGCGAGCAGTAATTGCGCGCCAGGCGCTGGCGCGAGCCGGCGCACTGCACAAAGGCCACCCGCCGGGGCTCCTGGCCGTCCGAGGGGCGCACGGCCCGGCCGGTCCGGCGCAGCATCTCCTCCAGCTCCAGACCGGTGACGACGTTGGGGAGTTGGCCATAGCCCAGGCGGCCCTTTTCGTCCGGCGGCGCGGGCCGGAAGCCCCCGGCCAGGACCAGAGCCTGGGCCGTGATTTCCAGCTCCCGGGCCGGGCGGCCGAAGTCGATGGCCTGGGTGGGGCAGACCTCCTGGCAGAGGCTGGAGCGGCCGTCCTGAAAATAGAGGCAGGCGGCCGGGTCCACCGCCAGGGTGGGCCGCTGGTCGGCCCAGGCCGGCCGGCGCAAGGCCCCCTCCTCCAGGGCCGGGCATTGTCGGAGACAAAGCCCGCAGTCGTCGCAGCGCTCGGGGTCGATGATGGCCGGCCGCTGCCGGAGCCGAGCCTGAAATCCCTGGCCGGTCCGGTCGAGGGCCTGCACCTGGCTGCGGGTCAGCAGGTCGATGCCGGGATGGGCCAGGAAACGCGCCAGCCGGTCCGGCAGCAGGCAGGCGTTGCAGCGCTGGCAGTCCTCCACCGCCTTGCAGCCCAGGCGGACCGCGTGGCCGCCCACGAAATCGTCGCGCTCCACCACGGTCACCGCCTGTCCCTGGTCGGCCAAGTGCAGGGCGGCGCTGATGCCGGCCACGCCGGCCCCGATGACGAGCACCGAGCAATCCATGCTTATCTCTCCCTCCAGCCTAGCGACCGCAGGCTTCCACCAGGCTGGCCAGGGTCTCCGGGTCGCCGGAGGCTGACAAATGCAGGCCCTGGGCCAGGCCCCCGGCCCGGATGGCCTTGGCCATCTCCGCCGCCGCGGCCACGCCCTCGGGGTTCTTGGCCTGCACCCCGGCGATGATCGGCGCGCCGAGCTCGCCGGCCTCCTGCAGGAAGGTCTTCAGGGCGTCCGGCCCGCTCAGGGGGCGGGTGATGAAAAACCCGGCCCCGGCCGCCCGCTTCTTGCGCAGCTTGACCAGCTGGGGCGCCAGGGGACGGGCCTCGGGCGCCAGCACCGCGCCCAGGCAGAGCTCCGGCGCGCCGGCCAACTCCTGGCCATTGAGGTCATGCCCCTGAGCCAGTCCGTTGGCCAGCATCAGGGCCTGGACCGAATCCAGGTCGTAGACCGGCTTGGCCTGGGGATGATCGCCCAGGCTGACGAAGTCCCCGCTGACCAGGAGCAGGTTGTCCACCCCGCTGGCGGCGGCGGCCAGGATGTCCCCGCCCAGGGACAGGCGGTTGCGGTCCCGGCAGGTCAGGGTCAGGATCACCTCGGCCGGGATGGTCTCGGCCAGGCGGTGGGCGGCCCACCAGGGGGCCTGGCGCAGGTTGGCCCCCTGGTTGTCGGAGACCACCAGGGCGTCCACCTTGGCTCCGATGCGCCCGGCCAGGGCCATCAGCGGCCCCAGGTCCACCCCCCGGGGCGGGTCCAGCTCGGCGGTGACCACGAAGCCCTTGTCCTTGATCGCCTGGGCGAAGCTAGTCATGGCTGCTGTACCTCCTCAGATAGGCGGCGTGGGCCTGGCGGCCGGGCAGGTTGGCCCGGGAGTGGTCCCGGGGCGGCACCAGGACCTCCAGGTTGGCCAGGCGGTCGCTGTCGCTCAGGCGGGCGTGGATCACGGTCCAGGCGCAGTCGCGCTCGGGATCGGTCTCGCAGCGACCCTCCACCGCCCCGCCGCAGGGGCCATTGACCATGCCCTTGGGGCACATGGTCACCGGGCAGACCCCGCCGGTGAGGCTCAAGAGACAATCGGTGCAGGCCCGGCAGCGCTCGTCCCAGCGCCCCACGTCCTGGTTAACGCCGATGAAGGTGGTGTTGAGCCCGGCCAGGACCGGCAGGGTGGGATGGCGCTCGGCCAGGAACTGCACCCCCGCCCCGCAGGCCAGGGACAACAGGGCGTCGTGCTCGCGCGCGGCGGCGTCCAGCTCGGAGAGGAACTCCCGGTCGCACTGGCGCTCCACGCAGGCGGTGGCGAAGCGCTGCTGGCGGCCGGCCAGTTGCCCGGCCAGGTCCAACTGCGCGGCCAGGATGCCGGCCTCCTTCTCGCCGCCGGCCAGGCAGACCGCCACGCAGGTTCCGCAGCCCACCACCAGCACCCGGCGATATCCGGCCACCGCCTGGGCGATCTCGGCAAATGGCTTGCGCTCGGCTACGATCATGCTGCCACTCCCTCGGCGGCCAGCGCCGCCGCCTCCAACTTGCGCAGGGGGCTGGGTCCCAGCTCCTTGGCCCTGCGAGTCATCATCTCCACCGCCTTGGCCCACTGGGGCGCATCCGAGGCCCCGATGTGGAACATCTCCAGGCGTTCCGGCTCCAGGCCGATCTCGGCGATCAGCTCCTTGGCGTGGGCCACCCGCTCCTTGGCCCGCAGGTTGCCCTCCAAAAAATGACAGTCGCCGATCTCGCACCCGCTGACCATCACCGCGTCGGCCCCGGCCTTGAAGGCGGCCAACAGGTGCAGCACGTCCACCTTGCCGGTGCAGAGCAATTTCACCACCCGCACGTTGGGGGGGTATTGCAGGCGCAACGAACCGGCCATGTCGGCGGCGGTGTAGGTGCAGTAGGTGCAGATCAGGGCCAGTATCTTGGGCTCGTACCTGGCGTCCATGTCTGTATCCCGTCTTCCTTTCCCCAAAAGGCCGCGCGGGGCGGCTACAAGGCCAGCACCTTGGCCATGATCTGCTGGTCGGTGTGGTGCTGGACCTGGATCAGCTTGCGCGGACAGGCGCTGGCGCAGTTGCCGCAGCCCTGGCAGGCGGCCGGGTCGATATAGGCCACCCCCTCGGCGTTGATCTGGGGCACGCCATAGGGGCAGGTCCGCACGCAGGTCAGGCAGGCCACGCAGCGCTCGGCGTCCACCACCGCCACCTCGCCGCCCACCGGCATCCGCTCCTGGGCCAGGACCGTGGCCGCGCGCGCGGCGGCGGCGTTGGCCTGGGCGATGACCTCCTCGATGAACTTGGGGCCATGGGCCGCCCCGGCCACGAAGAAGCCGGCATTGACGAAGTCCACCGGCCGCAGCTTGAGGTGGGCCTCCATGAAGAAGCCGTCGGAGTCGCGCGGCAGCTTCAGGGCCGTGGCCAGCTCGCCCATGTCCTCCCGGGGCCGCACCGCGGTGGAGAGCACCAGGCGCTGGGCGCTGAGGGTCAGGGGCTGGCGGAAGATCTGGTCAAAGACCGTGATCGTCAGGCCCTCGTCACCGGCCACGACCTCGGGCGGCTCTTCCGGGCTGAAACGCACGAAGCGCACCCCGGCCTTGCGCGCCTCCTGATAGGCCAGCTCCTTCAGGGCGTAGGTGCGCATGTCGCGGAAGAGCACCGTGACCTCGACCTCGGGCCTGAGGCGCTTGATGGCCAGGGCGTTGGCCGTGGCCTGGGTGCAGCAGATGCGGCTGCAATAGGGATGGTCGGGCTCGCGCGAGCCCACGCACTGGATCATCACCAGGCCCGAGACCCCGTCCAGGACCTCGGGTCCGCCGGCCAGGGCCTCGGCCAGCTCCAGTTGGGTCAGCACCCGCTGATCCTGGCCATAGCCGAAGACCTCGGGCCGGTGCTCCATGGCCCCGGTGGCCACCACCAGGGCTCCGTGGCGCACCTCCTGTTCGCGCTCGCCCTGGCGGATGCGCGAGACCATCTGGCCCACGTGGCCGCCGGTTTCCAGGAGTTGGGCGTTGAGATTGACCCGGATCAGGCCGTGCTGGCGCACCTGGTCCACCAGTTGAGCCAGGTGGGCGCGGATGTCGAAGCCCTCGGCGGTCCGGGTCAGGCGCCGGGCCAGGCCGCCCAGCTCGCCGCTCTTTTCCACCAGATGGGTCAGGAAGCCCTGCTCGGCCAGGTTCAGGGCGGCGGTCAGGCCGGCCACCCCGCCGCCCACCACCACCGCCGCCTGCTCCACCGGCACCGGGAACTGGCGCAGGGGTCTGAGCAGCACCGCCCGGGCCACGGCCATGCGCACCAGGTCCCGGGCCTTGTCGGTGGCCGATGCGTGCAGCGATTGGTGGACCCAGGAGCACTGGTCGCGGATGTTGGCCATCTCGAACAGGTAGGGGTTGAG
>CALERA010000120.1 GCA_937908275.1 uncultured Desulfarculaceae bacterium | reverse complement strand
TACGAGGTGGCCACCTTCTACGCCTCCTTCAGCCTGATCCCCAAGGGCAAGCACATCATCCAGGTCTGCACCGGCACCGCCTGCCACCTGAAGGGTAGCCACGGCATGGTGCACCACCTCTCCGAAAAACTGAACATCGACCCCGGCACCACCACCCCGGACATGGAGTTCACCCTGGAGACGGTCAACTGCGTGGGGGCCTGCGCCGTGGCCCCGGTGGTGGTGGTGGACGAGAAGTACCACCCCAAGGCCGATATCGGCCTGGTTAACGAAATGTTGGCCCGGATAAAGGCGGAATAGGGGAGGGACCCCATGGCCCCAGCCAGCACCAGCCCAGGGATGGCCTTGGCCAGCCAGCGCCTGAACAGCGTCGAGGAGTTGGAGCGTTATCGCCAGGCGATCCTGGACGCGCGCAATCCCGACGCCCCGCGCATCATCGTCTGCTATGGCACCGGTTGCCAGGCCTCGGGCAGCGTGGACGTGGCCGAGGCCATCAAGAAGGCCCTGGCCGAGGCCCAGGTGGAGGCCCGGGTGCTGCCGGACATCAAGACCACCGGCTGCCATGGCTTCTGCTCCCGGGGGCCATTGGTGATCATCGAGCCCAAGGACATCTTCTACCAGCGGGTCAAGCCCGAGGACGCGGCCGAGATCGTGGAGCAGACCGTCAAGGGCGGGGACCTGATCAAGCGGCTGCTCTACAAGCCCCAGGACGCCAAGGAGCCCCTGTCCACCACCCACGAGATCCCCTTCTACGCCAAGCAGAACCGCCTGGTGCTCAAGAACATCGGCCGCATCGACCCCTTTGTGATCGACGACGCCATCGAGCGCGGGGCCTATCGCGCCCTGGCCAAGGCCCTGACCCAGATGACGCCCCAGCAGGTCACCCAGGAGGTCTCCACCTCCAAGCTGCGGGGCCGGGGCGGGGCCGGCTTCCCCACCGGCCTGAAATGGGAGTCCTGCGCCTCCCAGCCCGGTCCGCGTTTCGTGATCTGCAACGCCGACGAGGGCGACCCCGGGGCCTTCATGGACCGCTCGCTGCTGGAGGGCGACCCCCACAGCGTGCTGGAAGGCATGGCCCTGTCCGCCTATGCCATCGGCTCGGAGCGCGGCTTCGTCTACGTGCGCATGGAATATCCCCTGGCGGTGCGGACCCTGGTCAACGCCATCCGCCAGGCCGAGGCCCTGGGCCTGTTGGGCGACAACATCCTGGGCACCGGCTTCAATTTCCACCTGAGCATCTCCACCGGGGCCGGGGCCTTTGTCTGCGGCGAGTCCTCGGCCCTGATGTCCTCCCTGGAGGGCAAGGTGGGCCGGCCCCGGGCCAAGTACATCCGCTCGGTGGAAAAGGGCTTCCGCGACAGCCCATCGAACCTCAACAACGTGGAGACCTTCGCCAACATCCCGGAGATCGTGGTCAAGGGCGGCGACTGGTACCGCTCCATCGGCACCGAGCGCTCCACCGGCACCAAGGTCTTCGCCATGACCGGCAACGTCTACAACGTGGGCCTGGTCGAGGTGCCCATGGGCATGTCGCTGCGGGAGATCGTCTACGGCATCGGCGGCGGCATCCCCAACAAGAAGGAGCTCAAGGCGGTGCAGACCGGCGGCCCCTCCGGCGGCTGCGTGCCGATTCCCAAGAAGTTCCTGGACATCCAGATGGGCTTCGGCAAGCTGGCCGAGATCGGCTCCATGATGGGCTCCGGCGGCATGATCGTCATGGACGAGGACACCTGCATGGTGGACGTCAGCCGCTACTTCATCAACTTCCTGGTGGAGGAGTCCTGCGGCCAGTGCACCCCCTGCCGCGAGGGCCTGACCCGGATGCTGGAGATCCTGACCCGCATCACCCAGGGCGAGGGCCGGGTGGGCGACGTGGAGCTGCTGGAGGAGATCGGCAACTTCACCAACACCTTCTCCCTCTGCGGTCTGGGCACCTCGGCCGCCAACCCGGTGCTCTCCACCATCCGCTACTTCCGCGAGGAATACGACCAGCACATCCTGGAGCACAAGTGCCCGGCCGGGGTCTGCAAGCCCCTGTTCCATTACGAGATCGACCCGGAAAAGTGCACCGGCTGCGGGGTCTGCCGCCGGCGCTGTCCGGTCGGGGCGGTCAGCGGCGAGAAGAAGAAGCCCCACTTGATCGACCAGGCGCTGTGCATCAAGTGCTCGGAGTGTTACCGGGGCTGCAAGTTCGACAGCATCCGGATCATGTAGGCGAGTCGGTATGCGGCTCCCTGGAGGCAAAGGACGGCGCGCATGAAGATCGTGATGGACGGCAAGGAGGTCAAGGCCGAGCCCGGGCAGACCATCTACGAGGTGGCCCACGCCAACGGCGTCTTCATTCCGACCCTCTGCCACAATCCGGCCCTGGAGCCCGCCGCCATGTGCCGTCTGTGCACGGTGGAGATCAACGAGGGCCGCCGGGCCCGGATGGTCACCGCCTGCAATTATCCCCTGCGGGTGGACGCCGAGGTGATCACCGACAGCGACATCCTGCGCCAGGGCCGCAAGCTGATCATCGAACTGCTCTACGCCCGCTGCCCCGACTCCCCGACCCTCAAAGACCTGGCCGAGCGCTACGGCGCGGACCTGAACCGCTTCCCCCAGCAGAACGTGGACTGCGTGATGTGCGGCCTCTGCGCCCGGGTCTGCGAGCGGGTGGGCGGCTTCGTGCTGGCCCTGAGCGGGCGCGGGGTGGACATCCACGTGGACACGCCCTTCAGCCACCTCTCGGACCAGTGCATCGGCTGCGGCTCCTGCGCCCGCATCTGTCCGGTGCAGAAGATCCAGATCATCGACGAGCCCGACGGGCTCCGGCGGGTCATCGTGCGCGGCCAGGAGGTCAGCCATGTGATGATGCCCACCTGCTCGGTCTGCGGCAAACACTTCGGTCCGGTCATCGACCTGGACGAGGTGGTGGCCCGGGCCGGCGAGCCCGGGGTGCCGGCCTTCAACCGCGGCATCTGCCCGGAATGCTCGCGCCAACGCCTGGCCAGGCGCCTGGCCGAGCGCCACTTCGAGCAATACCAGCTCGCCGCCGGCGAGGAAGCCTAGCCCATGGGGTTCAACTGGCTCAGCGAACCCCGGGGGGACTACTACACCCGCCATTTCGTCCCCACTCCGGAGGCCGAGGGCGACCGCCTGATCCTCAACCTGGGGCCGCAGCACCCCTCCACCCACGGCGTCCTGCGGGTGGTGGTGGAGATGGACGGCGAGTACATCCTGAAGGCCGAGCCGGTGCTGGGCTACATCCACCGCATGCAGGAGAAGATGGGCGAGGTCAAGACCTGGCGCCAATACCTGCCCAACATGGGGCGGGTGGACTACCTGCACGCCCTGGCCTGGAACTGGGCCTACGTGGGCGCGGTGGAGAAGCTGGCCAACATCGAGGTGCCGCCCCGGGCCGAGTTCATCCGGGTCATCACCTGCGAGCTGAACCGCATCTCCAGCCACCTGCTCTGGTGGGGGGCCTATCTCCTGGACCTGGGGGCCTTCACCCCGATCCTCTACGCCTTCGCCGACCGCGAGCGGATCATGGACATCCTGCAGATGGTCACCGGCTCGC
>CALERA010000119.1 GCA_937908275.1 uncultured Desulfarculaceae bacterium | reverse complement strand
GGCATACGAGATGTAGCCATGACTGGAGTTCAGACGTGTGCTCTTCCGATCTCTCGCTCAACCCCAGGAGCCTCACCAACCAGTGGCGCAGGTCCTCGTCCTGCTCCACCACCAGCACCCTGAGGTCTTCACCGTTCGCGCACACTTGACCAACATCCTCGCAAGTACATGTTCTCAATGGTCGCAGTTTAATGGAGCCCCCGTACGGGGAAAATAGAGGGCAAGCCTCAATCGCCTGGGGGTGAAGTCCCCAAGTGGACCGCAGGCCATGGCGCCCGCGGAGACGCTTCCAGCGCCTAGGTGGTTGGTCGGGCCTGGGAAATGCTGTATATTGGCTGCGGTCGGCGACATGGGCCGGCGGGCCCATGGGGAGGGCCAACGCGTGGATCGCCACAAACTGGAAAAAAGCCTGTCCTGGCGTCGCCTGGCCTACATGGCCTTTGGCGCGGTGGTCCTGCTCATCATCCTGGGCGGGTCCTACAGCCTGGTGGTTTTCCGCACCCTGCGCGACCAGGCCGAGCGCGAGACCTTGGCCGCGGACCTGGCCCTGGCCGAGCTGGGGGTGCAGTTCGTGGCCGACCACCAAAACGGCCTGCTCAAACGTCTGCTGACCATTTCCGCCCGCAACGTCCTGCGCCAGGCCATGGAACAGGACAATTTGCCTGAACTCAGGTCCTTCGCCAATTCCCTGTTCGTGGGCACCCAGGAGATCGAGTCGGTTTTCGTGGCCAATCGCCAGGGCGGCATCCGCCTGATGGTGCCCGACCCGCCCCCGGAAAAGGACAGCCATCCCGGCCTCTCCGTCGAGCTGGGAGACCTGGGCCAGGAGCGACTCCTCGTCTCCGGGGTCCATCCCGCCCTGCGTCCGCCCCACGGCCCGGTGGTGACCCTGGGCGCCGGCATTCCGGACGCCAAAGGCGGGGTGTTGGGCTTTCTGGGGGTTTCCCAGCGGGTGGAGTTCTGGCAGGAGGTCTTCGAGCGTTTCTCGGCCCGGCCGGGGCGCACCTTCCATCTCTTCGACCAACGCGGCCAGCTGGTGGCCCAGGGCCTGGGGCAGGCCCTGGACGCGCCCCCGGCCCTGACCGAGTTGGCCCGCCAGGTGCGCGAGAACCTGGTGCACCAGGCCCAATCCCTGACTTCCATCATGGGCCAGCCCGACAGCCCCGGGCAGGCCTTCGCCGCCGCCGCCCGGGTGCCCTCCCTGGATTGGGTCCTGGTGGTGCTGCACGACTACCGCGCGGCCATGGCCCCTTCCCGGGCCATGTTCGGCAACATCGTCTTCTTCCTGCTGCTGCTCTTCCTGTGCCTTCTGCTGGTGGGCTTCCTGCTCATGAGCCGCTACCGCATCCAGCAACGCCTGCTGGCCCGCATGGACGGCGAGGCCCGGGCCCTGGAGCAACTGGTGGCCGAGCGCACCGCCGACCTGGTGACCTCCACCGAGCGCTACCGCAGCCTGGTGCAGGACCTGCCGGACATGGTTTACGAGATGGACGCCAATGGCCGGCTGACTTTTGTCAGCAACGCCTCCCTGGCGATAATGGGTTACCGCCCCGAGGAGATGATCGGCCGGCCCCGGCGCGAGTACGTGGTGCCCGAGGACCGCCACAAGTTCGACGAGGAGCGCCAGCGGGCCTCGGAGGGCGAGCAGATGAGCAACCTGGTGCTCCGGCACCGGGCCAAGGACGGCAGCCTGCGCTGGCTGGCCATCCACTCGCGGGGGCTTTTCGACCGCGAGGGGCGCATCATCGGCCGCCGGGGCGTGGCCCGGGACATGAGTCAGCAGCTCCTGGCCGAGCGCCGGGTGCGCGAGCTTTCCCACAAACTGATCAACGCCCAGGAGGAGGAGCGCAAGCGGGTGGCCCTGGACCTGCACGACGAACTGGGCCAGCTCCTCTCGGCGCTCAAGATCGGGCTGCAATCCTTTGCCCAGCAGCGGGGCGGCGACGAGGCCGGCGAGCTGCAACGCCTGATCCGCCTGTCCCAGAAGATCATGGACCGCATCCGGGCCATGGCCTACCACCTGCGCCCGGCGATCCTGGACAGTTTCGGCCTGGTGCCGGCCCTGGAGGACCTTTGCGAGTCCCTGGGCGAGTCCGGCCTGATCCAGGTGGAGACCCAATTGCAGGAGGTGGACGAGAAGTCCCTGAGCCCCGAGGCCAAGACCGCCCTGTTCCGCTTCGTGCAGGAATCGCTGACCAACGCGGTCAAGCACTCCGGCAGCGAGCAGGCCCGGGTGGTCCTGGAGCAGACCGGCCACTGCCTGCGCCTGACCGTGACCGACGAGGGCAGCGGGTTTGACGTGGGCGCGGCGCTCGGCGCCGGGCCGGAGAGCAAGCACATGGGCCTGTTGGGCATGGACGAGCGCATCCACCTGATCGGTGGTCGCCTGAATATCGACTCCAGCAGCGAGGGCACCACCCTCACCGCCCTGCTGCCCCTGGGAGGCAAAGCATGAACGAGACCGCCTACCGTGTCGTGATTTGCGATGACCATGCCATCTTCCGCGAGGGCATCAAGAACGTGCTGGCCAAGAACCCGGCCCTCCAGGTGGTGGGCGAGGCGGCCGATGGCTTCGCCGCGGTGGAGGCGGTGAAAAAACTCAAGCCCGACCTGGTGGTGATGGACATCAGCATGCCGGAGCAGAGCGGCATCGAGGCCACCCGGGAAATCACCACCCTGGCCCCGGAGACCCGGATCATCATCCTGAGCGTCCACTCGCGCAAGGCCTTCATCATGGAGTCGCTCAAGGCCGGGGCCCGGGGCTACGTGCTCAAGGACTCGGCCGGCGACAAGCTCCTGGACGCGGTCAAGGCGGTGCTCCGGGGCGAGTGCTACCTGGATTCGCCGGTGGCCGGTCACATCGTGGACGAGTTCGTGAAGCTGCCGGAAAAGGACGCCGGGGTGGAGACCGAGCCCCAGGAGCGCTTGACCGACCGCGAGCGCCAGATCCTGCGCCTGATCGTGGAGGGCCTGCCCAACAAGGAGATCGCCAACCGCTTGTACTTGAGCCCCAAGACGGTGGACAACCACCGCGCCCGGATCATGGCCAAGCTGGGCCGCCACGACGTCATCGGCCTGGTCAAGTACGCCATGGCCATCGGCCTGGTGGATCCGGACAGCTGGAGCCGCTGAAGCGCCGGACCGGAGCGCCGGCGATCGATCCCGGCCCTCCCGCGCCCCGCGGTCGGGCATAGAGGGATCACCCCAAAGGCCTTTAAGGTGTTTTCCACCCCTTTTTGGGGAGCAAACGGCGGGCGAATGAGGCCCGCCTTCTATTTCCCCCCTCCTGGCCCCGTAATAAACTGCAACCAGAGTTGACGCCCGTTTTTTCGAAGGACCGCCCCTGTTTTCGAATAGCTTTCGAACGGGAAAGGACGGGGCGCGTGAGGCAGGCAAGCGACAAGGCGAGCCCCCTGGTGCTGGTGATCGACGACGATCCCGATTGCCGGCGCGATCTGGGCGAGGCCGTGGAGGCCATGGGCTATCGCTCGGTCACCGCCTCGGATGGCGTCAGCGGGCTGGACCGGCTGCGCCGGGGCGGGGTCGCGGCGGTGATCACCGACTGGCAGATGCCGGGCATGGACGGGGTGGCCGTGGCCCGGGCGGTCAAGGATATTCTGGAGCGCTTGCCGGTGCTGCTGGTGACCGGGGCCACCCATTGGCGGGCCGGGGGCGAGGAACTGAGGGCTTGCGGAGTGGACGAGAGGCTGTTCAAGCCGGTGAACATCAAGCGCCTGCGCCAGTGCCTGGCCGAGTTGATCGCCAACTGAGGCCAGGGGAGGATCGCGCGGACGGCGGGGAGAGGGGCCGCGACGGGCCCCGAAGACGGGCAAGGACCTTGGACCAGGCGGGAGGTGGGACCATGTTGGTGGTCAACTGGATGAGCACTCGGC
>CALERA010000118.1 GCA_937908275.1 uncultured Desulfarculaceae bacterium | reverse complement strand
GGCCGGAGGTGGGCGCGCCCACCAGGAGCCGGCGCTGACCCGAGGCCCGGGCCAGCACCACTCCCAAGGCGGCCAGCAGGGCCGCGAAGGCGGTGCCGCCCTGGGCGCGGGCGAAGCGGGTCAGGCCCGCCACCGTATCCGGAGCCAGGGAGATGGCCAGTTCCGCGCCCAGGCCGCACTGGGCCGGGGGGCGGGGCAGATCGCTGGGCAGGCTGGGGGTGAATTGGAGGCCTTCCAGCTCGCGGGCCCAGGTCGCGGCCGCGCGGTCCAGGGAGCCGTCGGCGATCTGGGCCTGCTGCTGGCGGGCGAAGGCGGCGTAGTTGGCGGCCGGCGGAGGGGCCGTCGGGGCGGCTCCCGCCCGGAAGGCGTTGTAGGCCCGGGCCAGGTCGGCCATGACCAGGCCGCCGGACCAGCCATCCACCACCGCGTGGTGCCCCGTCACCGCCAGGATTGATTCCTCCGGCGCCAGGCGCAGCAGGCTGAAGCGGATCACCGGACCCTGGCCCAGGTCCAGGCGCTCCTGGCGGAACCGCGCCAAGGCCAGGGTCAGGGCCTGAGCGCGCTCCGCCGGTGGCAGGGCGGAGAGATCGGTCCGCTGCAAATCCGCCGTCACGGGCAGGATGACCGCCTGCTCCGGCCCGGAGCGGCCGTCGCGGAAGACCCCGCGCAGCACCGCGTGGCGTTGCAGCACCCAGGCCAGGGCCTTTTCCAGGAGGGCCTCGTCCAGGGGCCCCGCCAGGCGATGCACCAGGCACTCCACGTACAGGCCCGGGGAGCGGTCCAGCCGGCTCAGGAACCACATCCGCTCCTGCTGGCAGGACAGGGGAGCGGTCTCGGGCTCGGCCTCGGCGCGCAGGATGGCCAGCAGCACGGCCTTGTGCTGGCGCACCTGGGTCTTGAGTTCCTCGCTGAAGATGCCGGCCGGGGCGTCGTAGCGCAGGGAGCCATTGTCGGCCCAGAGGCGGATGTCCTTGGCGGACAGCTCCGCCAGCAGGGCGCGGGCGGGTTGGATGATCTCTTCGGGCAGCTCGGGGATCATAGCAGGCCTTCCTCGCGCTGGGTCTCCGCTTCAGGCCCAGGCAAGGCGGGGGGCAGGCCTCCCCCGCCTCCGTTCAGCCGGAAGGCCACGGCTTGCACGGTGCGCAGCTCGAAGATGGTCGCCACGGGCACGGTCCGGCCCAGTCGTTCCTTGATCCGGGCGGCCAGGCGCACCGCCAGGAGCGAGTCCCCCCCCAGGCCCAGGAAATCGCCATCCGGTCCGATCTCCGGACGGCCAAAGACCTCGCGCCAAACCTGGGTCACGGCTTCCAGCAACTCCTTCGAGGAGGCATGGGGCGGAGGGGCTTCCTCGCCAAACGAGCCGCTCTCGCGCGGTGGCGGAGCCAGGTTGGGCGCGCGGGCGCAGGTGGGCTCCGGGCGCTCGGGGTCCAGCCACAACCGCACCCGCTGGAAGGGATAGGTGGGCAGGGGCGCGCGGCGGCGCGGGCCGTGCAGGGCGGTCCAGTCCGGCTCCCAGCCCTGGGTCCAGAGCTGGCCCAGGGCCAGGCGCAGGCTGGCGCGGCCATCCAGGGCCGAGGGGCGCGGCTGGCTGGCGATGGCCCGGCCCGGCTCCGCGCCCCCGGCCAGGGCCAGGCGGGTCAGGGTCTGGCCCGGCCCGGCCTCCACCAGCACCCGGTCCGGCTCGGAAAGCAGCAACCTCAGGTTGGCCGCGAAGCGGACCTGGCCCCGCAGGTGGGCCACCCAGTAATCCGGGTCCACGGCCTGCTCCGGGGTCAGCCAGCCGCCGCTGAGGTTGGAGGCGCAGGCGATCCGGGGCGGGCTGAGCTTGACCCGGGCCACGGCGGCGCGGAACTCGTGCAGGATGGGCTCCATCAGGTGGCAGTGGAAGGCGTGGGAGACCGCCAGCCGGTGGGCCGGCCGGCCCAGGGCCTGGGTTTTGGCCTCCAGGGCGGCGATGGCCAGGGCCTCGCCGGCGGCCACGCACTGACGCGGGCCATTGACCACCGCCAGGCAGACCCCGGGACCGCAATCGGCCACCAGGGCCAGGGCCTGCTCCTCGGCCAGGGACAGGGCCAGCATCGCCCCGCTGGGGGCCGAACCCATCAACCGGCCGCGCTCGGCCACCAGGCCCAGGGCGTCGGGGAAATCCATCACCCCGGCCAGGCAGGCGGCCACGTACTCGCCCACGCTGTGGCCGGCCAGGGCCTCAGGCTCCAGGCCATGGTGCAGCAGCAGGCGGGCCAGGGCGTACTCCAGGGTGAACAGGGCCGGCTGGGTCACGGCGGTCTGGGTCAGGCGCGCGTTCGCGGCCGGGTCGCCCTCCGGGGCCAGGATCAGCGAGCGCAGATCAGCGGCCGCGCCGCCGGCCAGCAGGTCGCAGGCCTGGTCCACCACCTGGCGGAACACCGGCTCGCCCTGGTAGAGATCGCGGCCCATGCCCGGGTGCTGGGCGCCCTGGCCGGGAAAGACCAGGGCCAGGGCGGGCGCTCCGCCCCGGCGCGCGCCCCGCGCCCGGCCGGGGGCCTCGGCCCGGGTGAGGCGGGCGACGGCCTCCTGGTGGTCCTGGGCCACCAGGGCCAGGCGCTGCGCCTGTCGCCGGCGGCTGGCCAGGCTGGCGGCCACCACGGCCAGGGCCGGCGGGTCGGGCGCGGCCAGGCGCTGGGCCAGGGACTGGGCCAGTTGCGCCAGGGCCTGGTCGTCGGCGGCGGACAGGGCCAGCAGGCAGGGGCCGGCCTCGGCCTCGGCCGTCAGGGGCGGCGCGGGCGGGGCCTGTTCCAGCACCAGGTGGACGTTCACCCCCCCCACTCCGAAGCTGGAGACCGCCGCCCGGCGCGGCTGTCCGTCCAGGTGCGGCGGCCAGGGCTCCGGTTGGCCGCTGACCCGGAAGGGGCTGGCCTCCCAGGCGATGCGGGGATTGGGGGTCGTGAAATGGCAGGTTGGCGGCACCTCGCCGGCCTGCAGGGCCAGCACCGCCTTGATCAGACCCGCCACCCCGGCGGCCGCGTCCAGGTGGCCCAGGTTGCCCTTGACCGAACCCAAGAGGATCCCGCCCGGCGGCAAGGGCTCGTCGCCCGCGCCATAGGCCAGCTCCAGGGCCTGGGCCTCGATGGGGTCGCCCAGGGCGGTGCCGGTGCCGTGGCCCTCCACGAAACCGATGGCGCCCGGCGCCACCCCGGCCTCGGCCAGGGCCGCGCCCAGGGCGGCGGCCTGGCCCCGCACCGAGGGCGCGGTGAAGGCGGCCCGGGCCGCGCCGTCGTTGCTCAGGCCCATCCCCCGGATCACGGCCTGGATGGCGTCGCCGTCGGCCAGGGCGTCGTCCAGGAGCTTGAGCACCACCAGCCCCACCCCGGAGCCGGGCACGGTGCCGTCGGCGGCGGCGTCGAAGGGCCGGCAGGCCCCGCTGGGCGAGGCGATGCCGCCCTCGGCGTAGAGATAGCCGCCGTGGCTGGCGATGCCCAGGGAGGCCCCGCCGGCCAGCATCACCCGGGCCCGGCCGGCCCGCAGGTGCTCCACCGCCTCCACCACGGCGGCCAGGCCGGTGGAGCAGGCGGTGTTGAGGTTCAGCGCCGGGCCGGTGAGGTCCAGCTTGTAGGCCAGCCGGGTGGCGGCGTGGTCCTTGTCGTTGCCCAGCATCAGCATGTAGCGGTCGGTGAGGCTGCCCCGGGCCAGGCGCGGCCCCAGGTTGTCGATCATATAGGCGTTGAAGCCCACCCCGGCCACCACTCCCACCGGGCCGTCGGCGACCGGATCGCAGCCCGCGTCCTCCAGGGCGCGCCAGGCCGTCTCCAGCAACAGGCGCTGCTGGGGGTCCATCTCCTGGACCGCGCCCGGGGTGTAGCCAAAGGGCGCGGGGTCGAACAAGTCGACCCCGGTCAGGCGGCCCTGTTGGGGCCGGAAGCCGGGATCGTCCAAGAGGGCCGGCGGCGCGCCCTCGGCCAGGAGGGCCGCGCGGTCCGGGGCGCTGACGCTGCACACCCCGGCCTGGAGGTTGGCCCAGAAGGTCTGGCGGTCCTCGGCCCCGGGAAAGCGGAAGGCCAGGCCGATGATGGCCACCGGCCGGGGGCCGCCCGCCTGGGCGGCCGTGGACAGGGCGGGTCGCCCGGGGGTTGGGTCCTGGCCGGAGAGGTGGGCCGCCAGGGCGGCCACGCTGGGAAAGCGGAACAGGTCGGCGGCGCGCAACTCGCGGCCGGCCACGGCCTTGATGCGGGTCAGGGCCCGGGGTACCAGCAGGGAGTGGGCCCCCATCTCGAACAGGTTGGCCTCCGGGTCCACCTCGTCCCGGCCCAGGAGCTCGGCCCAGATGGCGGCGATGGCCCGGCGCAAGGCCCCGCCGCCGGCCGGGGCGGGCCGGGGATTCCGCTCAGGCGGGCGGCTGGGCGCGGGGGCGGCGGAGGCCTCCAGGGCCGGCAAGGCCTGGCGGTCGAGCTTGCCCGAGGGCAGCAAGGGCAGGGAGGGCAGGCTGACGAAGCGGCTGGGCACCGCCACCCGGGGCAGCTCCTGGGCCAGGCCCAGGGCCAGCTCCCGGGTCGTGGCCGGGCCGGCCACATAGGCCACCAGGCGGCTGTCTTGGCCGTCCTGGACCTGGATCACCGCCGCCTGGCTGACTCCGGGCTGGCGGCGCAGGGCCGCCTCCACCTCGCCCAGCTCGATGCGTTGGCCGCGCAGCTTGATCTGGTCGTCGCGCCGGCCCAGGAAGAGCAGGGCGCCGTCCTCGCGCCAACGGGCGAAGTCCCCGGAGCGATAGAGCCGGGACCCGGGCGGGCCAAAGGGATCGGGCGGGAAGCTGGCCTCGGTCTGTTCCGGCCGGCCCAGGTAGCCCCGGGCCAGGCCCATCCCGCCGATGCAGATCTCGCCCGGGTGGCCCAGGGGCGCCCGGCGCTGGTCGGCGTCCAGCAGGCGGACCCGGTAGCCGGCCAGGGGCCGGCCGATGGGCAACTCCGCGCCCGGGGCGTTGGGGTCAACCCGCCAGCCGCTGGCGTCCACCGTGGTCTCGGTGGGGCCATACATGTTCCAGATCGCCTCGACCCCCAGGATGGCCGCCGCGCGGGCCGCCAACTCCGGCGCGAAGCGCTCCCCGCCCACCACCAGGCGGCGGATGGAGGGCAGGGGCCGGGCCGGGGCCGCCTCCAGCAGGGCGTCGAGGATGGAGGGCACCAGGTTGAGGTGGGTGACGCCCTGTTCCGCGGCCGCGGGCCAGAAGGCCGGGGGGTCCACCAAAAGGGTGCGCTCCGGCACCCAGACCGCGCCGCCGCTGGTCAGCGGCAGGAATATCTGCTGCAAAAGGGGGTCAAAGGCGATGGAGGCCGCGGCGCAGGTCACCTCGCCCGGAGTGAAGCCAAAGTAGGCCAGCATGGTGACCATCTTGGCCGCCAGCGCGCCATGGGTCACCCCCACCGGTTTGGGCCGGCCGGTGGAGCCGGAGGTGTGGAGGATGCAAGCCAGTTGACCGGGGTCGGCGCTGGCGGGGACGAAATCCGGGGCGGCCGCCTCCAGGGGCTGGTCCAGGTCCACCAGCGCGGCCTGGTCCAGGAATTCCCGGGGCAGGCGGGCGCGGGAGTGGCCCTGCAGCACCACCAGCTTGCAGCCCAGGCCCGAGGCCATCTCGCCCAGGCGGGCCGGGGGCAGGGTGGGCTCCAGGCAGAGAACCGCCCCGCCGGCGGCCAGGATGCCCAGGAAACCCACCACCATCTGGGCCGTGGAGCCCAGGCACAGCCCCACCGGGGTCTCCGGCCCCACCCCCAGGGCCCGCAGGCGCGCGGCCAGGGCCGCCGCCCGCGCGGCCAGGGCGGCGTAGTCCAGGCGCTCCGGGCCGGCGCTCAGGGCCAAGGCCTGGGGCGTGGCCTGGGCCTGACGCCAGAAGGCCTGGTGCAGGGGGATATCCTGGCAACCCGGGGGCGCGGGCGGGCCGTCCTCCCAGGCCGCGATCTGGTCCTCCTCGGCCTTGGGCATGAAGGGCAGCCCGGCCAGGGGCGCCTCGGGTTGGGCCAGGATCGCGGTCAGCAGATTTTGGTAGCGCGCGGCCAGGCGGGCGGCCTGCTCGCTGGAGATGCGCTCGGGGTTGTGGGACCAGGCCAGGGTCAGCGCTCCCGAGCCGCTGCGGTGCTGCTGGGCGCAGACCGTGAGGTTGACATCCGGCACCGGACCAACGGCCAGGGGCGTGGGGCTGACGCTCAGGGCCGGGAAGCCCGGGTCGTAGGAAAAATCCAGGGCGCTGAAGGCGGCGCCCCAGGGAGGGCCGCCTTGCCAGGGATCCAGGCCGGCCTGGATCATCTCCGGGGTGGTCAGACGGCCATGGCGAAAATCGCTTCGTTGCTGTCCGGCCACCTGGCGCGCCAGTTCGGCGAAGGTCAGGACGCCGGCCAGGTCCAGGCTGAAAGGGACCGCGTGGGCGAAGGCTCCCAGGACCTGGCGTTGTTGGGGGCCTCGGCGTCCCAGCATGGCGGTCTGGCAGGTGGGGCGGTCGCTGCCGGATTCCCGTCCCAGGAGCAGGAGATAGGCGGCCAGCAGCAGGGCCGGCAAGCTGATTCCCAGGGACTGGGCCATCTCCGACAGAGCGGAGGACTCCGCGTCGGTCAGCGCGCGATCCAGGCGGGAGGCCGGTCCGGGCGGGGCGGCCAAGGGCTGTTGGCCGAAGGCGCAGAGCGGACCCCCGGCGGCCAGGCGCTGCCGCCAGTGCTCCAGGGCGCGGGCCTGCTCGCGGCTGGCGCTGGCGGGTTCTACACCTTCCCAGGCCGCGAAATAGCCGGGCAGGTCCAGGTCCGGCAAGGGTCGCCCCTGGACCAGGGCGGCGTAGCTGGCGGCGATGAGGTTCAATTCCAGGCGGCCGGAAAAGCCGTCGTAAACCAGATGGTGGTAGACCCGCACCCAGAGATGGTCCTCTGGTCCCAGGCGCAGCAGGTGATGGCGGTGCAACGGTCCCCTGGCGAGGTCAAAGGGGCGCGCGACCAGCCGCTGGGTCTCGGCCAGGGCCGCGGTCTCGGGATCGTCGCCCAGGCTCAGGTCCAGCAGGGCGAAATCGCGCCCCGGATCCGGGGCCAGGAACTGCCGGGGCTCCTTGTCCACCAGGGTGAAGCGCAGGCGAAAGCAGTCGGCCGCGTCGTCCACCCGGGACAAGGCCGCGAAAAAGGCGTCCGCATCCAACGGGCCCTGGAAGCGAACCATCTCCGCGATGTTATAGGACGTGGGGCGCTGATGGACGGCTCCATCCCACCAGATTGCCTTTTGCGGAGCATACAAAGGCCACAATTTCGTAACCGCTCCAACAGACTTTGCAACCACCTTGCATCAGCGGACCGAAGGAGCGAGGCTCGCCTAACTCCTTGCGCTTAATTCCTGTGATTGAACGCGGTGGGTTTTGTTCGTCAGGCCGCACAGCGGGACGGCCAGGCTAAGGACGACAAGACCAACAATAGCTTCATGATAGGCGCTATCGCATGCAAAGGGAAAGTAAAAATGCCGGGGAGCGCGCCGGATAAAAAACTACGGCGGCCGGTAAGGCCGCCGTAGGCAGGATTTCGGATTGGATTGGCGCGGTTGCGCCGAAAGAAAATTTCGGCGCGGGCCGCCGGGCGCGGTCAGCGGCGGTCGCCCATCAGGCGCAGGAGCATGATGAACAGGTTGATGAAGTCCAGGTAGAGCTTCAGGGCGCCGAAAATGGCCATCTTGGAGACCGTGACCTCGTTGGCCGCCTCCAGGACCATGGCCCGCAACTGCTGGGTGTCATAGGCGGTCAGGCCCACGAACAGGCCCACGCCCACCACGCTGACCACCCAGTCCAGCATGGACGAGCCCAGGAAGATGTTGACCACGCTGGCGATGATGAGGCCGATCAGGCCCATCATCAGGAAGGAGCCCATGCCGGAGAGGTCCTTCTTGGTGGTGGTGGCCCAGACGCTGGTGACGGCGAAGGTGCCGGCGGTGACCAGGAAGGCCTTCATCACCGAGGCTCCGGTGTAGGCCAGGAGGATCATGGACAGGGTGACGCCGTTCAGGGCGGCGTAGGCCACGAATAGGGTCGCGGCGGTGCCCACCTGGAAGCGGCGGATGCCGGCGCTGATGGCCAGGACCAGGCCGAACTCGCCCACCACGGCCACCCAGAAGAGCATGGTGGGGGCGCCGGTCTGCAGGTTGAAGAACAGACCCAACACCGCGGCGCTGCTGGCCACGAACCAGGCGGTGACGGCGCTCAGGGCCAGGCCGGCGGCCATCCAGTTGTAGGTCCGGCGCATGAAGGCCCCCACCAGGGCGCGCTCGCGGTCCAGGCTGATGGTTTCGGGATAGGGCTGGCTATTCTGATACATCGGGCAACTCCTTTGCGGGTTGTCGCTAAAGATTTCTAGCCTAGAAGGCGCAGCCTTGGGGGATGGCCGCGCCGTGGACCTTCAGCCAACGGAACTTCCAGAATCCGCCCAGGGCTATGGTCAGGGCCGGCGAGGCCAGCATCAAGCCCAGGGGCAGGAAGACCTCCAGACCGTCCACCAGGTGCCGTTGATACAGCCGGCTCAGTTCCGGGGTGGGGGCTCCGGGCGCGACCTGCGCCGGAGTGGCCGCGCCTCAGCCCCGGGCGGGCTTGGGGGCGGTGACCGTGACCTGGCCGCCCTTTTGGCGAATGAACTCCACGGCCTGGGGGTCGATCTGGACGCGCATGGCTCATCTCCGAGTAAATTCCGCCTATAAAGATGGGGCAGGATGGCTGGAAGTCAAGCGAAACCGGACCTGGGCGTTCGGTTTCGGCCTTCGGAGGCCGGAAAGCGGCGGTCGCGGGGTCTATTGGGGCCAGGGGCTGAAGTAGGCCAGCGGGTCCCAGACCCCGGCCACCCCCACCGTGGAGCCCTTCTTGATCACGTACTCGCTCAAGCCCATGTGGTCGCTGGAGCCCCAGTCGTAGGTGTAACCCAGTTGGGTCCAGGGGTAGGGGGTGGCGGTTTCGAAGCGGCTGGCCCAGGTGGCGGCGAACCAGTCGCGGTAGGTCTTGCTGATGAGGCTGCGCCAGCCGGTCGGCGAGGCCAGCCCGGCTTCGGTGTCGTCGATCTCCGGATCCGGGGTGGGCCGGAACAGGTCGGCCGGATCCACCCAGAACTCCACGATGCGGCTATAGCCGCTCTCCGGGGGCAGGCCCAGGAGTTGCTCCAGGCGCGCCAGACTGGGGCCGCTGGCGTCACCCTGGAAGAATTGCTTCAGCTCCGGGGCGACAGTCACCCACAACTCGCCGAAACTCAAGATATAATCTTGGCCCACCGAACGATCGTAGTAGGTGCGGGTCAGGGCGACCATCTTCACCCGGCTGGCCCCAGGGACGCCCTCCCAGACCAGGTCGGGGTTCCAGGCCGCGATGGGGGTGAGGTCGTGGCTGATCTCGCTGGTGGTGGGATATTTGGCGTCGGACACGGCGGCCAGGTAGGCCGGGTCGCTGTAGTTGGCCGCCCAGACCTGACCCAGGCCGCCCCAAGCCAGGAGCAGGGCCAGCAACAAACCCAGGCCGGCCTGGAGCCGGAGGCGAGGTTGGGGGGCGACGGCGGTGAACCAGGGCATCCAGCTACCTCCCGCGCGGCGAGGACCCGCCGCGAACCACCCGGGCCGGACAGCGGGGTCATGGCCTGTAAGTGCAATCATCCTAGCACAATGGACCGTCTCCGCGGACAATATCGCCGCCCCGGCCGGCGAAGGCCCCGCAACCGGGCCAGGGC
>CALERA010000117.1 GCA_937908275.1 uncultured Desulfarculaceae bacterium | reverse complement strand
GCCGCCTTCTGTCTGCTGGCCTCCAGCGTCTACCTGCTCAACGACCTCCTGGACCTGGCCAACGACCGCCAGCACCCCAGCAAGCGCAACCGGCCCCTGGCCGCCGGGGAGTTCCCCCTGCCCTTGGCCCTGGCGCTGATCCCGCTGCTGGCCCTGGCCGGCCTGGGCCTGGGGGCCTGGGTGGGCGGCGGCCTGCTGCTGTGCATGCTGGTCTACCTGGGCCTGACCCTGGCCTATTCCTGGCGCTTGAAGCGCGAGGTGATGCTGGACATCCTGGTCCTGGCCGGGCTCTACACCCTGCGGGTCATCGCCGGCAGCGAGGCCGGCCAGGTTCACCTCACTTCCTGGTTCACCATCTTCACCACCTTCCTGTTCCTGAGCCTGGCCTTTTGCAAGCGCCACGCCGAGCTGCACCATCTGGCCAAGGTGGAGCAGACCCAATCCCTGGGCCGGGGCTACCGCAAGGACGACCAGCCCTTCCTGCTCTGCGGCGGCCTGGCCTCGGGCTACCTGGCGGCCCTGGTCTTCACCCTGTATCTCAACAGTCCGCTGGTCAACCAGCTCTACCGCAACACCACCTGGCTCTGGCTCATCTGCCCGGCCATGCTCTACTGGATCAGCCGCATCTGGCTGTTGGCCCACCGGGGCGAGATCGTCGACGACCCGGTGCTCTTCGTGATCAAGGACAAGGCCAGCTACGTCACCGGACTGGTGATCCTGGCCATCGTGGTGATGACCGCCCTATGAACGCATATCAAAGTTGGGGACGCTATCCCCGGGTGGAGCAGGACGCCCGCCCCCTTAACTGGCGCCACCAGCCCCTGCCCCTGGCGGGCCTGGAGGGCGCGGTGCTGGCCTATGGCCAGGGCCGCAGCTATGGCGACGCCTGCCTCAACGCCGGCGGCGCCCTGCTGCCCACCCGCCGCCTGGACCACTTCCTGGCCTTCGATCCCCAGACGGGCCTGCTGCGGGCCGAGGCCGGGGTGAGCCTGGCCGAGGTCCTGGCCTTCTGCCAGCCCCGGGGCTTTTTCCTGCCGGTGACTCCGGGCACCCGCTACGTGACCCTGGGCGGGGCGGTGGCCAACGACGTGCACGGCAAGAACCATCACCGCCAGGGCACCTTCGGCCGCCATGTCACCCGCCTGGAGCTGCTGCGCTCCGATGGCTCGCGCACCCTCTGCTCGCCGGAGGAGAACCCCGGGCTCTTCGCCGCCACCATTGGCGGCCTGGGGCTCACCGGGCTGATCACCTGGCTCGAACTGCGCCTGCTGCCGGTGGTCAATCCCGGCCTGGCGGTGGAGAACCTGCGCTTCGGCGGCCTGGACGAGTTCTTCGCCCTCTCGGCCGACTCCGACGCGGGCTATGACTACACCGTGGCCTGGGTGGACTGCCTGGCCAAGGGAGAGGACCGGGGCCGGGGGGTCTTCATGCGGGGCAACCACCTGGAAACCCCGCCCCAGAAACAGCCCAAGCCCCCGCGCCGGGGCCTGATGATCCCCTGCCAATTGCCGGGCTGGCTCTTGAACCCCTTCAGCCTCAAGGCCTTCAACGCCCTGTACTACCACTGGCCCCGGCGCGAGGCCGTCAGCCAGGTGCTTGATCCCCTGGGATTTTTCTATCCCCTGGACGCGGTGGACAACTGGAACCTGATCTATGGCCCCGGCGGTCTGGTGCAGTTCCAGTGCGTCCTGCCCCTGGATGACGCGGCCACGGTTTTGGCTGAGATGCTCACCCTCACCGCGCGCTCGGGCATGGCCTCCTTCCTGGCGGTGCTCAAGGTCTTCGGCGAACTGCCCTCGCCCGGCCTGCTCTCCTTCCCCCGGGCCGGGGCCACCCTGGCCCTGGATTTCCCCATCCGGGGGCGCAAGACCTGGGACCTGATGGCCGAGCTCACCCGCCTGGTGCGCCAGGCCGGGGGCTCCATGTATCCGGCCAAGGACGCCTGCATGAGCCCGGAAGACTTCGCCGCCTTCTACCCCAACCATCATGAGCTGGAGACCTGGCGCGACCCCCGCTTCTCCTCCAGCTTCTGGCGCCGGGTCACCGGCCAGGAGGGCCAGTGATGCAGAAGATATTGATCCTGGGGGCCACCTCGGCCATCGCCCAGGCCACCGCCCGCCTTTTCGCCGCCCAGGGCGCGGCCTTCTGCCTGGTGGGGCGGAGCCGGGAGCGCCTGGAAATCGTGGCCCAGGACCTGATCGCCCGGGGCGCGGCCGAGGCCTTCTGCCTGACCGCCGACCTGGGCGACTGCGACGGCCATCAGGCCCTGATCCAAAAGGCCGACGACCAGTTGGGCGGCCTGGACCTGGCCCTGATCGCCCACGGCACCCTGGGCGACCAGGCCGCGGGCCAAGCCGATTTCGCCATCGCGCTCAAGGAGTTGCAGACCAACTTCATCAGCGCGGCTTCCCTGCTCACCCACCTGGCCAACCTGCTGGAGCCCCGGGGAAAAGGCGCCCTGGCCGCCATCAGCTCGGTGGCCGGTGATCGCGGCCGGCAGAGCAACTACATCTACGGCGCGGCCAAGGGCGGTCTGAGCATCTTCATGCAGGGCCTGCGCAACCGTCTGGCCCCGGCCGGGGTGCGGGTGCTGACCATCAAGCCCGGCTTCGTGGACACCCCCATGACCGCGGCCTTTGACAAGGGCCTGCTCTGGGTGGGGCCGGAGGTGATCGCGGCCTGCATCCACCGGGGCGTGGTCAAGGGCCGGGAGGTGGTCTACGCCCCCTGGTTCTGGCGCTACGTGATGCTCATTATCCGGGCGGTGCCCGAGCGCTTCTTCAAACGCCTGAAACTCTGATCCCCCGCGCCCTCCCCTCCCGGGAGGGCCCGCCAAACGCCTATCTCCTATGAGGGATTCACCTTATTCCCTCCTCCCCGCCCCAGGCCTATGATGAATGCAGCCGGGGCCAGGCGTCCCGGCGGATGGCCAAGCTTCCAGCGCGGGGGATGCCATGGAAAAGAAGGTTCTGCTGGCGGTGGACGGCTCGCCCGCCTCTCTGGCGGCGGCCGATTACCTGGGCCTGATGGAAGCCGCGGTGCTGGACGACCTCTGGGTGACCCTCTTCCACGTGATGGAGCCGGTGCCCCCCGGCCTGCGCCAGGACGCGGCCCTGGACCCGGCCGCCTTCAACCGCCTGCGCGCCCTGGAGCGCCGCCTGGAGCGACGCGGCCAGGAGGTGCTGGAGCAGGCCCGGGAGCGGCTGTTGGCCCAGGGCCTGGCCCCGGAGCGGGTGCGGGTCAAGGCCCAGCAACGCCAGTCCGGCCTGGCCCGGGACATCCTGTTCGAGGCCGAGCGCGGGCTGTATGACGCGGTGGTCCTGGGCCGCCGGGGCCTGAGCCGGCTGCACCAGGCCCTGGTGGGCAGCGTGACCAACAAGGTGGTGCAGCACGCCGACCGGGTGCCGGTCTGGGTGGTGGGCGGGGCGGTGGAGAGCCGCCGGGTGCTCTGCGCCCTGGACCGCTCCCCGGGCGCCCTGGCGGGAGTGGACCATCTGGGCTTCATGGTCGGCGGCAACCCCCACTGCCAGGTGACCTTGTTCCACGTCGCGCCCCATCTGGCCCGCCTGGCCCGGATGCAGCACGACGCCGAGGACGCCGAGCACCTGGCCCGGGACCTGACCGCCCACGACCGCCGTCAAATGGAAGCGATCCTGGAGCAGGCCCGGGCCATGCTGCTGGAGGCCGGCCTGGACCCGTCGCAGATCCAGCACCAGGAGGTCTCGGCCCCCAGCGTGACCAAGGCCATCCTGGAGGCCGTGACCCAGGGGGGATACGGCACCGTGGTCCTGGGCCGCCGGGGTGAGGGCGGGGCCTTCTGGCTGGGCCACGTCTCCGACCGCCTGCTGGCCGCCTGCGATCAGGCCAGCCTGTGGATCGTGGGCTGAGCCGGGTTTGCGGCGATTCTTGTTCCGATTTTTTCCGGGAGTGCTACCCTGGAATTAATAAGTCCCTCGCCGGGCAGGATCAGCCAGCCGGCGCTTGCTGGATGCCCCGGGCCGAAGGCGCGGAGGGGGTGCCATGGAAGAGATGAAACAGGTATGCCGGGCCTCGGTGGCGGTGGTCATCGATCTGTCCAACCGCCAGGCCACGGTGGAGCAAGTGCCCTCGGTGATCATCTGCGGTCCCGAGGAGGAGATAGACACCCCGGCGGGCCGTCCCCTGCTGGAGCTGATGTACGACGGCATGAAGGTGGTGGGCACCCTGGTGGAGGAGGCCGACCGCAAGATCATCCGGGTGGAGGTGATCGAGCTCAACTGCGCGGGAGTGACCTGCGCCGACACCGAGGGCCTGCCAACCTTGAAGTAGGGCCGGGGCCGGAAAAAGCATCGCGCCCACCGGCCGGTCGCCGATGGGCGCAGATGCGGATAGGGCAGGCGACTACTTGCTGGGGTTGAGCACGTCCTTGACCTGGGCCGCCGGCTTGAAGGCCATGCGCTTCTTGGCCGAGATCTTGATGGCCTCGCCCGTCTTGGGGTTGACGCCTTTGCGCGCCTTGGTCTTCTTCAGCGAGAAGGTGCCCAGGCCCGCCACCCGCAACGGGCGACCCGCCTTGACTTCCTTGACCGCCAGCGTCACGAAGGACTCCAACGCCGCCTTGGCCGCGGTTTTGGCGATCCCCGCGTCCTTGGCCATCTGGTCGATCATCTCCAGCTTCGTCATCGCTTTTTTTGCCATACGCCCCTCTCTCTCCCTGTTTTGAGGTTGATAGCATCTAAGCACTCCCGGACCGGCGATGTCAATTGGCTGAATCGGTTTTGGCTCATTTTCACCCTGCCAACCACTAAAAAAATGATGTTGGGCACACCAAACGGGCCTTATTCACCGATTTTGCGCCCTTTCCGTGAAGCTTTTTGGGCCTTGCCGAGACCAGGACACGAGCTTAAGCTGAGCCTGGATGCACCCGGGAGGGGCTGATGAACCTGGCGCGTGAATTCGACCTGGCCAATCTGCCCGGCCTGAGCGAGACGGAGGCCCGACAACGTCTGCTCCAGGACGGGCCCAACGAGCTGCCCAACGCCCAGCCCCGGGGCCTGGCGGGCCTGCTGCGCGAGGTCCTGGCCGAGCCCATGCTGCTGCTGTTGCTCCTGGCCGGCGGGGTCTACCTGGTCCTGGGCGATCTGCAGGAGGCCTTGCTGCTGTTGGCCTTCGTGCTGCTGGTGCTGGGGCTGACCTTGGTGCAGGAGCGGCGCAGCGAAAAGGCCCTGGGCGCCCTGCGCCGCCTGGCCAGCCCCCGGGCCCTGGTCATCCGCGATGGCCGCGAGCGGCGCATCCCCGGGGCCGAGGTGGTGCGGGGCGACCTGATGGTGCTCAGCGAGGGCGACCGGGTGCCGGCCGACGCCGAGGTCCTGGCCTGCCGCAACCTGTTGGTGGACGAGTCCCTCCTGACCGGCGAGGCCGAGCCGGTGCGCAAGCAGCTCTGCGCCGATGGATCCCTGGACCTTGCCAGCCCGGGCGGCCAGGACCGGGCCGAGGTCTTCTCCGGCTCCCTGGTGGTGCGGGGCCTGGGCCTGGCCCGGGTGGCGGCCATTGGCGCGGACACCCAGTTGGGCCGCATCGGCGCCGCCCTGGGCCAATTGGCGCCCGAGCCCACCCCCTTGCAGGCCCAGACCAACCGCCTGGTCAAGCGCCTGGCCCTGGTGGGCCTGGGCTTCAGCCTGGCGGTGACGCTCTTGCACGGCCTGGGCCGGGGCGAATGGCTCCAGGCGGTGCTGGCCGGGCTGTCCCTGGCCATGGCCATGCTGCCCGAGGAGTTCCCGGTGGTGCTGGCCATCTTCCTGGCCCTGGGGGCTTGGCGCATCTCCCGCCGGGCGGTGCTGACCCGGCGGCTGCCGGCGGTGGAGACCCTGGGCGCGGCCACGGTGCTCTGCGCGGACAAGACCGGCACCCTGACCCAGAACCGCCTGGCCGTGGCCCGGCTCTGGGCCGCCGGCCGGGAGTTCGACCTGACCGCCGAGGGCGACCCCGGCCTGCCCGAGGCCTTCCATCCCCTGCTGGAATACGCGGTGCTGGCCAGCCAGCGCGAGCCCTTCGACCCCCTGGACCGGGCGGTGCGCGAGGCCGGCCGGCGCTGGCTGACCGAGGGCGAACACTGGCACGAGGACTGGGACCTGGCCCGGGAGTATCCCCTGAGCCGGGAGCTGTTGGCCCTGTCCCACGCCTGGCGGGGCGAGGGCCAGCCGGGCTACGTGGTGGCGGCCAAGGGCGCGCCCGAGGCCGTGGCCGACCTCTGCCACCTGCCGCCGGAGGAGATCGCGGCCCTGGAGCAGGCCACCCAGAGCCTGGGCCAACGCGGGCTGCGCTCGGTGGGGGTGGCCGCCGCCCGCCTGGGCGCGGATGAGCTGCCCGACGGCCAGCACGACTTCGCCTTCCGTTTCGTGGGTCTGGTGGGCATGCAGGACCCCCTGCGGCCGGAGGCGGCCCAGGCCGTGGCTGAATGCCAGCGGGCCGGCATCCGGGTGGTGATGATCACCGGCGACCACCCCGCCACCGCCCGGGCGGTGGCCCAACAGGCCGGGCTGGACCACGACGGCGCGGTGCTGACCGGGCCGGAGCTGGCGGAGATGAGCCAGGCCCAGCGGGTGGAGCGCCTGGCCCGGGTCAACGTCTTCGCCCGCATCGCCCCGGCCCAGAAGCTGATGATCGTCCAGGCCCTCCAGGCCCAGGGCCAGGTGGTGGCCATGACCGGCGACGGGGTCAACGACGCCCCGGCCCTCAAGGCGGCCCACATCGGGGTGGCCATGGGGGCGCGCGGCACCGACGTGGCCCGCGAGGCGGCGGACCTGGTGCTGCTGAACGACGATTTCGCCTCCATCGTGGCCGCGGTGCGCCTGGGCCGGCGCATCTTCGCCAACCTGCGCAAGGCCATGGCCTACATCCTGGCGGTGCACGTGCCCATCGCCGGCCTTTCCCTGGCCCCGGCCCTGCTGGGCTGGCCCCTGATCCTGCTGCCGGTGCACATCGTTTTCTTGGAGATGATCATCGACCCGGCCTGCTCGGTGGTCTTCGAGGCCGAGCCCGAGGAGCCGGGCCTGATGGACCAGCCCCCCCGCGACCCCGGCCAGCCCTTGTTCGGGGCCGGTCCGGTGACCCTGGCCCTGATGCAGGGGATGATGGTGCTGGCGGTCCTGTTGGGAGTCTACGCCATCGCCCTGCGCATCGGGCACGGTCCGGACGAGGCCCGCGCCCTGGCCTTCACCAGCCTGGTGCTGGCCAACCTGGGCCTGATCCTGGCCAACCGTTCCTGGGACGCCACCATCCTGGCGGCCCTGACCCGGCCCAATCCGGCCCTGTGGTGGGTGGTGGGCGGAGCGCTGGCCATGTTGGGGCTGGTGCTGTTCGTGCCCGGCCTGCGGGAGTTGTTTCATTTCTACGTGCTGCACCCGCACGACCTGGCCATCTGCCTGGGGGCCGCCCTGGCGGCCATCATCTGGTTCGAGATCTACAAGCTATGGCGCCGCCGCCAGCGGCGCGGGGAGCAGACCGCATCATGAGCGAACAACACCTGGTTTTCGTCTATGGCACCCTGCGCAAGGGCTACAAGAACCACCACCTGATGGCCGGCTCCCAGGACCTGGGACCGGCCCGCAGCCTGGAATCCTACGCCCTGTTCCTGGACGACTTTCCCTATCTGGTGAAAAGCCAGGCCGTGGCCCCGGTGGTGGGGGAGTTGTACGCGGTGGACGCGGAGGGCCTGGCCCGGCTGGATCAGTTGGAGGAGCACCCCAGCTGGTATTGCCGCGAGGTGATCACGGTGCTGGACCAGGCCGGCCAGCGCCAGCAAGCCTGGATCTACTTCTTCCCCGGCCCCCGGGGGCGGCTCCTGGCCAGCGGCGACCTGCGCGAGGCGGGCGACTACTAGGGTGGAGGCCAGGCGGGCGGTTAGGGACCGGCCAGGCTGGGCGGGGTCTCGCCCTTCATGAACTGGTCCACGTACCAGTCCACCACCGCGTCGGAGAACATGACCATGTCCATCTGGCGGGTCATGACGAACAGCCGGCCGATGACCCGCAGCTTGGCCTCCAGGGTGGCGCAGGGGTGCTTCTCCATGCGGGCGAAGACGTTCTCCTTCTGCACCTCCACCCAGAAGCCCGA
>CALERA010000116.1 GCA_937908275.1 uncultured Desulfarculaceae bacterium | reverse complement strand
GGCCGGGGCAGGCCAGGGCGGCCATGCCCAACAGGCTCTGCACCGTGACCCCGTCCTTGCCGCCGAACCCTCCGCCCGGGCTGGGGGCGATGACCCGCACCCTGGCCAGGTCCAGGCCCAGGGCCTCGGCCACCTCCAGGCGATCGCGGAAGGGGGTCTGGGTGGAGGCGGTGACGGTCAGGACGCCCTCGGGGTCCAGGACGGCCCAGCCGCACTCGGTCTCCAGGAAGGCGTGCTCCTGGCGGGGCAGGTGGTATTCGCCCTCCACCACCAGGGCGCAGTCGGCCAAGACCTCGGCTCCCCTGCCCTTTTCGGTGTGGGCCTCCAGGAGCAGGTTGCCGCCGGGGTGGTCGGGGTGCAGGATGGGGGCCTCCGGGGCCAGGGCCGCCTGGGTGGAGAAGACCCCGGGCAGGGGCTCCAACTCCGGCCGCAGCAGGGCCAGGGCTTGCTCCAGGACCTCCGGGCTCGTGGCCACCACCAGGGCCAGGGCGTCGCCGGCATGGCGCACCCGCTCATCCACCAGCACCGGCTGGTCCTTGCGGATCACCCCCTGGCGGTTGGAGCCCTTGACGTCGGCGGCGGTGAGCACCGCCGCCACCCCGGGCAGGTTCCGCGCGGCGGCGGTGTCGATGGCCAGCAGGCGGGCATGGGCAATCCCCGCCCGCCTCACCCCGGCCCAGAGCAGGTCCGGGGCGCAGTAATCGGCCGCGTAGACCTCGCGGCCCGCGACCTTGGCCGGGGCCTCGCGGCGCGGCGGGCTGGCGCCGACCTCCGGCGGGCTGAGCTTGGACATTGCGCGTCACTCCCGGTTGACTGGGGCTATTCTTGGCCAGGCCGGCATGATTGTCAAAGGCATTCCCGGCCTTAGACTGGCGCGCCAACCCCTGCCCAGGAGTCGGTCCGCGCCGCACATTAGTATTGACGCCGTCACACGGGCGTTGATACTCATGGTAAATTCAGCCAAAAGGGTGATCCATGGCCAACGACCCGCGCCTCATCCAGTCGCGCCTGCCCCTGCAACCCGATTTCATCCGCCTGGCCGCGGGGTTGTCCGAGCAGGCCGGCGAGGCTTTCGGCCTGGGCCGGGGTGAAGCCATGCGCCTTTGCCTGGCCGCCGAGGAGGTCTTCGCCCACCTCTGCCAGAGCCTGGGCCCCGGGGCGCGGGTGGAGCTGGACCTCAGCGGACACTATTACTATGTGCGTTTGCGTCTGCGCTTCACCCGCTCGGAGGTGGACTTCCGCCTGCTGAACCTGGCCGCCGGCTTTTCGCCGGACCGGCCCGAGGACCTGGAGCGCCTGGGCCTGTTGCTGGCCTCGCGGGCGGTGGACCGCTTCAGCCTGCGCGCCCTGGGCCAGGACCAGATGGAGCTGGTGCTGGACAAGCACAAGGCCTATCCACCACCCCAGACCCCGCCCCCACCGGTTTCGCCGTTGTCCCAGGCGGTTATCACCGACCCCGGGCCGGCCGAGATCAAGGAGCTGGCCCGGCTCATCGCCGCCCACTATCCCCCGACCGCCTTCCCGGCCGATTTCGGCCTGCCGGGCAAGCTGGCGGACATGGCGCTCAGCGGCGACTACGCCCTGTTGGCCAGCCAGGACCCCGGCCAGGCGCCGGGAGGCGGCGTGATCTGGCGCAGGGACGCCAAGGCGATCCAGCTCTTCGGACCCTATCTCTTCGAGCAGCCTGACCATGCCGCCCAGGGCGAGGCCCTGGTGGAGGCCTGCCTGGCCCGGGTGGCCAAGAGCGGGGCCCGGGGGGTGGTCTGCCGCTTCGCCACCCCGGACCTGCCCCGGGACGGCTTCGAACTCCTGGGCGATTTGCAATTGCGCCAGCCGGACGGCCGCCAGGAGCACTGGCCGCACTACTACCGCCAGTTGGAGGAAGACCCCGGGGCCTGGGTCTGGTGCCACCCCGAGTTGCGCGGCTTTTTGGAGGAGCAATACCAGAACCTGTTCCTGCCGCGCGGCATCCGCGAGTTATCCCCGGCCGGCGAGACCCGGGCCGAGCACTCGGTGCTCTCGGCCGACCTGAACCGCGCCCGCAGCCAGGCCACCCTGGCCCTGGTCTGGGACGGCCGCGACCTGACCGCCAACCTCAGGTCCCATCTGGCCGCCCTGCGCGAGGAAGGCATCCTCAATATTTTCCTGAACCTGGACCTGGGCAGCCCATGGCAGGCCGGGCTGCTGCCGGAGATCGCCGCCGCGGGCTTCCGACCCCGCCTGCTCTTGCCCGCCCTGGGCCAGGGCGACCTGGTGGTCTTCCAGGAAACGGCGGACTAGCCTCCATGCGCGCCCCGGACCTGGACCGGCTGACGCCGGAATTCGTGCGCCGTTTCGAGCCCTATATGCCCTCCCAGCCCGACCCCGAGCTGATGAAGCTCTATCGGATCGGCCACTTGCACCGCCTGAACAACAACGAGAACCCCCTGGGGCCGCCCCCCCTGGCCCAGGAGGTGATTCGCCGCTTCCCCCCGCCCCGGGCCGGCATCTATCCCAGCGGCGACAGCTGGTATTTGCGCCAGGCTCTGGCGCGCCGCTTCGGCCTGGATCCGGACCAATTCCTGGTGGGCAACGGGGCCAACGAGGTCATCAGCTTTGCGATCAAGGCCTTTTGCCAGGAGGGCGACAACATCATCACCGCCGACCGCACCTTCGCGGTCTACGAGTGGGTGGCCAATTTCAGCGGCTTCGAGGCCCGCCTGGCCCCGCTGAAAGATTTCGGCTTCGACGACGAAGCCCTGCTGCGGCTCATCGATCGGCGCAGCAAGATCATCTTCATCTGCAACCCCAACAACCCCACCGGGACCTGGTGGGACCGGGAGCGCCTGGAGCGCTTCCTGGCCCGGGTGGACGGCCAGCAGATCGTGGTGCTGGACGAGGCCTACCGCGAGTTCGTGGACCGCCCGGAGTTCCCCGACGGCATTCAGATGCTGAACCGCCATCCCAACCTACTGGTGTTCCGCACTTTTTCCAAGATATATGCCCTGGCCGGGCTGCGGGTGGGCTATCTGGCCGGCAGCCCGGAGGTGGTGGACGCCATCCGCCGCACCTGCGTGGTCTACTCGGTCAACATCCTGGCCCAGGAGGCGGCCCTGGCCGCCCTGGCCGACGACGCCGACCACCTGGCCGCCACCCGGGCCTTGGTGGCCCGGGAAAAGGCCTATCTGCTGGAGGAGCTGGCCGCCCTGGGGCTGACGGTCCAGAACGGCGAGGGCTGTTTTTTGATGATCCGCCTGCCCCTGAGCGACACCATGGCCTATCGCCGCCTGCTGCAACAGGGGGTGATGATCCGCTCCATGACCGGCTTCCGCTTCCCCAACTGGATCCGGGTCAGCATCGGCAGCCACCTGGCCATGGAGGCCTTCATCGCCGCCCTGCGCGGCATCCTGCCGAGCCGGTCATGAACGGGACGCCGGCCCAAGACGCCGGAGCCATACGCCTTTACACCCCCCAATTCGTCGCCCAGATCGCCATCCAGTTCCTGCTGTTTTGCAACATGGCGGTTTTTTTTCACTATTTCGCGTTTTTAACCGGAAACAACCTGGACAAGGACCAGGCCGGGCTCCTGGTGGGGGCCTTCGCCCTGGTCGGCCTGGTGGTGCGGCCGCTGCTCAGTCCCCTGATCGGACCCCACCGGGCCTGGCGCTGGCTGTTCTGGAGCGCGCTGGCCAACGCCCTGGCCCTGGCGGCCTACAACCTGCCCGAGGGTTTCAACGCCTGGCTCGGGGTGCGGCTGCTGCACGGCCTGGCCTACGCGGTGCTGGCCATCGCCGGCACCGCCGCCCTGGTGGCCTGCATCCCGCCGGACCGCAGCGGCGAGGCCTTCGGGGTGATGGGGATCGTCACCCTGCTGCCCTACGCGGTGGTGCCTCCCCTGGTGGAGCCCCTGGAGCGCCTCCTGGGCGGTTACCTGAACCTGCTCAACCTCACCGGGTTGGCGACCCTGGGCATCCTGCCCCTGGCCTGGCTGGGCCGGCCGCGGCCCACCGCCGCGGAGGGTGTCCCGGGAAAAGGCCGCATCAAGCTCGACCAGCTCAAGGAGAACCTGCGCGACCTGGGGGTGGTCGGCTGCCTGTTCCTGAGCCTGGGGGTGTATTGCACCTTCGCCGGCCTGTTCTTCCTGGTCGAGCCGGCCTTTCTGGAGCAGGGCCTGCAAAGGGCGGCCTGGTTCTTCACCGCCACCTACTGCTCCGAGATGCTGGTGCGCCTGCTGGCGGCCAAGCGCCTGGACCGCTACGACAAGCGCCGGCTGCTGGCCGGCGCGGCGGCCTGGCTGGCCCTGTGCTTCGCCCTGACCAGCCTGGTTTCCCGGGATTGGCAGGTGGTGGCGGTGGGCCTGGCCTTCGGCCTGGGCTGGGGGGTGGCCTTCCCGCTGCTCAACGCCCTGCTCTTCGAGTTGTCGCCGCCCCACCTGCGGGCCCTGAACCTCAACCTGGGCATGTTCATGTTCCAGGGCGGCTTCTTTTTCGGTCCCTGGCTGGGTGGCCTGCTGCTGGGCCTGGCCGGTGGGCGGATCCTGTTCCTGACCAGCGCCGTGGTCTGCCTGGCGGCCGGCCTGGCGGCCCTGACCCTTAAACGCCAAGCGAGGATCGAGGATCAAGCATGACCGACGCCAAAGCTTCCCTGCCCCCCATCGCGGTGGATTTGCTGCGTCCGGAGGACGCCCCGGGCGTGGCCGATCTGTTCCGCCTGATCTATGGCGAGGCCTATCCGGTCAAGATTTATTACGATCCCGAGGCCTTGATCGCCGCCAACCGCGAGGGGACCATCATCTCCAGCGTGGCCCGCACCCCGGAGGGCCGGGTGGTGGGGCACAACGCCCTGTTCAACCACGTGCCCCATCCCAAATGCCACGAATCCGGGGCCGGTCTGGTCCACCCCGAGTTCCGGGTGGCCGATCTGTTCAGCCGCATGGTGGCCCACGGGGTGCAGGTGGGCCCCCAATTCGGTCTGGAGGTGGTCTGGGCCGAGCCGGTGTGCAGCCATGTCTATTCGCAGAAGCTCTGCCACGGCCAGGACTTCGTCACCATGACCCTGGAGGTGGGTCTGATGCCGGCGGCGGCCTATGCCAAGGAGACCAAGCTCAGGTGGCGGGTCTCCAACCTCATCGACTTCGTGACCCTGGTCCCCTATGACCGGGCGGTGCACCTGCCCGAGCCCTACGCCGAGCAACTCGTGGAGCTATACGCCGGGTTCAAGGACCAGCGCCATTTCCTGCCCGCCGACCGGCCCCTGCCGGCCGGGGTGGCCACCCGCCTGGAGAACCGGATCATCGACTACGCCCAGGTGGCCCGGATCTCCCTGCACCAGCCCGGGGCGGACCTGCACGCCGCCCTGGACCAAGCCGAGGCCGAGGCCGAGGCCCGGGGGGTGGTGACGATCCAGGTCTGGCTGACCCTGGGCCAGGCCTGCGTGGGCGCGGCGGTGGAGGAGCTCAGGTCGCGAGGTTATTTCCTGGGCGGGCCCTTGCCGGGCTGGTTCGGGGACGACGGCCTGTTGCTGCAGCGCCTGAGCGAACCGGTGCGATGGGAGACCATCAACCTGGAGTTCGACCGCGCCAAGCGCCTGCTGGCCATGGTGCGCCAGGATTACGAGACCATCCACAGAGGATAAGACCATGGGTGACAGGCCAGGGGCCGAGCTGCCGCCCATCAGCGTGGACCTGATGCG
>CALERA010000115.1 GCA_937908275.1 uncultured Desulfarculaceae bacterium | reverse complement strand
GGCAGGGTGGCGGTGACCTTGAGGGTGGCCTGGGCCATGCGCCGCCGGATCTGGCTCAGGTCGCGCTCCGGCACCGCGAAGGTGACGTAGGTGGGCTGGATCTGCTTGATCACCACCAGGGTGTCGCTGTTGGCCTGCACGATGTTGCCCTGGTTGATCAGAAGGCTGCCGGTCTGGCCGGTGAGCGGCGCGGTGATCGAGCAATAGGACAGGTCCAGACGGGCCTTCTCGATGGCGGCCTGGTCGGCCTTGACCGTGGCGGCCTGGCTCTCGGCCTGGGCCACGCTCTTGTCATAGTCCTGGCGGCTGATGAAGTTGCGCTCCACCATCTTCTGGTTGCGCGCCGCTTCCTGGCGGTTTTCCTTCAGGGTGGCCTCGTCGCGCTCCAGGTTGGCGATGGCCTGGTCCAGGGCGGCCTGATAGGGACGGGGGTCGATGCTCAGCAGGGGTTGGCCGGCCTTGACCAGTTGCCCCTCGGCGAAGTGGACCTTTTGCAACTGGCCACCCACCTGGCTGCGCACCGAGACCGTGGCCAGGGCCTCCACCCGGCCGATGGCCAGGATCGACACCGGCACCGCGGCGCTCCGGGTCTGGTCGATCACCACCGGGGCCGGGGGGCGCTCGGCGGTGGCTTTGTGCTCCTCGCCTCCCGAGCAGGCGGCCAGGCCCAGGCCCAGGGAAAGCGCCAGGCAGGCCCAGGCCAGGCCCAGGCTCAGGCCCCGCAAGCCACCGCGTCCAACCACCACTCGCTCGCCCATGCCCTGGTCACCTTTCGCCAATGCGTAACATTCCGATTTTATAGCCGCCATATCAGCGACCCTCACAAGTGAAGTTGCAAATTAACCCCCTTTCAATTTAATTTATTAGAGGCTTGAGTAACAACTGAATTACCGGCTTCGCCGCCGACAATCTCGCGGATGGCGCTCCGGTGCGACGGCCAGGAACTTTGCGGAGAGGCTGATGAAATTACGAATCGTCTTCCTGCTTTTACCCCTGGCCATGCTCCTGGGCCATCCGGTCGCCGCCCCGGCGGCCCAGGCCAGCCTGAACCTGGACCAGGTCCTGTCCATCGCCTTGGAGCGCAATCCCGGCCTGGCCCAGGCCGAGCAACAGGTGCGCGCGGCCGAGGCCAGGGTCACCCAGGCCGTCTCCGCCTACCTGCCCCAGCTCTCCAACAAGGCCATCTACAACCGCAACTGGTACGAGAGCGAGGCCTACGCCGCGGCCTCCGGCGGCAGCGGCAACGAATTCAACACCTATCAGAACACGGTCTCGGTTTCGCAATACCTCTATGACTTCGGGGCCACCAGCGGCCAGGTGGACCAGAGCCGCTACAACCTCTCCTCCACCCAGCAGCAACGCTTCACCACCCTGGCCCAACTGGTCCAGTCGGTGAGCAAGGCCTATTACGACGTGCTGCGCAAGGAAGAGCTGGTGGGCGTCAACCAGGACTCCCTGCGGGTGCAGGAGGCCCACCTGGAGCAGGCCAAGGCCCTGTTCGAGTCCGGCCTCAAGCCCAAGATCGACGTGACCAAGGGCGAGGCCGACCGGGCCAAGAGCCGCCTGAACCTGATCAAGGCCCAGTACGACCTGCGCACCTCCCGCGTCACCCTGGAACAGCAACTGGGCGGGCCGCCGGTGGAGGGCGAATACAGCCTGGCCCCCCTCTCCCGTTATCCCCGCCGGCCGCCCAACCAGAACAAGCTGTTGGGCGAGGCCCTGAAGGCCCGGCCGGAGTTGGCCGACGCCGAGGCCCAGATCCAGGCCGCCGAGGCCTCCATCGTCGCCGCCCAGGGCAACTATTTCCCCAGCTTTAGCCTGGGCGCCAGCTACAACTGGCAAAACGTCGAGTTCCCCCTGCTGGAGTCCTGGCAGGCCGGGGCCACCCTGAACTGGGCCCTCTTCTCCGGCTTCAAGACCCAGGGCCAGGTCAACGAGGCCCGGGCCAACCGTCTGCGCACCAAGTCGCTCCTGCGCGAGCGCGAGTTGCAGGTCTCCAAGGACGTCTCCTCGGCCTACCTCTCGGTCAACCAGGCCCTGGAGAGCATTGACTCCGCCCGCGAGGGCCTGCGCCAGGCCCAGGAGAACATGGAGCTGGCCGAGGGCCGCTA
>CALERA010000114.1 GCA_937908275.1 uncultured Desulfarculaceae bacterium | reverse complement strand
CCAGGCCGCGGCCTCGCCCGCGTCAGCCGAGCCCAAGGCCAAGTCCCCGGAATTCTTCGAGCTGAGCGACGAGCCCGGCCAGGCGGCGGCCGCCGCCGAGGACGCGGATTTCGGCCTGGACGTGGACGCCATGACCCGGCGCGACCACGGCCCCAAGGGCGGTAAGGGCGTCAAGCTGCTGTTCTGGCTGGTTTTCCTGCCTCTGATTCTGATCCTGGTGCTGGTGGGCGGTCTGTTGGTCTTGGATCGCCTGCACGTGCTGCCCCAGGTGGTCAATCCCTTCCGCAGCCTGCCCGGCTTCAGCCTGATCCTGAGCCACCAGCCCGCCGCCCAGACCACGACCGGCAAAGCCGCCAACGCGGGCGGCAGGAACGCCGTCGCCGACAAGGCCCCGGCCCAGGCCGAATACCGCAGCCTGCGCCTGGCCCAGGTGCGGGCCTACTACCGCATGAACCAGAAGTCCGGCCGCCTGTTCGTGATCCAGGGCCAGGTGCAGAACGAGGGCGACCAGGCCCGGATCAAGGTCCTGGTGCGCGGCCAGCTCAACGACGCCCAGGGCAAGACCGCGGCCCAGGCCAGGGTCTACGCCGGCCAGGTCTTCAGCACCGAGGAGCTGCACGACCTGTCCTACGAGGAGATCAAGGCCCGGCTGGACCAGCCTCCCCTGATCGAGGGGCAGCCCCAGATCCTGACCGCGGGGGGAAGCCTGCCGTTCATGATCATCTTCGCCAACCTGCCCTCCAACCTGGCGGAATACGCCGCGGACGTGGTGGGCTCCGAGTCCACGCCGCCCGACGGCGCCCCCCGCTGAGCGGTCGCCGGCCAAGGTGGAGAAGCGCACCTTCCTGTTGACCGACAACAAGGTGGTCCTGGCCCTCACCACCTTCGTGGTGGTGTTGGGCAGCGGCACCCTGGGCTACATGCTCATCGAGGGCTGGGACTTCCACGACTCCCTGTTCATGACCATCACCACGGTCTCCACCGTGGGCTACGGCGAGGTCCACCCGCTCAGCCGCGCGGGCGAGCTTTTCAGCATCGGGCTGATCTTGACGGGAGTGGGCTCGGTGCTCTACTTCCTGACCATGATCACCCAGTGGGTGGTGGAGGGCAAACTCCGCCAGGTGATGGGGAGGCGTAGCTTGGAGCGCAAGATCCGGTCGCTCAAGGACCACTACATCATCTGCGGCTTTGGTCGCATCGGGGCCCAGGTGGCCGACATGCTGGCCGAGAAGCACGTGGCCATGGTGGTCATCGACACCAGCGAGGAGGCCACCCGGCGGCTGGAGGCGGCCGGCATCCACTATGTGCTGGGCTCGGCCACCGAGGACGAGAGCCTCCTGGCCGCGGGCATCGACCGCGCCCGGGGCCTGGTGGCCACGGTCAGCAGCGACGCCGACAACGTCTACATCGTGCTCACCGCCAAGGGCATGCGCCCGGATCTTTTCATCATCGCCCGCGCCACCGAGCCGGGCAGCGAGCGCAAGCTCAAGCGGGCCGGGGCGGACAAGGTGGTCTCGCCCTACTTCATCGGCGCCCGCCGCATCGCCCAGACCGTGCTGCGCCCCTCGGTGGCCGACTTCATCGACCTCACCTTCCACGGCTCGGACCTGGCCCTGCAGATGGAGGAGCTGGTGGTGGGCCAGGAGAACGACCTGGTGGGGGTCAGCCTGAAGGAATCCGGCCTGCGCCAGAAGCTGGACCTGATCATCCTGGCCATCAAGAAGGCCGACGACCGCATGATCTTCAACCCGCCGGCCGACACCGTCATCGACCGGGGCGACACCCTGATCGCCCTGGGTCCGCACGAATCCATGCTCAAGCTGGCCCGGATGCTGGCCGTCGAACCCTAGGCCCGGGGGCCTGCCCCGCCGCCCCGCCGCGCCGGACCGGCTCAGGACCGCCGGGCGTGGGCGGCCAGGAAGGCCTCCAGTTGGGGCCGGGCGGCCAGGGCCGCGCGGCCGCCCAGGCCGGTGGTGGAGATGGCGGCCAGGGCGTTGGCCGTGGTCAGGGCCTCGGCCGGGTCCTGCCCCAGCAGCAGCGCGTGCACCAGGCCGGCGTGGAAAACGTCGCCCGCGCCGGTGGTGTCCACGGTCTGGACCGGGAAGCCCGGGACATAGTGACGCCGCCCGTCCACCAGCAGTTCCGCCCCGCCTCGGCCCAGGGTGCGCCCCACCCAGGCCGGACCAAGCTCCGCCAGGCGGGCCAGGGCCCGCTCCGGGCTGTCCAGGCCGAACAGGCGCTGGGCGAAGTCCTCGCAGCCCACCACCACGTCGCAGAGCGAAACCAACTCCTCGGTGCCGGCGAAGATGCGCTCCCCATCCAGGCTGACCAGCAGACCATGGGACCGGGCCAGACGGGCGGCGGCCAGGGAGGCCTGCCAGAAATGGCCGTCCAGGTGCAGCACCCGGGCGCTGGCGATGAGTTGCTCGTCCAGGTCCCCGGGCTCCAGGCGGCAGGCCTCGTCCCGGGTCCAGATGATGGTGCGCTCGCCACCGCGCTCCTCCACCATGATGAAGGCCTGCTGGCTGCCGGTGCCGGGCTTGACCACCAGCCCGGCCGGGTCCACCCCGAATTCCCGCAGCCAGGGACCGGCCTGGCGGCCCGGGGCGTCGTCGCCGCAGACCCCGGCATAGGCCACCCGCCAGCCCAGGCGGCCCAGGGCGCAGGCCGCGGTGGCGGCCTGACCGCCGCCCATGCTGGCCAGGGTCTTCATGCGCAGCTTGCCGCCCCAGTCCGGGCGATGGGGGATCAGGCAGAGATGGTCGGTGGCGTTGAGCCCCAGGCAGAGCACATCGCGCCCCCGGGCCGTGGGTGGCGGGAAAACGGGCAGGTTCGTCATGGCAGGCCCCCTGAAGGAATTGTCCGCGTCCTCGGGCGGACGCGAATCCGCGCTTGACCGGTTTGGGGTTTGTTGTTAGGGTCATTCTACATTCGGTCTGGGAGCCCGTCAGGGCTTAATAGGGAAGCCGGTAAAAGCCGGCGCGGTCCCGCCGCTGTGACCGGGGACGAAATCCGCGAAAAATGCCACTGGCGTCAAACATGACGTTGGGAAGGCGCGGAGAGTAGGCTGATCCGGGAGCCAGAAGACCTACCCAGACCAACGGTTCGGCAGGCGTTCGTGGACTGATGCCTCCGGAGGCTGGGGCTAAGCAAGCTGGGTGCGCCCCGAGTCCTTTATCCATAAGGACTCGGGGCGTTTTTTTGTTGCCTCCGGTGGCTTTGGCATCCCTGAGGAGACTGAATCGAAGGAGAGAAGCATGCGAAAGTTGAGCCTGATCCTGCTCTTGCTGGGCCTGGTCTGCCCGGTGGCGGCCTCCGGGGCTTCTGGCGACCCCGGGTCCGAACCGGCCTCGGGCCAGGCCACCACCCTGGCCCCGATGACCGTCACCGCCAAACGCCAGGCGGCGGCCTTTCTGGACACCGCCGCCGCCACCACCACCCTGGAGCGCGAGGAGATCGAGCTGATGGCCGGCGACTCGGCCCTGGACCTGGTGGAGCAGACCGCCGGGGTCTTCATCTCCGCCCAGTTGCCCGGCGGCGTGAACCAGGGCGGCATGAACGGCGAGGCCGGCCTGCGCGGCCTCAAGGGCGGCGAGTTGGTGCTGCTCAATGGCCTGCCGATCCTGGCCTCGCCGGCCAACGGCGGCTACGACCTGTCCATGATCCCCAAGCGCATGATCGAGCGCATCGAGATCGTCAAGGGCGCCCAGGCGGTGCTCTATGGCTCCCAGGCCATGTCCGGGGTCATCAACATCATCACCCGCCAGCCGGTGGCGGCCGGGGGCCAGGCCCAGGCCGGGATCGACGCCAAGGCCGGCAACCGCGACCGCTGGCAGGCCGGGGTCTGGGGCGACCATCCCCTGGCCTGGGTCGGCGGGCAGTGGGGCGGCCAGGGGTCCCTGGACCAGGTCAAGCTCAACTACAGCTCCCGCAGCCCCTATGACACCGGCCTGAAGCGGGTGGAGGAGCAGGCGGCCCTGGTGGCCACCCGCCCCCTGCCCTGGCTGAGCCTGAACTACATGCTCAACCGCCAGGAGTCGGGCTACACCCGCAGCTATGGCAAGAGCCCGTCCAGCAACTACCAGACCGACCAGAAGCTGACCCACAACTACCTCTGGGGCGGGGTGGACCGGCCGGACCTGCGCCTGATGGGTTTCCTGCACTACAGCCACATGGATCTGGGCTATGACTACGACGCCCTGAACCGGCCCAACCGCGAGGAGGAGAAACACAGATCGGAAGAGCGTCGTGTAGGGAAAGAGTGTAGATCTCGGTGGT
>CALERA010000113.1 GCA_937908275.1 uncultured Desulfarculaceae bacterium | reverse complement strand
TACGAGATGTAGCCGTGACTGGAGTTCAGACGTGTGCTCTTCCGATCTAGCACCCTGGCCGCCCAGTTCCTGCGCAAGAGCCTGTTCGTGGCCGCCGGCAGCGATGGCGAGCGGGTGGTGGAGGGCTCCGGCAGCCTGCTCTGGGCCCGGCCGGCCTCCCTGCGCCTGCAGCAGGACACCCCCCGGCCGGAACTCATCCTCACGCAGCAAGGCAGCGTGTGGTGGGTGCGGGCCGAGCGCGGCCGGGCCGACGTCTATCCCCTGGAGCGTTTCACGGTGGGCCTGCGCTCGCTGCTGGACATCCTGGGCGGCCTGGCCCGAGTGGACGAGGCCTTCAGCGTGGAGGCCCCGGAGGAGGCCGACCGCCTGGCCGGGGAGAACGACCTGACCCTGGTGCTCAAGCCCAAGGAGAACCGTGCCGATATCAAGCGCCTGGTGCTGTGGTTCAGCCCGGAGCAGATCGTGCTGAGCGGCTTCCGCATGGTCAACGTCATCGGCGACATCACCGAGTACCGCTTCCAGCAGGTGCAGGTCAACCCGCCCCTGGGGCCGGAGACCTTCAGCTATCAGCCCCCGGCCGACTACCGGGTGACCGACCACCGGCCCCAGAACCTCAGCACCCAGGGACAATAGGCCCCGCCAGAGGACAGGAAGCGTAACTAAACGGGCGGGGATAAACCTCGTCCCTGCGAAGACAGGTATTTTCCTGGAGATTTCGTAGGGGCGGGGTTTGTCCCCGCCCGCTGCATTTTGGCGAGGCCTATACGGGAGCGGGCGAGGTGCGGGCGAAGGACCAGCGCCACTCGACCCGTATACGCCCGTCGCGGCACGCGACCCCGCCCCGTGTACGCCCGGCCGGGGGCACCCGGCCACGACCCGTGTACGCCCTCGCGGCACGCGACCTACGGAGTGGTGACACCGGGAGGCAAGCAAGACGGGCGGGGATAAACCCCGCCCCGACGAAGATTGGGATTTCCCTGACGATTTCGTAGAGCCGGGGCTTAGCCCCGCCCGCCGCGTTTTGGCGAGGCCTATACGGGAGCGGGCGAGGCCCGAGCGAAGGCCCTGCGCCAACCGACCCGTGTACGCCCCGCCGGGGGCACCCGGCCACGACCCGTGTACGCGCCGCCGGGGGCACCCGGCCAGGAGGGCTCGCCCGGGGCCCTAGGGCCCCAGGGTGAGGTACTGGCTGACCCGGCCGCGCTGGGCCAGGACCGTCAGCCGGCCCATCAGGCGCTGCTTGGCGATCTGGCGCTGGAAGCTGGCCAGGTCCGGGGTGGGTCCCTCGCCCACCTGGCGGATCAGGTCGCCGGGCTGGAGTCCGATGCGTTGGGCCGAGGAGCCCTCGCGCACCTTGCTGATCACCACCCCGGCCCCGGGACCCACCCGGTGGAAGCGGGCGGCCTGGGCGTCCAGCTCGGCCACGGCGACGCCCAGCCGCCGCCAGGCCAGCTCCGCCGCCCGGGCCAGGGGGAAGGGCCGGGCCTGGAGGCTGACCTCCTGGCGCCGGCCGGCGGCCACCAGGCCCAGGCTGACCGTGGCCCCCACCTTGACCTCGGCCAGGATCGCGCCATAGTCGCTGACGCTGGCCACCGGCCGGCCGTCCAGGGACTGCACCACCGCGCCCCGGCCCAGGCCGGCCTCGGCCGCCGGGCTGTCGGCCATCACCTCGCTGACCAGGGCCCCGCCCTGGCCGGCCAGGCCGAAGTGGGCCGCCAGCTCCGGGGTCAGGTCCTGCAACTCCAGTCCCAGCCAGGCCGGCACCACCTCGCCATAGCGCACCAGATCGTCCACCACCCGCCGCACCCGGTTGACCGGGATGGCGAAGCCGATGCCCTGGGCGTTCTGGAAGATGGCGGTGTTGATGCCGATGACCTCGCCGTCGGCGTTGAGCAGTGGTCCGCCGGAGTTGCCGGGGTTGATGCTGGCGTCGATCTGGATCAGGTCCCGCAGCCACTCGTTCTGGCCGGTGCGGACCTTGCGCCCCAGGGCGCTGACCACGCCCCGGGTGACGGTGTGGGACAGGCCAAAGGGGTTGCCGATGGCGATGACGTCCTCGCCGATCATGATCTGGTCGGAATCGCCCAGGCGGGCGGCGGGCAGCGCGCCCTGGGGACGCACGCGCAGGACCGCCAGGTCGGTGCCGGGGTCGGCCCCCACCACCTGGGCCGGCAGGGAGCGCTGGTCGGCCAGTTGCACCGTGATCTCGCTGGCGGCGCTGACCACGTGGCGGTTGGTGACGATCAGGCCCCGCTGGCCATCGAAGATGAAGCCCGAGCCCAGGCTGGACTGCTCCCGGGACATGGGCTGGAAGAACTCCTCGAAGAAGCGGTCGAAGAACTCGTCGCCGGTGCG
>CALERA010000112.1 GCA_937908275.1 uncultured Desulfarculaceae bacterium | reverse complement strand
GGGGCCAGGCGGCGGGCGCGCTGGATCAGGGGCAGGGCCTCGTTCAGGGCCTTGTCCCTGCCCTTGCGGGCCAGCAGGTAGGCCAGGTTGTTGAGCGCCGGCACGAACTCGGCGTTGGCCTGCAAGGCCGCGCGATAGTCGGCCTCGGCCTGGTCGTTCTGGTTCAGCAATTCATTGAGATCGCCCCGTGCCACCAGGGCGGTGGGGTTGTCCGGGGTCAGGGCCAGGGCCTGGTTGATGTAGTCCAGGGCCTGCTTGATCTGGCCCTGGCTGCGGGCCACCGCGGCCAGGCCCATCAGGGAGCCCACCAGGTTGGGGTTCAACGACAGCGCGGCCTGGTATTCCTGGCGGGCCAGCTCGGGCTTGCCGTTCATCTGGTAGAGGTCGCCCAGCAGGTTGTGCACCAGGTCCTTGCGGTTGCTGACCTTCATCTGGGTCTGCACCCGCTCCAGGGCCTGGGCGTTCTGCCGCTGCTCCATGAACAGGAAAGCCACCCGGGTCAGGGCGTCGAAGTTGTTGGGATCGAGCTTCAGGGCCTCCTCGAACTGCTTGGCCGCCCCGGCCGGATCGTTGCGGGCCTGGGCCAGCATGCCCAGGCGCAGGTAACCAATGCCGGCCTTGGGGTCGCGGCGCACGATTTCCTTGAAATCCTGCTCGGCCTTGGGGAAGGTCCCCTGGCTCAGGTAGAGACGGCCCCGCATGTCCAGGGCCAGGGCGTTGTTGGGCTCGGCCTCCAGCACCTGGTCCATCTGGGCGATGGCCTGGTTGAGCTCGCCGGAGGTGGCCAGCAGGGAGGCCAGCAGGAAGCGCGAGCGGGTGTCCGAGGGATCGGTCTTCAGGGCCTTGCCCAGGTCGGCGATGGCCAATTGGGGCTTCTGCTGCCGGGTGAAGGCCTGGGCGCGGCGGAACAGGGCCTCGGGGTCCTCGGGCCGCTCGCGGATCACGCCGGTGAACATGGCCACCGCCTTTTCCAGGTCGCCCCGGGCCATGAACAGGCGGCCCTGGAGGGTCTGGGTGGTGGTGTTGCCCGGGAACTGCTTGGCCAGCTCGTCCAGGCGCTTTTCGGCCTGGTCCAGGCGGCCGCGCTCCAGGTCGAACTCGGCCAGGGCGTTGGTGGGCACCGGAGAGGCGGGCGAGACCTTGGCCGCCTGCTCCAGGTAGGACAGGGCCTTGACCTGATCGCCCCGGGCGGCGTAGAAGCGGGCGGTCATCAACAGGGGCCACATGGCCTGGGGCGATTGGCGCACCGCGTCCAGGTAGGCCTGCTCGGCCTTGTCCATCTGGCCGTTGACCGCGAACAGGCGGCCCAGGGCCAGGCGATAGCGTTCGTCATTGGGATAGCGGGCCACCAGCTCGCGCAGGGAGCGCTCGGCCTCGTCCGGCTTGTGCTGGCGCATCAACAGCTCCACCAGCATCAGTTGCAGGCGGGCCTCGTTGGGATGGGCCTTGGCCGCCTCGCCCAGGGTGGCGATGGCCTTGTCGTCCTGGCGCTGGGAAAGATACAGGCGCACCAGGAGCAGGCGGGGGGTGAGGAGGTCCGGGGCCAGCTTGATGGCCTCGTTGAACTGGGCCTCGGCCAGGTCGCCGCGTCCCTCCTCCTGGTGCTGCTGGCCGATCAGGACGTGGATGTCGGCCCGCTGGGGGGCCAGCTCCATGGCCTTGCGCAGGTTGTCCAGGGCCTTGGTGGCGTCGCCCCGCTGGCCATAGGACTGGCCCAAGAGGATCAGGGCCTCCACGTCGTTGGGCTTCTGCTTCAGGACCAGCTCGGCCTTTTCCTGGGCCTCGTCCACCCGCCCGGCCAGGAGGGAAATCTGGCCCAGACGGACCTGGGCGTCCAGGTTGTCCGGGTTCAGGGTGACGGCGTTGAACAACAGGCGATAGGCCTGGCCCAGGTCGCCCAGCTTGATGTAGGTCAGGGCCAGGTGATAGTGGGCGTCGGCGTAGCGGGCGTCATCCTGCAGGGCGTTGCGGAACTCGATGGCCGCCTCGCGGTACTTGCCCTGCTGGTAATACTCCTGCCCCTTTTTCAGGAAGGCCTGCTTGTCGGCCAGGGCGGGGGAGGCCAAGCCCAGCAACAGCAACAGCGCCAGGAGCCAAACCGCCACGGATGGCTTGCGTCTCATCATGCGGGGCATCGAATCCTCCTCCTCTATTCTTCGGCTTGCCTCGGCACGGGGTGCGCTTGCGCGCGGGCCGGACCCCGAACTCCCGGGCCGAGGTGGCGCGGCGCGACCATCATCACCCAATGATACAACAACCTACTTGACGCCATGTGAATCATATCATCCACACCCAGGCTAGGGCTTATCGCCGCCGTCGGCCTTGGCGTCGGCGGCCGGCAGCAGGAAGGCCAGGGTGCCGGCCGGGCTGCTGGTCAACACCGCCCCCGGACCCTGGCCCGGACGCAGGGTCACCCGGTCCCCGCTGGCCTGGATGTGATAGGCCTGATCCGGGGCCAGGCCGGCCACCAGATGGCGGGCGTTCCCCGGGCGGTGCTGGTAGACGACCTCGGCCTGGGCCGAGGGCTGGCCCAGGCGCACCGCCACCACCCGGGGCCAGAAAGCGTCCTCCACCACCAGACCCACCACCGCCGGATCGGGCGAGGCCAGGGCGTTGACCTTGGGCGGGGCCGGGGCGTCGGAATCGGCCGGCAGCAGGGCCGTGACCAGGGTCCGGCGCTTGCCCTGGGCCGCGGCGGCCTCGATCTCCATGCGCCAGGGGGCCTGGTTCAGCGCCGGAGGGCGCGGGGGCCAGTTGCGGTCGCCCACCCAGGAGTCGGCGCTGGATTCGCCGAACAGGGCCAGGACGGTCTGGGCGGGGACCAGGCTGACCACGTCCAGGCGCGAGGCGTGGTTGTCGATGCGCAGGCTCTGGACGCGACCGCGCCAGCGCCCCGGACCCAGGCTGGTCAGCTCGCCGGTGAATCCCGGACGCTCGGCGCTGTGCAGCACCAGGCGCACCGCCGCCCGCTCCTGGTTCAGCTCCACGTCGTCCACCAGGGCCACCACCTCCACCGCCTCGGCGTCGTCGGAGCCGCCGGCGCGCAGGTGGAACAGGTGGCGCACCACCCGCGAGGCCTTGGCCGTGGAGCCGTCGTAGGCCGGGGTGGCGTTGCCGCGCAGATAGGTGAAGCGGGACATCACCGCCATGGCCTCGATGCTGGCCAGTTGGTACAGGTCCTTGAAGGCGCTCCAGGCGGCGGGGCCGGTGGTGTAGCCGCTGGCGGTCCAGGGGGCCTGCCGGGTGGGGCGGCCCTGATCGTCAAAGGCGGCGAAGGACCGCGCCCCGCCGTCGTTGCTGTACAGGCCCTTGCGCTGGGGACCTTCGCGCAGGTCGTACCAGGAGTATTCCTGGGGATCGTAAATCGACAGGGTGTTGTGGGCCAGGCTGCGCACCGCGTAGTTCTGGGCGTGGGGCGTGTCGGGGCCGTCGTAGGCCCCGCCCGGCGGCAGGAGCAGGCCCCGGCGATAGATGACCAGGCCCAGGGGATCCAGGTGCAGGGGCCGGGCAAAATGAGGGCCGGCGTGGAAGCTGAGCCAGGTGGCGCGCTCGGACCAGTCGCTGCGCGAGAAGGCCCGCCCGGCCGCCGGGGCCAGGTATTGCACCGGGGCCATGGTCAGCGGGGTCAGGGGCGGGTTGAACTCAAAGGCCAGCATTTCCTGGTAGAGCCGCTGGTCGCTGAGCACCCGGGGGGCCTGGCGGTCCAGGGCCAGCACCCAGGCGTAGCCCGCGGCCGGGTCCTGGGGACGGTAGCGCAGCAGGGTCAGGATTTGCAGACGGTTGTAGTCGGAGACCTCCTGGGGGTCCAGCAACTGGTCGCCGTCCGGGTCCAGCAGGCGATACCAGCCCCGGGGCGAGAGTTTGGCCCCGGGCAACTGGGACTGGGTCAGATAACCGAGCCGGTCCTTGAGCCAGGGCGCGGCGTCCCAGTATTTCTGGCCCAGGGCGGTCTGGAACAGGGCCAGGGTCTGCACCAGGCCCAGGCCGGCGCGCGAGCCGGCATAGGAGCCCTCGAACCAGGCCCCGCCCGCGCCCAGATTGACCAGGCAGGGCAGGATGCGGCCCTCCCAATAGTCCAGGCGGGCGCGCTTGACCAGCTCCTCGGCCTGGGGGTGCAGGCCCCGGGCGGCCAGGCCGGCCAGGGCGGTCAGGTGGGTGACCTGCACGCTGGCGGTGTCCAGGCCGCTGACCGGGCGCTGGGCAAAGACCTGGGCCTGGGCCACCAGCCAAGCAGCCAAATCCTTGCGTTCATCGGCGGTCAGGAAATCCCAGGCCCAATCCAGGGTCAGGGCCACGTCGTTGACCCATTGGTCGGCCAGGTCCAGGTCGCTGGTCAACAGGAGGTAGCTGTCTCCGGGGTGGAAGACGCTGGTCAGGGGCGGACCGTCCGGTCCCACGGTCAGAACCTGGGCTCCCAGGCGGCTCAGGCGCCAGGTGTTCCCGTCCGGATGGCCCACCAGGTCATAGCCGGCGGGCAGGGCATGGGTCCCGGCCTGGAGGCTGGGCTGGGGATCGCGCAGGGTGTTGGCCGTGGCTTCCTGCACCCGGCCGCCGCGGGCCACCCGCTGGGCGCAGCCCGCCGCCAGGCGCCCCAGGGAGCGGGCCTCGTCGGGGTTGAGCTCGCGCATCAGGCAGGCGACCAGGGCCAGACCGGGGGCGTCGCCCGGGGTCTGCTCCCGGCGCACCGGGGCCAAGGCCCAGTTGTGCAGGAGCCGCCATTGCCAGGCCTGGAGCGTGACCGCCTGGGACAGTCTCGTCAGGTCGGCCGGCTCCAGCAGCAGGCGGGGATGGCTGGAGGCGGCGGCCGAGGCGGGCGCGGCCTTGGTCTCGGGCTTGGCCGCCGGGGGCGGGCCAGCCGGGCCGGCGGGGGCGGCTATGGCCGCCAGGGGGACCGCCAGGCAGGCCGCCAGCAACAACGCGGGCAACAATCTGCGGGGCATCAGATCAACTCCTCGCCACGCTCCAGGGCGTGGATGGCCTGGACCATTTCCCAGCAGGTCACGAAACGCAGACGGAAATGGCCCTGGGAGGCCATGTAGGCCAGCCCGCGGTAGAAATCGCGGGCCAGGGGGCCCAGCAAGGCCGGATGGTTGGCCTCCGGGGCGCCGTGGCAGGAAAGCTTGAGAAAGCGCACCTGCTCGGCCCCCTCCACCACCGGGGCGTAACGCAGCCACAGGGGCAGGCGCTCCAGGC
>CALERA010000111.1 GCA_937908275.1 uncultured Desulfarculaceae bacterium | reverse complement strand
TGATGTCCTGCATGGTGGCCACCCGGTACTCCACCTGGCCCGATCCGCCGCGCACGCTGATCAGGTCCAGTTGCACCGGCACCGTGGAGCCATCGGCGCGTCGCGCCCTGGTTTCATAGCGGGCGTATCCCCGGCGGTCGGCCTCGGCGATGTGGCCTCTCACCACCGGGTGCTCCTCGCTGGCGTAGACCGAAAAAATTGGCTGGCCGGCCAGTTCCTCCACCCCGCGGCCCAGAATGTGGGCAAAGGCCGGGTTGCAGACCAGGATGGTGTTGCTGCCGGGCAGACCGATGGCCAGTCCGTGGGCGCAGAAATAGAAGGCGTCGGCCCATTGGCGGAGCTGCTGTTCAGCCTGGAGGCGTTGGCTGATGTCCCGGCCCACGATGGCCAGGTAATCCTGCGCGCCAAAAGTCAGGACCCGGGCCGTGAACTCCAGGGGAATGGTCTGTTCCGGAGCGGCCAGCAGCCGCAGGGAAGCCTGGATTGGTCCCGTGGCGCGCGCGGCCTGGCGGACCAGGTTGTCCATCTCGCGGTGGTTTTCCGGGACGATGAGGTCGCGCAGGTCCTGGCCGATCAAGTTTTGCAGCGAGCCGGCCAGGACCAGGCCAGCGTACTCGTTGGCGTCCGCCACCCGGTTGCTGCCGGTCTCCAACAGCAGGATGATCTCCCGGCTTTGGTCCAGCAGGGCCCGGAAGCGCTCCAACTCGGTCAGCCGGGCCTGCAGAATGGGGAAATAGCTTTTCCGGATGGAGGTTTCGCCCAGGCCGATCAGCTTGTCACGCAGTGCAGCTCGGTTTTCGGGCGTCTCAGAGCGCCGTTTCATAAATTCTCTCGATATCCTCGACCTGGGCGGGGCGAGGATTGGTGACCAGGCAGGCGTCCTCGCAGGCCTTGGTGGCCAGTTGCAGGAAGTCCGCTTTTTGTACGCCAAGCTGGGCCAGGGTCCGGTTCACCCCGGCCGCCCGCCGCAGGGCGCGCAGCCCCTCCAGCAGGCGCGCCAGCAAGGCTGGCTGGTCAAGGCCGGCGGCCTCCAGGCCCATCGCCAGGGCGATATCGCGGTAGCGCTCGGGAATTTGGGGGAAATTATAGGCCACCACGTGTTCCAGCAGGATCGCGTTGCACTCGCCGTGGGGCAGGTCGAGGAATCCGCCCAGGCTGTGGGCCATGGCGTGGACCGCGCCCAGGATGGCGTTGGAAAACGCCAGACCGGCGTACATGCTGGCCAGGAGCATGTTGGCGCGCGGCTCCAGGTTCAGGGGTTGGTCGATGGCCGGGATCAGATTGCGGGCGATCAGCCGGATGGCCTCCAGGGCGTGGAGGTCGGTCAGGGGGCCGCAGGCGGTGGAGACGTAGGCCTCGATGGCGTGGGTCAGGGCGTCCAGACCGGTGCAGGCGGTGAGGTAGGGGTCCATGGTGGTGGTGGTCTGGGGGTCCAGCAGGGCCACGTCCGGCACCACGGTCTTGCTCACGATGGCGATTTTCACCCGCCGGGCCTGGTCGCTGATGATGCTGAACTGCGACACCTCGGCGGCGCTGCCCGCGGTGGTGGGGATGCAGACCAGGGGCGGGATGGGCTCATGAACCTGGTCCACGCCCTCGTAGTCCAGGATATGCCCTCCCGCGGCGGTGATTATGCCGATGCCCTTGGCGCAATCCATGGGGCTGCCCCCGCCGACGCTCACGATGGCGTTGCAGCCGGCCCGGGAATACAAATCCGCGCCCTGCATGACCTCGGCATCCCGCGGATTGGGGGTGACGGCGCGGAAAACCTCCACCGCAAGGCCTTCCTGGCGCAGACTCTCCCGCACCTTGCCCGTCCAGCCGGCCGCTTCCACCCCGGGATCGCTCACCAACAGGACCTTGGACGCCCCCAGGTTCCGGGCGTATTGGCCAGCCAATTCCAACGAGCCCAGGCCGAAGACGATCTCCGGCGCAACGAATTTGCGCATCTCCAAGGAGCTACAGGTGGTCATCACAGCACTCCTGGCGTGGCGGAAGGCAGTGAGCTTCTTAATAGTTTATCCCAAATTCAGGTGGGTGAAAGAAGTACCCTAACAATTTTGTCGGAGCCATTACGGGCTGTATCACGGCATAAGGAGGCGGGCGAAAGCGCCTCCAGAGGACGGCGTGAAGCCAGGGCGCGGCGACCACGATCGATGATCTGGTGTTTGTTGCACTGATGTAAAACACCAAGATGGTGATTAAAGCAAAGGAGATATGGGCTGGTGTTGGGGACGGTTCCAGGTTGGCGAGGCGTGCGCCAGCGCCATATCAGCCCACCAGGCAGTGTTCTGAATTGTCACCAAACGGTGAGAGGCGGGGGTGCGGCGCCGGCCTGGCGTTGGGGGCGGACCCAAGCCGGAGAGGACGCCCCGGGGGGCGTTGGCAGGGTGGGAGGTTAAAAAACGAGGGGCCGGGCCGTTTGGCCCAACCCCTTTTTTGCTGGTCGGGACGACTGGAGCTGAACCAGCGCCCCCCTGAGCACTTTCAGGGAGCAAGCGAACCGCCTCAATCGGCCGGGCCCAAAAAACCAGATTGCACCGTCAGCGCCCCTTGATTGCTTATGAAACAGATGTTACATTGAAATCAATTGATACGGAGTTTGTTGATGGGCGATGCCAAGTGGCTTCTTTTCTTCCACACCCTCCCGGCCAAGCCGGTGGCCGCGCGCATGAAGGTCTGGCGGCGGCTTTCCAAGGCCGGGGCGCTGCACCTCAAGGGATCGGTCTATCTGCTCCCCTTCAGCGGGGAGCACCGCGAGCTGCTTTCCTGGCTGGCCCAGGAGATCGAGACCCTGGGCGGCGAGGTGGACTTCGTGACCGTCGAGCGCACCGCCTTTCTGGACGGAGCGGCCCTGCGGGCTCGGTTCAACCAGGCCCGCTCCCTGGCCTACCGCGCCCTGGAGCCGGAGGTGGAAGCCCTGGAGCGGACGCTTTCCGCCCCCGGGACTGACCAGACCATTGAATCCATCAAGAAGGTGGCGGGGCAAATCAAGCACCTGAAGGATCAGCACCTGGAACTGGCGGGAATGGATTTTTTCGCCCTGCCGGAGGGCTTGGAACTGGGCCGCCGGTTGACGGCTCTGGATGAGAAGGTTACAGCCTTGCGCGCGACCAAGCAGGCGGCCTCCGGCAAGCCGGCGCGTCCGAGCGTGGCCCTCCGCCGCAAGGAAGACTACCAGGGCCGCCTGTGGGTGACCCGGACCAAGCCCTTCGTGGACCGGATGGCCTCGGCCTGGCTCATCCGCCGCTACATAGATCCCTCCGCCCGCTTTGAGTTCATGCCCGAGGGCGGCCCCCTGCCCCCGGATGCGGTGGGCTTTGACCTGATAGGGGGCGAATTCAGCCACCTGGGACCCTGGTGCACCTTCGAGGTGCTCATGAAGGCCTTTGGGCTCAAGGAGAAGGCCTTGGCCCGTCTAGCCCGCATCGTGCATGTCATGGACCTCCACGACGGCCTGTACGATGCACCGCAGGCCCGCGGTGCGCAGGAAATCCTGCGCGGCATATCGCTCACGGCCGCCAACGACCGGGAAGCCTTGGAAAAGGGCATGGACGTCTTCGAGATGCTCCACGCCTCGTTCACCTGAGCCGACCAGCAAGGAGAAAAAGAATGCCTCCCGTACCCAAGCATTGTCTGAGCAGTCAGCAGCGGACCGGCCAGGACTGCCGCGCCCTGCACGAATGGATCGACAACGACCCGGCATGCAAAGCCGGACGCCACGACCTGACCCGGGTCCTGGCCCTGGCCCAGGAGGCGGAGGCCCTCTTTGGACCCGGCGCGGGGCAGGAGCTGGTCATGCACCTGGTGGAGGACCTCAAGGCCAAGGTGGGACACGCCCTGCCCGAAGGCCCCGGGCTTGACGCCGTGGCCGGGGCCTTGGCCCAGGTTGGGGTGAAATAGAAGGAGGCTCTCATGGACAAGCTCATACGCGAGGCAGACGTGGCCCTGCTCAGAGATCAGGGCATGAACGAGGAGGACTTGGAACACTCCCTCAAGGTGGCCGAGAAGGCCCTGGAGATCGCCCGGCGCACGGGCAGGGAGATGGACCTGGACCTGGTGGCCCGGGGAGCGCTGCTGCACGACCTGGGCAAGACCCAGACCCACGACATACCCCACGGCCGCCTGGGGGCGGAGCTGGGCCTCAAGCTGGGCCTGCCGGAGGAGGTGTGCGCGGTGATGGAGAAGCACATCCGGGGCGGGCTCACCGCGCCGGAGGCCATCGAGCTGGGCCTGCCGGTGAAGGACTACACCCTGCGCCGCCTGGAGGAGCGCATCGTCATCTACGCCGACCGCCTGGTGGACATCATCACCGACCCGGCCGGCCTGGTGCGCACCGAACTGGAGGCCGAGGAGCGCTTCGAAGAAATCCTGCGCGCCTTTCCGCGTTACGGCAAGAATCAGATCACCCTGGAGCGCTACCTGGGCTACCACGCCGAGATCCAGGCCTTGGTCCGCGGACGGTGAGCCTCAGTCCCTTCGTTAGCCGAAGAAACGAATTTCTGATTTCAGGTGAGTGAATTAAGCTTCGGCGGGCCGGTGGGAGGGATGGCGACCAGCCCCGCCCTGGTCATCCGGAAGGCCGCCGGGAGCCCAACTCGCGGCAGGTGACCCCTAATTGATGGCTGGCAAAAAACGAGGGGCCGGGCCAGGTGGCCCAACCCCTGATTTTTTTGCTGGTCGGGACGACTGGATTTGAACCAGCGCCCCCCTGAACCCCATTAATAGGGGCTGATAAGTTTACTGGCTAATATTATTGACCTTAAGCGCATCCTGGGAGGCTTTGGTAATAGAGTTGGTAATAGGCGCGGTCTCCGAAAAAATTTTGTCCAAAAAGTAAACTGCGCGCCCCCTGTGGTCGGGGCTCAAATGGGCATACTTCTGGGTCTGCTTGTAGTCGGCGTGGCCCAGCAGATCACCCACTGTGTAGAGGTCAACCCCGGCCATGACTAGGTGGCTGGCAAAAGTATGCCTCAAGGTGTGGAAGGTGGCTCCATTAATCTGGGCCTTCTTTAAGGCACTGCCGAATGCGCGTTTTACGTCAACAAAAGGGCTGCCATCCGGTTTGCTGAAGATATAATCACCGGCCTCCTTGCCCATTGCTACCTGCTTAAGCACGCTCAGAAGGGTTTTATTGATTGGGATATGCCGGTCCTTGCCGCCTTTGGTTTCCTCGGCTTTCAGGGAAATGTTGAGCGAGTCCAAGTCAACATGCTCCCCCAGACGAAGCCCCAAGATTTCACCCTTCCGCATGCCGGTATGTAAAGCGGTCAACACCATGGGCCGTAGATGATTTGGGCAAGCCTTGATGAGCGCCGCGGTTTCCTCCAAAGTCAGGTACCGAATTCGATACTCCTCTTTCCATTTTAACTCGTTGGTGTCGGCAATAGGGTTGCCGTCCACCAGCTTCATCTTGCGGGCAATTGTGTACATGTGGGAGAGGGTAGAGTGAACGCGATTAAAGGTAACATGGGTACCTTTGTTTTTCATTTGTTTCTGATACCAGGCGACTTGAGCATAGCCCAACTCGTCCAGAGCTAAGTTGCCCCACATCTGCACGATATTGTTCAACCAGAAACGCTTGCCGTTTTCATAACCTTTGTTATTGGTCTGGCACCATGGGCGATAATGATCTTCAATAAAGTCCCGAATCAATAAACGGGGCTTGTCCTGAATCTCGGCATATTCACCACGCCTAATTTTGATGTTTATCTTGCTGAGAAAGTATTCGGCGGCGGTCTTATTCTCGCTGGTGCTTTCACTATCGCCAAAACGCTTTTGGCGAGCCTTGCCATCGGCCCAATACAAGGCCCAGAAAACCCTACTCTTGGCAGGGATGGTGGCGCCGCACCCCTTGCCAGTTTTGCTTTTGCATACCTTGGCGTCTGCAGCTAAACGTTTTTTGCATTTCGGGCATTCAACGAGCAAGGCCATGGTTGCACCTTAAAGTGTAGTAAACCATTGTGATTATAGAACATTATCATATATTATTTGGTGCGTATACTTCAAGTATAAAAACAATACCCTTGTTTTGTGGCCGGATATGGCAGATTCGTAATCAGCAGGTCGCGGGTTCAAATCCCATCGCCGGCTCCAGTAATTACAGTGGCTTAGGCCGAGAGGCCTAGGCCCTTATCTTTGCCAGGTAAGCAGGAGGTAAGCACGGAATGCCAAAACCGGGTATTGGAAGGAGGCAACGGTGAATGAGTCCCTTGGCTATTGCAGCTCTTACACAAGTGCCAAGAATTGTTCCTGGTGGAGTAGCCCCCGTTTGGAGCGGACACCCTCAAGAAGGCCTCTTGGGCTGCTTACCGGTGTCTAAACGCTGTCCCGCCAGGTGCTAGAAGGAGAGTTGCAACCCCTAGCCAAGATCTAGGAACTCCTCAGCGTCAACGGTCGCCCCTGCTTCAACACGGCCACGAGGATTTATGAATCACGACACCGTAACTACGCCGATTCCATTCACGACGACGAAAATCCTCCCGAAATGGACCTTTTCTTGGGGAGATGTCATACGTCCAAAGCCCCTGGCTGTGGTGGACAAGCATTAAGTAAGAATTAGAAGGCAATTTCCTAAGAAATAGGTGAATTTAATTTACGTAGCATTGGATTGCCAAAGATTGTCATTGCCAGACCCTTGGCCGGGTCATGTGAAAAGTATTTATCTACTGCATTATTTGCGTGAAAATTCGCCGTGATTATTGGCAACCCTAACTGCCAGTATTTTAAAAATGTTGGCAGCCAATGGGAAGGGACGCTTGAATCGAGCGGCCATGGTGAAGCAATAACAGCGGCACAACCGCGATCAAGCATATCTTTCGCTAACCCAAGCGTAGTGTGGGATCCTGGATGTTTGTCCGCACGCCCCCCACTACACACAAAAAGAATCGCTATGCCGATGTTTCGGAGAGAATTAGCCAAATCCTTAGCCGTCACCCTTAAGATTCCTTCATCAGATACGACCTGAAAAAAGCGCCCCTCTGGATGAATACCACCGTGCGCAGCGATCACAGCAATACTAGCACCTGCAAACGCAGACGGAAGTTCTTGCCCATTATCAATTAAGAAACCGTACCGAGTGAACGTCGAATCAAGGCGTTGGGCTATCATTGAAAGAGTTTGACTACCAGACGGATCAGCTACAGTAGATATCCAAGAACAGAGTCGCCCATCTCCTATAAATTCCTTCGGACGTGCGGCCTTCAACCAAGACAGAGATGGAGCCATTGACCTGCCCCCAGACATGAAACCAAGGATTAAGTTACAGTTTTTACCATTTCGG
>CALERA010000110.1 GCA_937908275.1 uncultured Desulfarculaceae bacterium | reverse complement strand
ACCCCCTTGGGGCCGTGCAGCTTGTGGCCGGACAGCGTCAGGAAATCCACCCCCAGGGTCTCCACCGCCAGGGGGATCTTGCCCACCGCCTGCACCGCGTCCGTGTGGAACAGGGCCCCGGCCCGGTGGGCCAGGGCGGCCAGCTCGGCGATGGGCTGCAAGGCCCCGGTCTCATTGTTGGCGGTCATCACGCTGACCAGGGCCGTGGGCTGGGTCAGGGCCGCCGCCAGGTCGGCCGGGCGCACCAGGCCGAACTCGTCCACCGGCAGGAAGACCACCTCGTGGCCCAGCTCGGCCAGCCAGGCGAAGGTGTTCCGCACCGAGGGGTGCTCCACGCCGGAGGTGATGAAACGCTGGCCCCGGCTCTCCGGCGCGAAGGCCACCCCCTTGATCACCTGGTTGTTGGCCTCGCTGCCCCCGCCGGTGAAGACCAGGCGGCGGGCGGTGGCGCCCAGGAGGGCCGCCAGTTTGCGCCGGGCCTCGGCCAGGGCGGCGGCGGCCTCGCGCCCCTCGCGGTGGATGGCCGAGGGGTTGCCGAACTGGCGGGCCTGGAACTCGGCCATCAGGGTGGCCACGGCCGGGTCCAGGGGAGTGGTGGCGTTGTGGTCCAGGTAGACCCGGGGTCCGGCCGGCTGCGCCCCGGCGGCGGCGGCCAGGGACTGGATGCGGGCCGGGGCCGCGCCCTCGCCGCTGTCCGGCGGGGCCGCGCCAGCCGCCTCGCCGGCCTTCTCCACCTGGCACAACAGGGCCTTGTAGATGGGAAAGCCGCTGATGGGGTCGTACTTGAGGTCGGTCAGGTCGTTGATGTTGCAGTCCCGCCAGGCCCTTGGCCCCAGGGGGCCGCCCCCGCCCATGTTGGCGTCCACCGCCCCGGGGGCGATATCGTCGCTGACCAGGGCGCGCAGGGTCACCGCCCCCCGGGGGCTGGCCAGCCGCACCCAGTCGCCCTGGGCGATGCCCCGGGCCGCGGCGTCGGCCGGGTTGAGCATCACCGTGGGCGCGGGACGGTCCCTGACCAGGCCGGGGATGTGGTGGAACTGGCTGCGGAAGTCGGTGGTGACCCGCGCCCCGGAGTTGAAGACCAGGGGATAGTCCCGGGCCAGGTCGGGCCGGGAGACCGGGCTCTCGCTGGGCTCGGTGTACTCCGGCAGGCCGGGGTAGCCGTGCTCGTCCAGGATGGTGGAGAAAAGCTCGATCTTGCCGGTGGGGGTGTTGAAGCCCGGCCGGCCGTCGGGGCGCAGCAGGCCCTTTTCCCACTTCTTGTATTGCATCATCGCCGGCGGCAGGCTGACCTGGCCTCCGGCCGCCCGCACCTGTTCCAGGCTGAAGGGACCGCCCTCCAAGGCCCGGCGCAGGAGTTCCTCCTCGGTCTGGGGGTAGAGTTGGCCATAGCCCAGGCGCTGGGCGATCTGGCTGAAGATGAAGAAGGCGTTGCGCGCCTGGCCCACCGGGGGGATCACCCGCTCCCGCAGGCGGAAGACCGGGCCGTAGGTCATGTAGGACTCGATCTCGTACCAGGTGGCGGCCGGCAGCACCAGGTCGGCGTAGGCGCTGTCGGCGGTGTGAAAGAGATCGATGCAGACCAGGAAGTCCAGGGCGGCCAGGGTCTTCTTCCACACCGCCGGCTGGGGCCAGGAGGTGCAGATGGACCCGCCCAGGATGATCAGGCCCTTGATGGGATAGGGCTCGCCGTCGAGCACCGCCCGGGGCAGGCAGTTGGCGTGGGACTCCTCGCGGTAGAGGGTGTAGACGGGAAAGCTCTCCCGGCCCAGGGCCTTGTCCGGGGCGGGGTTGGCCACCAGGTGCTCGCGGTTGATGGGGAAGGTGTTCTGGGGCATGGCGAAGCAGCGCCCCCCGGGCACGTCCAGTTGGCCGGCCAGGGCCCAGAGGGCCAGGGTGGCCCGGATGGCCTGCACCCCGCTGTCGCTGTACTCCAGGCCGGTGTACATCACCGGCGCGGCCCCGGCCGCCCCGGCCAGGCTGCGGGCCAGCTCCCGCACCTTTTCCGCCGGCACCCCGGTGACGCCCTCCACCACCTCGGGCCGGAAGTGCTGGGCATAGTCCGCGAAGGGCTCGAAGCCATGGGTCCAGTCCCGCACCAGGGCCTCGTCGTAGAGCTCCTCGGCGATCAGCACCTGGCACAGGCCCAAGGCCAAGGCCCCGTCGGTCCCCGGCCGGATGGGCAGCCATTCGGCCCCCGGCAGCTTGGCGGTGGCGGTGCGGCGGGGGTCGATCACCACCACCCGCGCCCCCCGGGCCAGGGCGGCGGCGATGCGCTGGAAGTCGGCGGGCGGGCTGTCGGTGGCCGGGTTGGCCCCCCAGACCACGATCAGCCCGGCGTGGTCGAGGTCGCTGAACATGGTGATGTGCATGCCGCCCAGGGTCACGTGGGGGGCGATCATGGCGTAGGAGACATAGCACAGCGCCCCCACCCCCATGGTGTTGGGCGAGCCGAAGGGGAACAGGAGCGAGGAGGCCGAGGAGACCGCCACCCCCTTGGGCTGGTAGAGGTCGCACATGGCCAGCTCGAAGCTGCCCCGGCCGGTGTAGACGCAGCAGGCCTCGGGACCGCTCTCGCGCTTGATGGCCTGCAAGCGCTCGGCGATCAGGTCCAGGGCCGCGTCCCAGGAGATGGGCTCGAAGTCATGCGTGCCCTTGGGACCCTTGCGGCGCAGGGGGGTTCGCAGGCGCTCGGGGGAGTAGACGATCTCGGGCGAGTGGTCGCCCAGGCGGCAGGTGACGCCCAGGGACGAGGAAGGGTCCGGCTCCACCTTGGCCAGGCGGCCCTGGTCGTCATAGCTGGCGATGATCCAACAACCGGCCGGGCAGATGCCGCACAGGGCGCGGCGCTGGTTGGCGGCGAGTTCCATGGAATCCGGCTTCATCCGCTAGAGGGGGTTCACATCATTTCCATGGTAAGGCAATTGTTTATCGGCCCGCGCTTTTTCTCCCCCGTCCGCCGCCCGCCGGCGGGCCTGGACCGGACAGCACCCGGGCCACGCCCTGAGGCCACTGGCCCAAGCCGGGTGTTGCCCGGCCGGGACCGGCCGGACCCCGGAAAACCGCGCGTCGCGCGTCCCTCGCCGCCAGGGGCGGGGGGCCGCCGGTGCCTGGCGGGGGGCAAATCCCCCCATCGGTGATCTGTTTGCTTACCCCCGTGAAATCATTGTCTTCACCGGGGGTTGTCCGCGTCCAGACGAGAGTTATTTTACCTTGACAGCAAGTTACAATGTAGCTAGATTGTAACTGTGGCTTTTCGCAATGTCAATTCAGGGACTGGCGGGTCCCGGCCAGGGCCGGCCGCCAGGGCCACATAGGGCGGGAAGCGGCGACGCAGGAAGTCAAACATGGGACCTCGGCCGAGCTTCGCGGGTCGCCGGGGGTCCATGCGTCTTGCAAAGGGGTCTAAGACATGAGATACGCCGAGGTTGGATATAACCTGGAAATCGATCTGGCGACCGGCAACATCGAGCGGGTCGAGACCGACCCGAAAATGATGGAGCTGCACCTGGGCGGCCTGGGGACCAGCGTCAAGCTGCACTGGGACCGGGTGCCGCCGGAGACCAAGCCCTTCGACGACGAGAACCTCCTGATCTTCAGCTCGGGGTTGTTCAACGCCACCCCGGCCTTCAGCGCCAACCGCACCGTGGTCACCTTCGTCTCGCCGCAGTCGGAGCTGTTGGCCTATCCCATGATGGGCGGGTTCTGGTCGGCGGAGCTGAAGCACGCCGGCTACGACAAGGTGCTGCTGCGCAACAAGTCGCCCAAGTGGGTCTACATCTGGATCAACAACGACAAGGTGGAGATCCGCGACGCCTCCCACCTGGTGGGCCGGGGCGCCCTGGAGACCCAGGACCTGATCCGGGCCGAGCTGAAGCAGCCCAACGCCCAGGTGGCGGCCATCGGCCTGGCCGGCGAGAACCGGGTCTTCACCGCCTCCATCGAGCAGTCGCGCAGCAGCGCCAGCCGCCTGGGCGGCGGGGCGGTGATGGGCGACAAGAAGATCAAGGCCATCGCGGTGCGCGGGACCAAGGACATCAACCTCTACGACGGCGCGGAGTTCATGCGCCTGATGGGCGAGGTCTCCGACTACATCACCTACCGCAACACCCATCCCATCCCCGACGTGATGACCATCCTCTCCGGCATCGGCTCGCCCCAGGAGATGGTCCACACCGACGAGCAATGGCACACCGAGAACTTCATGTGGGGCAACGCCCGCACCCGGCGGCGCGGGTTCTGGACCGACCAGATCAACGAGAGCTGGTCCACCACCCAGACCGACTCCATCAAGCGCCTGATCAGCTGCTACAACTGCCCCCAGCACTGCGGCGCGCTGATCAACTATCCCAACGTGCCGCGCTACATGATGAAGTGCTTCTCCAAGCTGACCTACGCCATGGCCGCCTACGTGGACAACCTGGACTTCGGCTTCAAGATCGGCCATTTGGCGGCGGAATACGGCGTGGACGGCTTCTCCACCCCCCAGATCCTGGCCTTCGGGGTGGAACTCTACGAGAACGGCATCCTCACCGACAAGGACTTCGCGGGCTGCCCCAAGGACAACGAGGGGCGCTTCTTCTGGCTCCTGGAGCGGGTGGCCAAGCGCGAGGGCATCGGCGACGTGCTGGCCAACGGCACCTACTGGGCGGCCAAGGAGATCGGCAACGGGGCCGAGGAGTTCGCCCACAACAACATCAAGAAGCACGAGCAGCTGCCCCTGAAGCTGGGCATGCTGGACCCGCTGTACTTCCTGATGTACTCCACCAACGAGAAGATCAGCATCACCCAGATCGAGGGCAACTGGCCCCAGGCCGCCTTCCCGGAGATGGATCAGCGCCAGCGCTTCGTGGAGGACTGGCCCCAGGTCCCCAACGACAACTTCAAGGAGTATCTCCTGAACTGGGAGCCCCGCGGCGAGAAGGCCATCCCCTACTACCCCACCCCGGACATCGCCTCGGAGATCGTCGACTGGATGGAGATGCTGCACAACATCGACGACGCGCTTTGCATCTGCGCCGGCATGGGCTCCTTCTGCCTCAAGCCCCCCTACCACATCCACAACTATCCCAAGCTGATCGCCGCGGCCACCGGCCTGGAGATGGACGAGGACATCCTGAAGAAGACCGTCAACCGCAGCCGCAACCTGCACCGGGCCTTCAACAACCTGCGCGGCATGCGGCGGGCCGACGAGAAGCCGCCCGAGGACCACTGGAAGCGGCGCTTCCCCGAGCTGGAGGAGGAGCTGCTGACCACGTACTACCAGTACAAGGGCTGGAACTACGACGGCGTGCCCACCCGGGAGCGCCTGCACGAGCTGGGCCTGGACTACGTGGCCGAGGAGCTTAGCAAGAGAGGGGTCCTGAAAGATGGCCAAGACTAAGAAAATCAAGCGCATCAAGATCGACGCCGACCGCTGCAACGGTTGCCGCGGCTGCGAGATCGCCTGCTCGGCCTATCACTCCGAGCCGCGCTTCAGCAGCATCAACCCGGCCAAGTCCCGCATCCAGGTCATCACCCACCGGCTGCGCAACATCTGGCTGCCGGTCTTCGCCGGCGAGTACGCCCCGGCCGAGTGCATGGGCCGCGACGTCTACACCATCGACGGCACCGAGTACGACGAGTGCGCCTTCTGCCGCGCGGCCTGCCCCTCGCGGGACCTGTTCAAGGACCCCGACTCCGGCCTGCCCCTGAAGTGCGACATGTGCGAGGGCGAGGACGAGCCCTGGTGCGTGAAGTGGTGCCTCAACGACGTCCTGACCTTCGAGGAGGTCGAGGTGCCGGTGGAGGACGACGAGCCGGAGGCCCTGGGCGAGGTGGAGCTGGGCCTGGAGGCCCTGGCCAACAAGCACGGCCTGAACAAGGTCATGGAGACCCTGGCCCGGATGCAGGTGGCCAAGAAGGCCTGAGCGTGGCCCGCCGGAATTCTCTGACTGGGGTGTAGCGTGGAAAACGTCGCCGATTACAAAGAAATCGTAGATGTCATCAAGCTCAACGGGGGCGACGCCTTCAAGCGTTGCTTCCAGTGCGGCCTGTGCGACACCGTCTGTCCCTGGAACCGGGTGCGCTCCTTCAGCATGCGCAAAATCGTGCGCCAGGCCACCTTCGGCCTGACCGACATCGAGAGCGAGGACATCTGGCGCTGCACCACCTGCGGCCGCTGCCCCCAGCAATGCCCCCGCGACGTGCGCCAGATCGACTCCGGGGTGGCCCTGCGCCGGATCGCCACCGAGTACGGCGTCTTCCCCACCTCGGTCAAGCCCATCCGCAGCATCAGCGCCAGCCTGGTGGGCGAGGGCAACCCCCTGAACGAGGAGCGCAAGAACCGGGCGAAGTGGGCCGAGGGCCTGGGGGTGGCCGAGTTCAACGAGGAGATGGAGATCCTCTATTTCCCCGGCTGCTACCTGTCCTTCGACCCCCGCCTGAAGAAAGTGGCCCGGGCCACGGCCGCCATCCTGCAAAAGGCCGGGGTGGACTTCGGCATCCTGGGCGCGGAGGAGAACTGCTGCGGGGAGAGCATCCGCAAGACCGGCGACGAGGCCCTGTTCCGCCGCCTGGCCAAGGAGAACATCAAGACCTTCATCGACCACGGGGTCAAGAAGATCCTGGTCTCCTCGCCCCACTGCTACCACACCTTCAAGAACGAGTACCCCGACTTCCGGGTCAACTTCGAGATCGTACACATCAGCCAGTTCATCCATCAGTTGCTCCAGGAGGGACGGCTGGAGATCAAGGGCGAGTACGCCAAGAAGGTGGCCTATCACGATCCCTGTTATCTCGGCCGCCACAACGGGGTGTACGACGAGCCCCGGGCGGCGTTGCAGCAGGCCCCGGGCCTGGAGCTCCTGGAGCTGCCCGACAGCCGCCAGGACAGCCTCTGCTGCGGCGGCGGCGGGGGGCGCATCTGGATGGAGACCCCCAAGGGCGAGCGCTTCTGCGACATCCGGGTGCAGCAGGCCCTGGACCAGGGGGCCCAGGTGCTGGTCACCGCCTGCCCTTATTGCATCTCCAACTTCGAGGACAGCAAGCTGACCCTGGACGTGGTGGACGACATCGAGATCAAGGACCTCACCGAGATCATCCAGGAGGTCATCTAGGCCGCCGGGCGGACCCAAGCCTGACGCCAAACATCACTTGGGCGGCCAGGGAGGCCAAAGCGCCTCGGCGGCCGGCCGAAGGGGGAAGACAAGGCTATGTTCACCGAATCGGTGCAGGAACTCTGCCTGGCCCGGCCAGGCAAGGATTTCGGCGACGTGCTGGTGGTCGGCGGCGGCATCAGCGGCATCCAGGCCTCCCTGGACCTGGCCACGGCCGGCTACAAGGTCTACCTGGTGGAGAAGGCCCCAGCCATCGGCGGCCACATGGCCCAGCTGGACAAGACGTATCCGACCAACGACTGCTCGATGTGAATACTCTCACCTAAACTGGTCGAGGTCGGCCGGCATCCAAATATCGAGGTCCTGACGTACACCGACGTTCGCCAAGTCGAGGGCGAGGCCGGTGACTTCAACGTAACCCTGGTCAAGCGTCCCCGCTACGTGATCGAGGACAAGTGCACCGGTTGCAACACCTGCATGGAATACTGCCCGGTGGAGTATCCCGACCGGTTCAACCAGGACATCTCCAACAACAAGGCGGTGCACATCTACTTCGCCCAGGCGATCCCCCTGATCGCCTACATCGACGAGAGCTGCATCTATCTGAAAGAGAAGAAGTGCCGGGTCTGCGAGGCGGTCTGCAAGGCCAAGGCCATCGACTTCCAGCAGGAGGCGGAGAAGATCGAGGTCAAGGTCGGGGCCATCATCCTCTGCCCGGGCTATGATCCCTACGACCCCAAGCTCAAGGGCGACTACGGCTACGGCCGTTATGAGAACGTGGTCACCAGCCTGGATTTCGAGCGCCTGCTCTGCGCCACCGGCCCCTACGAGGGCGAGATCCTGCGCGCCACCGACCGCAAGCACCCCCACAAGGTGGCCTGGATCCAGTGCGTGGGCTCGCGCCGGGTGACCCCGGGCGACAACAGCTATTGCTCGGCGGTCTGCTGCACCTACACCCAGAAGCAGATCATCCTGACCAAGGACCACGACGCCGAGGCCCAGTGCACCATCTTCCACAACGACATCCGCTCCTACGGCAAGGACTTCGAGCGCTATTTCCAGCGCACCGAGCAACTGCCGGGGGTGCGGGTGATCCGCAGCTACGCCTCCATCGTGGGCGAGGACCCGGTCACCAAGAACGTCAGGGTGCGCTACGCCACCAATGACGAGGGGGTCAAGGAGGAGGAGTTCGAGATGGTGGTGCTGTCGGTGGGCCTGAACCCGCCCGCCGGCAACCAGGAGCTGGCCCAGAAGTTCGGCATCGAGCTCTCCCCCCACGGCTTCTGCCAGCTGGACCCGGCCAACCCCATCCAGACCACCCGGCCGGGGGTCTTTGTCAGCGGCGCCTTCCAGGGGCCCACCGACATTCCGGAGTCGGTCTTCTCGGCCAGCGGGGCCGGCGCCCAAACCGGCCAACTCCTGGACCACCGCCGCTGGCAGTTGACCAAGGAGCGGGTCTATCCCAACGAGCTGAACGTGGCCGGCAACAAGCCCCGGATCGGGGTCTTCGTCTGCCACTGCGGGGCCAACATCGGCCGGGTGGTGGACGTGCCCTCCACGGTGGAATACGCCCTGAGCCTGCCCAACGTGGTCTACGCCCAGGAGCAGCTCTTCTCCTGCGCCACCAACTCCGCCAAGGAAATCACGGATATGATCAAGGAGAAGGGGTTGAACCGGGTGGTGATCGCCGCCTGCTCGCCCCGGACCCTGGAGCCCCTGTTCCGCGACACCCTGCGCGAGGCCGGCCTGAACCAGTACTACCTGGACATGGCCAACATCCGGGAGCACTGCTCCTGGGTGCACAGCAAGGAGAAGGAGGCCTCCACCCAGAAGGCCAAGGACATCACCCGCATGGCCATCGCCCGGGCCGGCCGCCTGCTGCCCCTGCAGGAGATCGACCTGCCGGTGAACAAGAACGCCCTGGTGGTGGGCGGCGGCATCGCCGGCATGACCTGCGCCCTGTCCATCGCCAAGCAGGGGCATGAAGTCTATCTGCTGGAAAAGGAAGCCCAACTGGGCGGCCTGGCCCGGCGGCTGCACCACACCCTGGACGGCATGGACGTGCAGGCCTATCTGGACGGCCTGATCCGCGAGGTCTACCAGCACCCCGCGGTCCACGTCTATCACAAGGCCCGCATCAGCGAGGCCACCGGCTACGTGGGCAACTTCGTGACCAAGATCGAGTCCGACCGGGGCCGCTCGGAGATCCAGCACGGCGCGACGGTGCTGGCGGTGGGCCTGGATGTCTATCAGCCCACGGAATACCTCTACGGCCAGGACGAGCGGGTGCTGACCCACCTGGAGCTGGAGGAGCGCATCGCCCGGAACGACCCCAGCCTGAGCGAGGCCGAGACCCTGGTGATGATCCAGTGCGTGGGCTGCCGCAACGAGGACCGCAACTACTGCAGCCGGGTCTGCTGCGGCGAGTCGATCAAGAACGCCCTGGCCCTGAAGGCCCTCAAGCCGGAGATGGACATCTACATCCTCTACCGGGACATCCGCACCTATGGCCTGCTGGAGGAGCACTACCGCGAGGCCTCGCGCAACGACATCAAGTTCATCCGCTACGAGCCCGAAAATCCGCCCCAGATCGCGGCCGCCGAGAACGACAGCGGCCCGGTGTTGCAGGTCTCCCTGCCGGACTACATCCTGGGCGACGACCTGGCCATCGACGCCAACCTCGTCACCCTGGCCGCGGCGGTGGTGGCCCGGCCGGAGAACAAGGAGCTCTCGCAGCTGTTCAAGGTCTCCCTGGGGCCGGATGACTTCTTCAAGGAGGCCCACGTCAAGCTCAAGCCGGTGGAGTTCTCCACCGACGGCGTGTATCTCTGCGGCGCGGCTCACTATCCCAAGCACATCCCCGAGACCGTGAACCAGGCCTACGGGGCCGCCGGCCGGGCCCTGACCCTGCTCTCCCACGACATCGTCACCGTCTCGGGCTCGGTCTGCGAGGTGGACGAGAAGCGCTGCATGGGCTGCGGGGCCTGCGTCACGGTCTGCTCCTACGGGGCCATCGAGTTCCGCAAGGGGCGCGAGGGCAACAAGGCGGTGGTCAACCCGGTGCTGTGCAAGGGCGACGGGCTCTGCAACGCCAAGTGCCCCACCGGGGCCATCTACCTGCAACACTACACCAATGAAGAAATCCTGACCCAGATCGACGCCGCCGCGCCCCCGGAGATAAGCGGGTTGAAGTTCGACCGCGCGGTGGGACAGGACTAGGAAAAAGAACGGACCTTGGCTTTCAACCTTGCCCAGAGGTGATGAGCGATGAGCGCGAGCGCCAACTTCAGACCCCGGATCATCGGATTCCTCTGCCACTGGTGAGCGTACGGCGCCGCCGACATGGCTGGAGTTTCCAGACTACAATATACGACGGAAATCAGGGTGATCCGCGTGATGTGCTCCGGCAGGGTGGACCTGGAGTTCATCCTCCGCGCCTTGCACAACGGCATGGACGGGGTCTTCATCGGCGGATGCAAGCTTCATGAGTGCAACTACGTCACCCATGGCAACTACCATGCCCTGACCACGGTGCTCCTGGCCAAAAAGGTCATGGAGTTCATGGGCGTCAACCCCGACCGCCTGCGGGTGGAGTTCATGTCCGCCGCCGACGGCCTGCGCTTCGCCGAGGTGGTGGACGACTTCACCAAGCAGGTCCGGGAGTTGGGGCCCCTGGGCTCCAGCGAGGGCCTGGGCCTGGAGGAGCTGCGGGGGCGCATCGCCGAGGTCAACAAGCTGGTGCCCTACCTCAAGGTGCGCACCAACGACAAGCTGAACCAGCGCCTGACCTCGCCGGCGGCCTACCCCGACTTCTTCCAGAAGGAGGAGGTGGAGGCCCTGTTGACCAACCCGGCGGCCTACTACATCGATCCGCAGAAGTGCCAGGCCTGCGGCATCTGCGCGCGCCGCTGCCCGGTGGAGGCCATCAGCGGGGCCAAGAAGCAGGTGCACGTCATCGACCAGGACCAGTGCATCCGCTGCGGCACCTGTTACGAGGCCTGCCCCTCGCGCTTCGGCGCGGTGCAGTTGATCCAGGGCGCGCCGGTGCCGCCGCCGCCCGAACCCGGCCAGGCCATCGTCTCGCCCAGTTGAGGCCCGGGCCAGGCCGTTGCTTGATCTTGGGCCATACGCCGCCACCGCCGCCGCGTCCCGCCTTGGGGGACGGGGCGGCGGTGGTTTTTGGCGCCCCCCGTCCGGCTCCCGGCCCCATCCCCGCCCCGACCTGCGATATACCGTCACTTATTGCGACATGATCTGGCCTCAGCCGATAAACCGGACGGGATAACGAGCACAACCCCGAATCGCCATTAGCCATCCCCCCCAAGCTTCGCCGGCGGACCTCCCGGACCAAGCCCTACCAACGCGCTTAATAATTCTTCACAAACCCGACAAACTCACGCAACAGCCCCCTGTCATTCTGGGACGCAACAGGGAGTGAATTCCCCCGCGCCGGCCCCGGCGCACGGACCCCACCCCGCAGCCCCGGCCCCAGGGCCGGAGCCCAAACAGGGAGCCGATCATGGAACCGTTCGAACTCAGTGAAGCTGTCAGCCGGCACTTCCACCTCTTCTGGGACAACTACCCCTTCCCGGTGATGCTGATCCGCAAGGATCGCACCATCCTGGACCGCAACCGCGCCGCCCAGGCCATGGGCTGCGAACCCGGCACCCGTTGCAGCGACCGGGGCGAGCAGGCCATGCACAAGGGTTGCCTGGCCGACCAGGCCCTGCGCGAGGGGGTGTGCAAGCGCGCGGTGAACTACATCCCCCAAGTGGACAAGGTCATGGATTCCTACTGGATTCCCCTGTCCGACGCTTCGGGCCTCTACCTGCACTTCGGCATCGACATCACGGCCTATGCCGCGGAGGGTTTTGGCCGCAAATCCGTCACTCTCCTCCCCGACGCCCGGGCGGCCAGCGCCCAGGCCTGAGTTCGTCTCCCCGGCGCCCTCTTCCCTCGCCGCCGGAGACTGCAAACCCTTGGCCAGCACGGTCTCCGGCGGCATTCAAGGTCCCCCCGCGTTTGCAGGGACGGTGAAAGCCGCTATCATGCCTCTTAGAACCGGCCAACGCCCGCCGACTGCCTCGTCAGACCACCCGGGGGACCCTGCCATGACCAACGAGCCGCCGCTCAAGCTCCTCCTGATCGAGGACGACCTGCGCCTGGCCCAACTGACCCGCGAGTACCTGGAGGCCAACCAGATCGAGGTGGCCCTGGAGTCCAGCGGCGAGCGGGGCCTGCGCCTGGCCCTGGGCCAGGCCTTTGACGCGGTGCTGTTGGACCTGATGCTGCCCGACCGGGATGGCATCACGATTTGTCAGCGATTGCGCGAACATTCCGACGTGCCGATCCTGATCGTCACCGCCCGGGGCGAGGAGGCTGACCGGGTGCTGGGCCTGGAGATCGGGGCCGACGACTACCTGCCCAAGCCCTTCTCGCCCCGCGAGCTCTTGGCCCGGGTGCGCGCCGCCGTGCGTCGCCATCGCGGCCAGGCCGGCCCTCGGGCCGGGCATCTGCGGGTGGAGGACCTGACCCTGGACCCGGGCCGGATGACGGCCCACCTGGGCCAGACGCCCCTGGATCTGACCAGCTACGAGTTCGCCCTGTTGCAGGCCCTGGCCGAACGCGCCGGCCAGGTGCTCTCGCGCGAGCGCCTGATGGAGCTGGCCCGGGGCAGCGCCGACAACGCCTTCGACCGCTCCATCGACGTACACATCTCCCGCCTGCGGGCCAAGCTGGGCGACAATCCCCGCGATCCCCAGCGCATCCGCACCGTGCGCGGGGTGGGTTATCAATACCTGACCCGGAGCCAAGCATGATCGGGCCCAAGCGCCTGTTCTGGAAGATCTTCATCATGGGCCTGCTCCTGGTGGGCCTGGCGGCCGGGGCCCTGGTCCTGACCACCGTGCTGCTCCAGCCCGAGACGGTGATGCACGGCAAGTCCAAACGCCTGCACCAGGTGTTGAACCTGGCGCTGGGGCCGCACCTGGGCAACCCTCGGCAACTGCGGGAGGAACTGGGGAGGATCGCCGCGGCCCTGGAACAGCCGGCCGCGATCTACGCCCAGGATGGACGGCTCCTGGCCAGCGCCGGCGACAACCCGCCGGAGCCCCTGGAGGCCAAGGACCTGCGCCAGCTCGGCGGCTGGCGCCCCATCCAGGCCCACGGCGGCGTCTGGGTCCACGCCGTGCCCCTGGCCGGCGCGGACGGACCCTATCTACTGACCAGCATGGTGGAATTCGGCCTGGTCAACCTGCTGCCCCACCTGACGGCGGTGCTGCTGCTGCTGGTGCTGGTCTCCTGGTTCCTGGCCCGGGCCCTGGCCGCGCCCCTGGAGCGCCTGATGGCCGTCTCCGGGGCCCTGGCCCAGGGCGATCTCTCGGCGCGCAGCGGCATCTCCCGCTGCGACGAGGTGGGGGACCTGGCCCGGGCGGTGGATGAGATGGCCGGCCGCCTGGAGGAGCGCATCCGCACCGAGAAGGAGCTGTTCGCCAATATCTCCCACGAGATACGCACTCCCCTGGCCCGGCTGCGGGTGGCCCTGGAGCTGCTGGAGGACGCGCCCGGCGACGCCCCCCAGACCCTGCAACGCCTGCAGGCGATCGGCGCGGACCTGACCGAGCTGGAGCTCCTGGTGGACAACGTCCTGATCAGCTCCCGCCTGGACCTTTCGGTCAGGGGAGAGGCCCGGCTGCCCCTCAAGCCCCTGGAGATCAACCTGGCGTTTTTCTTTGCCGAAACGGCCGCCCGCTTCCTGCGGCATTATCCCCAGCAGCCCCTGGAGACCAACCTCTCCCCCAACCTGCCCGTGGCCGCCGTGGACCCCTCCCTGCTGGACCGGGCCTGCGACAACCTGCTGGACAACGCGGCCAAATACAACCGCCCCGGCCAGCCGGTGATCCTGGAGGCCCTGGTCAGGCATGGGCAGTTGCGGGTGGCGGTGACCGACTTTGGCGAGGGCGTCACGCCCGAGGACCTGGCGCGCCTGTTCGAGCCCTTCTTCCGGGGGGACCGCTGCCGCTCGCGCCGCACCGGCGGCACCGGCCTGGGCCTGACCCTGTGCAAGCGCATCGTGGAGGCCCACGGCGGCCGGATCACGGCCCAGCTCAATCCAGGCGCGGGCATGACCTTCAGCTTCGAGTTGCCCCTGGAGCGCGTCGCCGGCCCCCAGGGCCGCCACGCCCCCCGCGTCTGAGGACGGCGGCCAGGGCCGGCCAGGGCCGGCCAAGCCCCGCCCGCCGCCCGACCGCCCGACTCCCGGCCAGTTTCTCCCTCCCGCGACAAACAGACTCCCGCCTTGAGCAGACCGCGCGCCCGGCCTTGCCTATGCTTCGGCCAAGCGACGGCATCGCCGCGCGCCTGTCCGCCAACCGCCCGGCCGAGGCTGGGCGACAGCCAAGGGAGAAACCTCATGCAAGCACGGATCACGGCCCTGCTGGGGCTGGCGCTGGTTCTGCTGGCTCCCGGCCCCGCGCCAGCCGCGGCCGACCCGACCGCCCCGGCCAGCCCGGACCCTGGCGGCGCAGCCATCACCCTGGAGGAGCTGGTGGTCACCGGCGAGAAACTGGGACGACCCGTCCAGGAGCTGCCGGTCAGCGTCTCGGTCTTCAGCGAGGGCGAAATCGAGGACCTGGGCCTGGAGCGCAGCGAACGCCTGTTCGACCTGGTGCCCAACCTGCACCTGGTGACCATGGGACCCCAGGCCATGTTCGGCACCCCGGTGAGCATGCGCGGCCTGAGCTCCTTCATGACCGGCAGCCCGGTGCTCAGCCTGCTGGTGGATGATGTCCATTATCCCGGGCTTTCCCTGAACCTGGTGGACGTGGAGCGCATCGAGGTGCTGCGCGGCCCCCAGGGCGCCATGTTCGGGCGCAACACCGAGGCCGGCCTGATCAACATCATCACCCGCCAGGCCGAGAACTACTGGCAGGGCAAGGCCGCCCTGGAGCTGGGCGACTACAACACCCAGCGGGTGGACTTCGCCGCCGGCGGCGCGCTGGTGGAGGACAAGCTGTTCCTGCGCGCGGCCGGACGCTACGAGACCAGCGACGGCTATTTCCACAACCGCGCCGACGGTTCCAGCGACGTGGACCAGCGGCGCAACCTGGATGGCCGCCTGGCCCTGCGCTGGCTGCCCAATCCCGACCTGGACCTGTCCTGGGTGACCGACACCCAGGACTATGACAGCAACAACGCCGAGTTCGCCCTCCTGGACCAGGTGGAAAGGGACCCCCACCAGGTGTCGCTGGACTTTGCCGGCGAGGCCAGGAAGCGCTCCCTGGGCTCCTCCCTGCGGGCGCAACAGCGCCTGGGGGCCTTGAAACTGCTCTCCATCACCGCCTGGCGCGACGAGGACGCCTTCTCCTACCAGGATATCGATTTCACCTCCTACGACCTCATGCGCCTGAAGCTCAAGAAGGACTCTCAGACCGTGAGCGAGGAGTTGCGCCTGGTGTCCGACCGGCCGCATTCCCCCCTGCAATGGCTGGCCGGCGCCTTCGCCTACCACGAGACCGACGACCTGGACTACACCACCGAGTTGCGCCCCATGTCCGGCATGACCGGCTTCCTGCGCCAGCGGGGAGACACCACCACCCTGGGAAGCGCCCTGTTCGGCCAGGCCAGCTACACCTTCCTCGACTTCCTGGAGGTGACCGCCGGCCTGCGTTATGACCGCGAGAGCAAGGACTTCGACTATGCCTGGTCGGGCGGAGCCTTCGGGGTGCCCAACCTCTCCGGCGCCAACGACCATGTCTTCGACGCCTGGCTGCCCAAGCTGGCCGTCTCCCTGCGCCTGGCCCAGGGCTTCATGCCCTACCTCAGCCTGGCCCGGGGCTTCAAGAGCGGCGGCTTCAACCTCAAGGCCGCGGCCGGCGCGCCCTATGATTCCGAGTTCGCCTGGAACTACGAGGCGGGGGTCAAGACCGAGTGGCTCCAGCGCCGGCTGACCCTCAACCTGGCCGCCTTTTACAGCGACTGGCGCGACCTCCAGGTCGAGCAGCCGGACTACCCCGACTTCACCATCGTCAACGCCGCCTCGGCCACCAGCCAGGGCCTGGAGGCCGAGGCCCGGCTGCGTCCGCTCAAGGCCTTGGAACTGTTCGCCAACTTTGGCTGCGTCGAGTCCACCTTCGACGAGTTCTCCCAAGGCGGGGCCGACTATGCCGGCAACCACGTGCCCAACGTGCCCGAGTACACCTACCGTCTGGGCGGCGTCTACCGCTTCCTGAAGGGCTACTTCGTCAGCGCCGAATACCTGGGCATCGGCCCCCTCCACTGGGACGCGGCCAACAGCCGTCAGCAATCCGCCTACCAGATCGTCAACGCCAGGCTGGGCTATGAGCTGGAGCATCTGAAGGCCTATGTCTTCGCGCGCAACCTTTTCGACGAGACCTACGCCACCCGGGCCTTCCAGATGAGCGAGCAGTGGTATGGCCGGGCGGGCGACCCCCTCACCTTCGGGGTGAGCCTGGTCCTGGAATTCTAGCCGCCCCTGGCCGGCCGGCGACTCCCGCCGGCCAGGGCGCCAACAAGGAGTGAACATGGGCAGAAGTTTGACCGGTTTCACCGACGCGACCGCCCGCCGGCCCCATGGCCCATGGGCCCGGCGCCACTACCGCGCGCCCAGGTCGCACATGAGGTTGTTCGCGCTGGCCCTGGCCGAGCTCCAGCCCCAGGCGGATGACATCTACCTGGAGATAGGCTGCGGAGGCGGCTACTTCTTGGACCTGGTCCTGGCGCGGGCCGCGCGCGCGGCGGCCCTCGACCACAGCCCGGAGATGGTGGCCCTGGCCCGCCAGACCAATCGGCGGGCGCTGGAACAGGGGCGGGTGGAGATCGTGGAGGGCCGGGCCGAGAGCCTGCCCTGGCCGGACGAGAGTTTCACCTGCACCGCCAACACCGGGATGTGGTTTTTCGTGGAGCAACCCCGGGCCGCCCTGGCCGAGTTGCACCGGGTGCTGCGCCCCGGCGGGCGGATCGTCATCGCCACCGCCCGCAAGTCCTGGCTCAACCGGTTGCTGTGGGCCGTGTTCTCCCTGCGCCTGTACAGCGACCGGGAGTTGGTGGATCTGCTGCGCCAGTCCGGATTCGCCGAAATCCGGTTCTCCTCCCCGGGCCTGCTCAACCAGATCGCGGTGGCCAGCAAACCGGCGAACCCGGCCTAGCCATCGGTGGTCGAGATGCGCTCCATCGACAAATACGCCGTTCTGTCTGGTCTTTACATCGCGCAAACCCTGCCCGGGCACTTCTTCGCCAATGTCTTTTCCGTCATCCTGCGCGACCACGGCTTCAGCCTGGCCACCATCGGCTACCTGCAGGCCGTCAGCCTGCCCTGGATGCTCAAGTTCCTCTGGGCTCCGCTGGTGGACCGGGTGGTGGGTCCGGGCGGCCGGCATGTCCAGGGCATCGTGCTTCTGGAGGCCCTGTTCTGCCTGCTCACCCTGGGTCAGGCCGCCCTGGACTTCACGACCCAGTTGCCCTTGGTGGTGGGCCTGATGGCCTTGTCGGCGCTGCTGGCCGCCACCCAGGACATCGTCACCGACGCCATGGCGGTCCGGCTCCTGACCCCGGGGGAGCGGGGGCCGGGCAACGCGGTCCAGACCGGCGGCAACCTGCTGGGCGTGGTCCTGGGCTCCGGGGTGGGGTTGGTGGTCTACCAATATTGGGGCTGGTCCGCGGTGATGATCGGCATGGCCGCGGCCCTGCTGTTGCCGCTGCTCCTGCTGGTCCGGCTGGGCGGAGCCGGCGGCCTGGCCGGGGCGCCCGCTCCGGCCGCCGGCGCCGGCGGCTTCCGGGGGATGCTGCGTTTTTTCCGCCAGGACGGCGCCGTCCGCTGGACCTGGCTGATGTTGGCGGCCAACGCCGGCAGCATGCCCTGTATGATGATGATCAACCCCCTGTTGACCGACCTGGGCTTCGCTCCCTCCCTGATCGGCCTGCTCACCGGCGTCTACGGGGTGGGGGTGGGATTGGCCGGGGCGGCGGCCGGGGGTTGGCTCATCGCCAGGCGGGGACGCCGGCCGGCCCTGATCCTGGGCTGCCTGGTCAACGCCCTGGCCGCCCTGGGCCTGCTGCCCCTGACCCTGGGAAAGGTGGATTCAGCCTATCTGGTGTTTGGCCTGGGCCTTCCCGGCGTGGGCTTCAGTCTGGTCATGACCGCCATCGGCACGGTGGCCATGGATTTCACCCGGCCCGGCCACGAGGGCTCCGACTACAGTCTGCAAATCGCCGTCTCCATGCTGGGGGGCGGTCTGCTGGTGGGTTTGAGCGGCCTGGTGGCCCAGGCCGTGGGCTATGTCTCCCTCTATCTGCTCTGCGCGGGCCTGGCCTTGGGAGCGGCGGGCCTGGTCTGGCGCTTTTTCCAGCCGCGCGCGCTGGACGACCCCGTGGCCGTCAAGGCTTGAACGCGGGAATCGGCGGCGCGGCCAGCGCTCTCCGGGACCGCCCCCGGCTCCGGCCTGGTCAACCCCGGGCCAGGGAGCGCGCCGCGCACTGGCGCAGGTCCCCGGGGGTGAGGCCGAAACGCTGTTTGAACAGGCCGATGAAGTGGCCTTGGTTGGAATAACCCACCGCCAGGCAGGCCTCGCAAACGCTGGCCCCGTCCGCCTCCAGCAGGCGTCGGGCCCGCTCCAGGCGGGCGTCGCGCAGGCAGGCGTAGGGGGTGACCCCGAACAGTTGGCGGAAGCCGCGCTTCAGCTTGAACTCGTTGACCCCCGAGCGGCGGGCCAGTTGGGGCAGGGAAGGCGGGTCGGCCAGGTCGGCTAAGAGGATGTCGCGGGCGTGATGCAGGTTGTCCACGTCCCGGCGGGAGAGGGGTATTGGCTCGCGCTCTTCGTCTGGCGGCCGGCCGCAGAGCTGCATGATAGACAGAATCAATAATTCCAGGGCCTTGCATTGCAGGAGCAGACCGACCGCCGGCCGGCCCAGCAGGGCCTGCTCCAGGCCCCGGGCCGCGACCTTGATGGCTGGACTGGCCGGCGCGCAGACAAAAAACGGCCCCCTTCGCCCGTCCCTTCCCGGCAGTGGGCAGTGGAGATGGCATTCCCGCCGGATCGCCTCGAAGCCTTCCCGACTGACGCTCAGGGTCATCAGGCGGCAGACGCCCTCCCGCGGCCGCCACACCCCCCGGGCCTGGCCCAGACAGGAGACGGTCAGGTTGGTGGGGGCCTGGGCCAGACCGCACAGCCGCCGCCGCGCCAATTGCACCTCGGTCGAGGACAACCCGGCGGTGCAGAAGGAGAAATGCAGGTCTTGGTCATCGATCTCGAAGGTGAATTCCAGCGCCTGGGCGAAATTGAAGACCGCCATGTTCAGCCTGACGCCCGGGCGCACCGCCAGGGACAGGACCCGCCCCGACCCCGGACCGGGCGGTGGGTCGCCGAGGGACAGGTACAGGGCTCCGCTGGGATCGTGCAGGCGGAAGCGGCCCGGCGGACTTGTTTCCCGCCGCGCCAGGGCCGCCGCGTCAGGGCCGAGCTGGTCCATGATGTCTCCCCTATCGGCTTGGAAACCCTGGTGACTGGCCTCTGAACCGCCGCTTAAAGCTATTGAGTCCATTTATCAATACAAGGGCCTGAAAAACACCGCCCGCGGGCGGCGGCAACCATGACTTCCCCGCCAGCCCCAATGCCTGGCGGGTCAATTGTTAAATACCTCTAACTTTCTGGCGTGTCAAGCCAGCCCGGCCCCCCGCGCCAGCCCTGGGAGAGGCCTGGCGAGGGAGCCCGGGGGACGAAGCCCCGCCCGGCACGAAAAACACCGCCAGGGATCAGGTCCGAGGACCTGATCCCTGGCTAAAACTGGCAGTCCCAACGGGACTCGAACCCGTGTCTCCGGCGTGAGAGGCCGATATCCTAGACCGCTAGACGATGGGACCGCGGCATAACTGCCATATGTATTTGGCTGGGGGACAAGGATTCGAACCTTGATAGGCAGATCCAGAGTCTGCAGTCCTGCCGTTAGACGATCCCCCAGCAGCTACGGCCTTGTATTATCGGATGATCCGCCGGCCGTCAAGGGCAAATTTGGTTCTGTCAGCCCTGGATCGCGCTTAGGGCGCGATCCAGGCGGGCCAGACTGCGCTCGCGGCCCAGGATGGCCAGCACCTCGAAGATGCCGGGGCTGGCGGTGCGGCCCACCAGGGCCACCCGCACCGGCTGGGCCACCCCGCCCAGCTTCACCCCCAGTTCCTCGGCCAGTTGGCGGAAGGCCTCCTCCATGGCCTCGGGGGCCTCCACCCCCAGCTCGGCCACCAGCCCCCGCACCCGCTCCAGCACCGGCCGGTTGGCCGACACCAGGAACTTGGCCCCGGCCTTGGGGTCGATGGCCGGGGCCTCCACCAGGTAGGGCTCGGCCCAGTCCGCCAGCTCCACCAGGGTCTTGGTGCGGGGCCGGATCTCGGGGATGGCCTTGACCAGGGTCGCGCGGTCAAAGGCGTTCACCCCCCGGGCGGCCAGGAAGGGGGGCAGCAGGTCGGCCAGGCGCTGGGGGTCGGCCTGTTGCAGCCAGTGGGCGTTGAGGTGGTTGAGCTTGTCGACATCGAAAACCGCCGCGCCGCGCCCCACGGCCTCCAGGTTGAACAGCTCCACCAGCTCCTGGCGGCTGAAGATCTCCTGGTCGCCGTGGCTCCAGCCCAGGCGGGCCAGGCAGTTGAGCATGGCCTCGGGCAGGTAGCCCAGCTCGCGGTAATCCACCACCGCGGTGGCCCCGTGGCGCTTGCTGAGCTTGGTCTTGTCCGGCCCCAGGATCATGGGCACGTGGCCGAACTGGGGCACCGGGCTGTCCAGGGCCTGGTAGAGCAGGATCTGGCGCGGGGTGTTGCTGACGTGGTCGTCGCCCCGGATGACATGGCTGATGCCCATGTCCACGTCGTCCACCACCACCGCCAGGTGATAGGTGGGCGAGCCGTCGGAGCGCAGGATCACCAGGTCGTCCAGCTCGGAATTGGCGAAGCTTATCGGACCCTTGATCAGATCCTTCCAGGCGGTGTCGCCGCTGTTTGGCCCCCGGAAGCGCACCACCGCGCCCGGGGCCGGCCCCAGGCCCAGTTCGCGGCAGTGGCCGTCGTACATGGGCTTGCCGCCCTTGGCCAGGGCCTCTTGCCGCACCTGGTCCAGGCGCTCGGGCGGGCAGTGGCACCAGTAGGCCCGGCCACTGTCCAGCATCTGCTGGATGGCCTGGCGATAGCGGTCAAAGCGCTGGCTCTGGTAGAACGGCCCCTGGTCCCAGTCCAGGCCCAGCCAGTCCATGGCCCCCATGATGGAGTCCACGTGCTCGTCCCTGGAGCGCTCGCGGTCGGTGTCCTCCAGGCGGAAGACGAACTCGCCGCCGTGGTGACGGGCGAACAGCCAGTTGAACAGGGCGGTGCGGGCGCCCCCCAGGTGCAGGGCCCCGGTGGGCGAGGGGGGGAAGCGGGTGCGCACCCGCGGGGCTTGATCTTGATTCGGCATGGCTCGGCTCCCGACCGTGGCGGCCAAAGTTCTCGATTAGGCCGGATTTTCTTGGCGCGGGAAGGTTACCACCAATCCCGGCGGCCCCGCAAGCGCGGTCCGGGCCTGGCCCGGCCGGCCGGGGGTCGGCGGCGCGCCTAGCGGCGCTGGTAGAGCTTGGTCCAGGGCGAGCGTTCCTTGGCGCGGTAGTCGGCCAGGGCCATGCGCCAGGTGGCCACCGCCAGCTCGGCGCAGTGGAAGTGGGCCGGGTCCAGCCCGCCCAGCTCGGCCGAGACGTCCTCCGGGGTCAGCCCGATGGCCTCGCTGATGGCGCGGCCCTTGAGCAGAGTGGTCAGGGCGCTGCCGCAGGCCACGGTGTGCAGGCAGCCGCTGGTCATGTAGCGGATGTCGCTGATCACGCCGTCGCGCACGTAGGCGTAGAGCTCGATCACGTCGTCGCAGCCGCCCTGACGCGGGGTCTCGCCATAGGCGTCGGGCTTGGGCAGGACGCCCAGATTGGCGGGGGTGAAGCCGTGGGTCAGGAAGGCGTCGGACAGGCCGATCTCCTCGGCGTCCCGGCCTTCCGGCTGCAACTGGTCGTCGTGCTGGTCCATGGGTCCCTCGTGGTCGGAATGTCTACTGGCTTGACGAGGGAATATACAGCAAGGTCAGCCCATTGTCCCCTTGCCCCCGCCTCGCCCGGGGAGAAATCGCGCCCCGCGATTTCTGGCAAAAGTTTTGGCGAAGGGGCGCGGGGAAACCCTTTTCCCCCAAAAGGGTTGCCCCACAAAACTCTTGCCTCCCCCTCCCCTCTTCTCTCCTATCGCCAGCGCTTCTTGCGTTTGTAGCGTTGGTAGCCCTTGACCGAGACCTCGCTCTGGATGCCGAGGTAGAACTCGCGCACGTCGGGGTCGTTGGCCAGTTCCGCGGCGCTGCCGGCCAGGACGAAGCGGCCGTTTTCCATGACATAGCCCTGGTGGCAGACCGACAGCGCCATGTTGGCGTTCTGCTCCACCAGGAGGATGGTGGTCTGGTCCTCGGCGTTGACCCGGGCGATGGTGGCGAAGATCTCGCGCACCAGCAGCGGGCTGAGGCCCAGGCTGGGCTCGTCCAGGAACAGGATGCGGGGCCGCATCATCAGGGCGCGGCCAATGGCCAGCATCTGCTGCTCGCCGCCGGAGAGGGTGCCGGCCAACTGGCGCTGGCGCTCCAGGAGGCGAGGAAAAAGGCCGTAGACCCGCTCCAGGTCGGCGCGCACCGCCGCCCCGCGCCGGGTGTAGGCCCCCATGGCCAGGTTCTCCTGCACCGTCAGCTCGGCGAAGACCTGGCGTCCCTCGGGCACGAAGGCCAGGCCCAGGCGCACGATCTCCTCGGTGTCCCGGTGGTCGATGCGCTTGTCGTCCAGCCAGATGGCGCCCTTGTCGGGCTGGTCCTCGATCAGGCCCATGATGGTCTTGATCAGGGTGGACTTGCCAGCCCCGTTGGCCCCCAGCACCGCGGTGATCCGGCCCTCGGCCAGTTGCAGGCTGACCCCGCGCAGGGCCATCACCAGGCCGTAGAGGGTCTCGATGTTGCGCACCTCAAGCATGGGCCGCCGCCAGTCCCAGGCCGTCCTGCTCGCCCAGGTAGGCCTTGAGCACCTCGGGGTGGTTCTGCACCATCTCCGGCGCGCCGCAGGCGATGGCCTGGCCGAAGTTGAGCACCAGCACCTGGTCGCTGACCTCCATCACCAGGCGCATGTCGTGCTCGATGATGATGATGGTGATGCCATAGACCTCCTGGATGTCCTGGAGCCAGACCATCAGGTCCTGCTTCTCCTCCAGGTTCATGCCCGCCACCGGCTCGTCCAGGAGCAGCAGCTCCGGCTCCAGGCACAGGGCCCGGCCCAGCTCCACCTTCTTCTGGATGCCGTAGGGCAACCCGCCCACGTAGCGGTCGCGGGCCGATTGCAGATCCAGGAAGTCGATGATCTCCTCCACCTTCTGGCGGTGGGCGATCTCCTCGGCCGCGGCGGCCGAACCCCGCCGCCAGAAGGTCGCGCCGCCCAGCACCCCGGTCTTCATGTGGCGGTGACGGCCCAGCAGGAGGTTGTCCAGGGTGGTCATCTTGCTGAACAGCTCGATGTTCTGGAAGGTGCGGCCCAGGCCCTGGTGGGCGATCTGGTGGGGCTTCAGGCCGCTGATGCGCTGGCCCTTGAAGGTCACCTCGCCGGAGGTGGGCTTGTAAAGGCCGAAAACGCAGTTGAACAAGGTGGTCTTGCCCGCGCCGTTGGGGCCGATCACCGCCGTGATCGAACCCCGCTCCACCGCCAGCGACACCCCGTTCAGGGCCACCAAACCCCCGAACACCATGGTCAAATCATTCACCGCGAAGAAGGACATGGCTGGTGATGCCTGTTTTCTGGGGGAACCCTTTTGGGGCCCCAAAAGGGTTCCCCCAGGCCCCCTCCTAAAAGGGCGAAGTTGTTCGCTGTCGCGGCCTTGCCCGTTAACCTGGGTTGGCGAAGCCGCCAACCCGCCAAAGTTCTTTGGGAGGGGGTCCGGGGGGACTCTTTCTTTCAAGAAAGGGTCCCCCCGGTTCTGCCTACTTCACCGCGATCCAGTCCGACAGGCGCACGGCCTGGCCCATCTTTTCCTGCTTGCCGTCGGGGGTGGTCACCTCGGCCTCGCCGCAGCGGCCGATGAAGACCTCGCGCATGCCCTGGCGTTCGCCGGGAGCGTAGGTGACGCGGCCCATGATGCCCTTGAAGTCCTTGAGGGTCTCCATGGCCTTGACGAAGCTGTCCACGGTCAGGTCCTTGCCGGCCCGCTTGATGCCCTCGACCATGGGCTCGACAAAGCCGAAGCCGGCGTAGAAGAACACCCCCCAGTGGTCGCTCTTCTTGTCGGCGAACTTGTCGAAGGCGGCCTTGTATTTGACCATCAGGGGGCTGGTGGAGTCGGGCAGTTCGGCGAAGTTGCCGAAGATCACGCCGTTCCAGAGGCCCTTGGTGATCTTGTGCATGAGGGGGGCGTCGGAGAGGGTGGAGCAGGCCACCCACTGGGGCTTGAAGCCCAGCTTGGCCGAGGTGCCCAGGAGGATGGCGGCGTGCTTGGGCAGCACCCACATGATCACCGCCTCGGCTCCGGCCTGCTTGAGCTTCATCACGTGGCTGGCCAGGTCGGTGTCGGTCACCTCCACCGGGATCTCGGCCACCAGGGACTTGCCGTGGGCCTTGATCTCGGCTTGCGCGCCATCCAGGCCGCCCTTGCCGTAGTCGTCGTTCTGGTAGATGAAGGCGATCTTTTCCTTCTTAAGGGTGAAGAGGATGTAGTTGGTGAGGATGGCCGCCTCGTCGGGATAGTTGGGGTAGACGGCGAAGATGGTCTTCTTGGGCGGGAAGGCCCAATGGGTGCTGCCGGTGGCGGTGCCCACCCAGGGCACCTCGTTGGCGATCATGTCGGGCATCACCGCCATGCCGGGGCTGGTGCCCACCCCGGAGGCGAAGCCGAAGACGCCGACGTTCTCCAACAGTTCCTTGACCACGGCCTTGGTGCGGTTGGGCTGGTAGCCGTCATCGCGCAGGAAATACTCGATCTTGCGGCCGTTGACGCCGCCCTCGGCGTTGAGCAGCTCGAAATAGCAGCCCGTGCCCCGGGCCACGCTGCCCCAGAGGGCGGCCGGTCCGGTCTGGGGGCCCCACTGGCCGATCTTGATGGTGGTGTCGCTCACCCCGCGCACCGGGGCCGCCACGCCCACGCCGGCCAGGGCCAGGGTCAGGGCCAAGGACAGGGCCAGAATCAAGCCTTTACGCATGCCAGCCTCCTTTTCCTCCTATGGGTTGCCCCCCGGGCGCCGGGGGTTGGTCGCCAGTCGAGAGTCAGGGTCAGACCTTGCGCACGTAGTGCCGCGCGAAAAGCCCGCTGGGCCGCAGGCAGAGGACCACCACGATCACCGCGAAGGCCACCACGCTCTTGAACTCCACCGAGACATAGCCGCCGAAGAGGTTCTCGATGATGCCCAGCAAAAACCCGCCGCCCACCGCCCCCACCAGGCTGGTCATGCCCCCCAGCACCGCCGCGGAAAAGCCCTTGAGCTGGGGAGTCCACATCAGGTTGGGGTCCAGGGTGTCCACCGGGGCGATCATGAAGGCCGCCGCCGCCCCCACCACCGAACTGATGCCCCAGGTCAGCATCAGGATGCGGTTGACCCGGATGCCCATCAGGCGGGCGGCCACCTCGTTCTGCTGGGTGGCCTTCATGGCCACCCCGGCCTTGGTGTAGCGGAAGAAGACGAAGAGCAGCAGCATCAGGGACAGGGCCACCGCCAGGGTGACCAGGTTGAGGTCGCTGACCACCACCGTCCCCAGTTCATGGGTGTCGAAGTCGCTGACCGGGAAGGGGAAGTCCTTCTGGTCGCTGCCCCACTTCCAGGAGGCCAGGCCGTAGAGGATCATTTCCAGGCCCAGGGTGATGATGATCAGGCCCAGGACGTTGGGCTCCTTGGCCCGGCGCAGGAAGGCGAACTCCAGGAAGGCCCCCAGGGCGAAGGCGAAGGCCAGGGCCCCGGCAAAGGCGGCCGGGAAGCCCAGGTTGTTCTCGGTCAGGAGGGTGAAGGCCACGAAGGCGCTGAGCATGGCCATGTCGCCCTGGGCGAAGTTGAGCACCTCGCTGGTCTTGTAGATGATGACCATGGCCAGGGCCATCAGGGCGTAGGTGGCGCCGATGGCGATGCCGGAGACGATCAGCTGGAAGAACATGGCAGAACCTACCCATCACTTATCTGTGCGTTGAGGAAGCGATAAAGCCGGTCCCAATCATCTTGGTTTTCCGTGCAAATATCTTGCATAGTTTCAGGAGTTATTTGCCCTGCCCTCGGGTGATGATTTCTCATAATGCAGGAAAAATTATCACCGAGGGCACGCTGATGACCTTCCAATCTATTGTTATGATTAACCCCGCTCAACAAGACCTTATAAAACCGCACATTATTGATAACATCTGCCTGGTGCTTTTCTGCGAGCTTTTTTTCAAATGTTATATCATCCTCTGCAGCTATTATAGAATATGTGAATTCTCGGCCCCTTCGTATTGCGTCCTGCTTGCCTTTATAGTTCTCAAGCCAGTCTTTCGTGTTAAGCCAGCCCAAATCAATTGTAAGCTCCAAAATCGCGATTATTGCTGGCCTAGGGCTAATTCCTTTTACTATGCAGATGTCTGGATATTTTACCGTTCGTCTTGGTTCATCATCCTCATTGAATCCGAGAGGAGTATCGACAAGTATAAAATAATTGTTGGGGAAGAAATTTGCCAGAAGTTCGGCAAATTTATTTTCATAAATTGCGGAGCACGATGGAATCCTTCCACGTTTAATTCTATTACTGGTACATAGTCTGCGCTGCTCACAGTAGGCTTCATTTATTGACCGAATCATACTTTTTATCTCAAAATAAAATTCATCCAGATTCATAGCTAGACTCCTGCTGCACACCTGTCTTAGAACGGCCAGGTGCGCCAGTAGAGCTTGGTCCGGATCCAGATGCCGTAGAGCCCCAGGGGCTCGAAGATGATGATCAGCACCATGATCAGGCCGAAGACCACGTACTGGACGTTGGGCAGGCCGCTCTCGGTGAAGAACCGGGTGCTGATCTCGGTGAGCAGCGGCCCCAGCAGGGGCAGGTCGCCGATGCGGGACAGCTCGATCTGGAGGTAGGAAATCAGGATCGCGCCCAGCACCGCGCCCAGGATGGAGCCCAGGCCGCCCACCACCACCATGGCCAGAAACAGGATGCTGATCATGACGTTGAAGGTGTGGGGGGCGATGAAGCCCAGCACGAAGGCCATCAACCCGCCGCCGACCCCGGTGTAGAAAGCGCTGACCGCGAAGGCCAGGGTCTTGTAATAGGTGAGGTTGATGCCGATGCAACTGGCGGCGATGTCGCTGTCGCGGATGGCCACGAAGGCCCGGCCCACCCGGGTGCGGATGAGGTTGCGCAGGCCCCAGGCCAGGACCAGGCAGATGGGCATGATCAGGGCGTAGCGGCCGGCGTCGCTGTCGATGGCCAGGCCGAAGACGGTCAGCGGCGGGGCCTGGAGGCCCATGTGCCCGCCAAAGGCCTCCAGACGGCCCAGGATCTGGGTGATGGTCAGGCCGAAGCCCAGGGTGGCGATGGCCAGGTAGGGCCCCTCCAGGCGCAGGGCGGGCAGGCCCAGCAGGAAGCCGAAACCCGCGCTGATCAGCCCGGCCAGGGGCAGGGCCAGCCAGAAGGGCAGCCCGGCCAGGGTCATCAGGCCCAGGGTGGCGTAGGCCCCGATGGCGAAGAACCCGGCGTGGCCCAGGCTGATCTGGCCGGTGTAGCCGATCAAAAGGTTCAGGCCCAGGGCCACGATGACGTGGATGGCCATCAGGTTGATGGTGTAGAGCAGATAATTGCTGGCGAAAAAGGGCAGCGCCGTCAGACCGGCCAGCAGCAGGAGCAGCCAGAAAACCTGCGCCGGGCTGTCCAGCAGGCGCAAGTCCTCGTAATAATCGCGTTTCATCTCCATGGCCGCAACCGTTCCTCCCCAGACATAGGTGCGCGCGCTCGCCACGGGACCAGGCGAAGTGGGCCTTCCGGCTATGGCTTTGGTCTTCGGGGTCCAGCAATCGTCCGCCCGGGGGGCGGGAATGCGCGCGGTCTGGGCAGGTGACGGTTCAGCGCTTCTTCTTGTCCAGGCGATCCAGCACCCGGCTGGCGTATTGGTGCTCGTCCAGGAGCGCCGATTGGGGCCGCAGGGCCGAAAGCTTCATGGTCAGGAAGTTGAGCCGCTTCAGCGCCTGGTAGCGGCTCTTCTCGTCCGGGGCCTGGTCCAGGAGCTCCTCCGCCTGGAAGATCTGCTGGCGCAGGTCCAGTTCGGGCGGGGTGAAGCCGGCGTTCTTGAGGACCTTGTAGGCGATGCGCAACTCGGGGGGCAGGTTGCCGTCGTCCTCGAAAGTCTGGGGCTGGCCCGCGCCGGGCAGGTTGTCCAGCTCGCCCCGCTCCTGGGCCTCGCGGATGCGCTCCTCGGCGATTTTCTGAAAGATGTACAGGCTCATGGCCTTTGGGCCGCCTCCGGGGCCTGGGTGGGTTGATGTTAGCCTATCGGCGGGCTTCGCTTCAACTGGATTCGGCTACAATGCAGCTATTATCGCCGATCCCCGCGGATCGGGTCCGGCTCCCATGATAAGGCCGACCGGGTTTCGGAACTAGGGGGGTCTTTCAGCCGCCCAGGCGGCTCATGGCGCAGCCCGAGGGCACCGCCAGGGCCTGGGTCTGCTGGTGATGGCGGGGTTTCAGGGCCGCGGCGGCCAGGAGGGCCTGGGCCAGGGCCTCGTCGTCGCCCCCGCCGCGCAGGATGGGCTTGAGGTCCAGGCTCTGGGCCGAGAACAGGCAGGGCACCAGGCGGCCCTCGGCGCTCAGGCGCAGGCGGTTGCAGGTGGCGCAGAAGTGGTTGGACAGGGCGTGGATCACCCCCAGCTCGCCGGCCGCGCCGGGCAGGCGGAAGCGCCGGGCCGGACCGTCGCCCGGTTGGCGGGGCAGCTCCGCCAATTCCCCCAGGCCGGCCAGGGAGGCCAGGGCCTGCTCGGCGGAGAGGAAGCGCTCCGGGGCGAAGGCCTTGGCCGCGCCCACCGGCATGTACTCGATGAAGCGCACCGCCAGGGGCAGCTCCAGGGTCAGGCGGGCGAAGTCCGCCAGCTCGTCGTGGTTCAGGCCGTTGAGCAGCACCAGGTTGAGCTTGACGGTCAGGCCGGGCCGGGCCAGGGCGGCCTGGATGCCCTCCCAGACCGCGGCAAAGGCCTTGAGGCCCTCCTCCAGGCCCAGACCGGTGATCAGGCCGTAGCGTTGGGGCTGGAGGGTGTCCAGGCTGATGTTCACCGCCTTGACCCCGGCCTCCACCAGGCGGTCCAGGTGGGCGGCCAGCAGGCGGCCGTTGGTGGTCAGGCGCAGGTCCGGCCGGGGCGAGAGCCCGCCCAGGGCCTGGAGCAGCACCGGCAGGTCGCGACGCAGCAGGGGCTCGCCGCCGGTGAGCCGGATCTTGTCCACCCCCAGGGCATGGGCCACCCGCGCCACCCGGGCCTGCTCCTCCAGGCTCAGGATCTCCTGGTGGGTCAGCTTGGCGATGCCGCTCTGGGGCATGCAATACAGGCAGCGCTGGTTGCACAGGTCGGTGACCGACAGGCGCAGGTAGTGCAGACGCCGGCCAAAGGGGTCAACCAGGCGACGAGGGTCGCCGGACCCCCGGGGGATGTGATCCAATTCTGTCATTCTGTTTTGGAGTGTAGTGCCGGAAGGCCGGGGCGTCAATCCTGGGCCGCGGCCGCCGCCGGGGCCGCGAACGCCTCCAGGCCGGCGGCGTGGGGCGGTATGGGCGCCGGCTGGCCGCCCAGGATGGCCTCGAACTTCTCCACCAGACGCTCCAGCAGGCGATACTCGCCCAGGACCTCGCGCTCGTAGGCCGAGCGCGGGCTGCGGTTCAGCAGCCGGCGGCGCAGCTCGCGCTCGCCCAGTTGCTTGCGGCAGATGCGCAACAGCTTGCGCAGGGAGCGGGGGTGGTGCTCGCTCATCTCCTCGCCCTCCTGGCTCAGCACGTGGACCAGGATGATCAGGATGTGGGCGTGCTTGAGCTTGCGCCCGCTGGCGTCGGCCCGGTTCTGCACCAGCTTTTCCAACAGCCGCAGGCGGTGGCTGAGCCGCAGCTCGGCCATGGCCTTGAGCACCTCCTGGTGCAGTTTGTGGTTCTTCTCGAACTCCTCGTCGTGATTGGGGTCGTCCAGGAAGCTGGAGAGGACCTTCAGCACCCGCTCGAAGTTCTCCGGGGTGTAGTCGGCCAGCAGCAGGCGGTGCTTGTTCAACCAACTGCTCAAAAACTTCAGGCGGCTCTTGGTGTCGCCGGTGCTGTCCAGACGCTCCCGCCCCCGGTAGATGATGGTGCCCAGGTGCTCGCCGCGCACGATGTCCTGGAGCATCAGCAGGCGGTCCTGGTTCAGGCCCAGCACGTCCAGGTCCACCTCCTGGCCGGTCTGGGGGTGGATCACGGTCTGGGAGAGCACCGACAGGGCGCGGTCCTCCAGCACGTTGTCGGGGTGATAGCTGTGCTGCAGGTAGCGCACCTTGAGGATCACCACCTTGCGGGCCGGGTCCACGAAGAACCCGCCATCGGCCAGGGCCTGCTCGCCCTCCTTGCGTTCGCAGTGGGCCGCCACCAGGGCCACCTTGCTCACCCGGGGCAGACGGGTGGTGGCCCCCAGGCTGGTCAGGGTGGTGATGGCCCGGTCGCTGTTGCCCAGCACCTTGACCGCGAAGCGCTCGCGCCGGCGCATCAGGCGCAGGGCGAAGAGCGCGGCCGAGGTGTGGCGCTCGCCGCAGATGGGGAACCCGCCCTGCTCCATCAGGAAGCGATAGACGAACAGGCGGTTGGCGGCGTAGCGGGCGTTGTCGCCCTGGCTGAACTTGCCGATGCTCCGGCCCAGGCGGCGGATCTCGCCGTCCAGGTCCGAGGGAAAGGAGGCGAAGACCCCGGCCAGGTGGAAGGCCCCGGCCTCGTCCCGGGCCAGGACGTGGCCCCGGTCCATGCGCGAGAGCAGGGGCAGCAGGTGCGAGTAGCGGCTGAAGACGGTCAGGGCCTTGCGCCCCAGGGTCTGCTCCAGCTCCGGCAGCAGGTTGCGGGGCAGGCGCTCGCGCAGCACCGCTCGGTTGGCCGCGGCCAGGCCCGGGTCCGGGGGCTGGCCCTCGGGCAGGAGCTGGTCGTACTGGAAGCCCTCGTCCTGATAGGAGAGCGGGCGGTCCAGGACCACCAGGCTGAAGGCGGGCAGGGCCTTGTACTCGATCAGGGGGGCGTCGAAGGCCGGGATCAGCTCGCGGGGCTCCACCAGGGGATAGTCGGCGTGGTAGGCGGAGAGCAGGCCGGAGTTGATGTGCACGAAGTCCAGCACCCTGAGCAATTGCTCCAGGTCGGTGCTGAGCGGCGGCACCGAGCAGAGCTCCCACAGGGGAGTCTCCTGCACCTTGACCTGGTTGAAATACCTCTGGCTGTCCACCATTTCCCAACCCAGTCTACCGGGGCGCGCTTTCTGGACGGCCGAGCCGAGGCCGCGCTCACCGTCGATTTGGTCCGTTGGCCTCCCTGGGGCTAAGGGATTGAAATGCTTGTACCACGCCGGAAATGGCCGGTCAACCGCGCAAAAACGTCGTGATTATGTCGGGTCCGGTTGACAGTCGGTCAGCCCTCTGTTATTAATCATCGGCGCGGGGCTGTAGCTCAGCTGGGAGAGCGCATGACTGGCAGTCATGAGGTCGTCGGTTCGATCCCGATCAGCTCCACCACCGCATAGAACAAGGGCCGACCGGAAACGGTCGGCCCTCTGCTTTTCGTCCCCGCCCCGCCGTCCATGGAATAAGCCCTGGAAATCCTGGCCGGCCTGCCCCGGCGTAAATCGCGGCCGAGGCGTTGGGGGCGACCATCGCCTTTCACCAGACCCTGGGGAACACGCGCGGCATCGCGCCCCCGGAGACGGCCAACCGCCCAGCGCGACCCGCTGAGCGGACGCCCGCTCTGCTGGGCGATTCGTGGCTATTCCAGGGCCTTTTGCGAGATTTCGGCGAGGCGTCCGGCCTGGGCCACCGGGATGACGAAGAAGAGCTCGTTGGGCCGCACCGCCCGGCGGAAATAGCTGGTGGCCTGCTCCAGGCCCAGGGCCTCGTCCACCAGCCGCTCCCAGCCCTGGCTCAGCAGGTCCCAGGAGCTTTCGCACTCCTCGCCCGGGGAGCGCAGGTCGTGCATCGCCTCCAGGGCGAAGTACTTGTCCGATTGGGTCTCCAGGCCGATCTGGTGGGAATAGAGGCTGGTGAAGAACCAGCTCCGCTGGAACCAGGGGGGCAGCGAGACCAGCCCCTCGTCCGGACCAAAGGGATACATCTCCGAAAGAATGTCGTGGTTGGTGTAGAGCAGGAGTTGCCCTTGGGTCAGCTTGGCCCTGGCGATGGCCTGAAACAGGGCCAGACCGGCGTAGCGGTGGTCGGGATGCCGGTCCAGCAGGGGGTGGGGGGCCACGATGACGTCCGGCTTCAGCCCGCGCAGGATTTCGGCCAGGTCCTCCACCAGGTGGCGCCAGGTGGGCCGGGGGTTCTTTTCCAGGTTTAGGAAGGCCCACTCGCAGCGCCGGAACTGGCGCATGTTGGCGGGCTGGGCCGAGCTGGAGACCGCCTCCCGATCCGGATTGCGGTGCATCTGCTCCAGGGTGGCGTCGAAGTAGCCCAGGTTGCAGACCCGGTCCAGGTGCAGGCCGCCCCAGTAGGGCACGGTCATGCTGTCCCAGACCCGCAGCTTGCCCTTGCGCAGGTGCCGCCGCCGCTTGCTTTCCTGGTAGGGCTCGTAATAGTCGCCCCCCGCCTCGCCGGCGGTGAGGGTGACGATGTAGGAATTGCGGTAGCTGTAGAGGCCGAAGGCCGCGATCTCGGCGTCGTCGGGATGGGGGGCCACCACCAGCACCCGGGCCTGGCGGGAAACCTGGGTCTGGAACAGCAGCAGGCGGGCCTTTTGCCGGGGCCAGGAGAGGTGCTTGCCCTGCAACTTCACCGCCTGGCCGGCGCGGGGATGGGCCTCCCGCAGGGGGCTCAGGTTCAGGTAGCGGAGGCCGGAGACCCCGCGCTCGAAGTACTGCCGCGCCCGCGCCTTGCCCAGGGAGGCCTTGAGGCCGGGATCGAACAGGGGCAGGGGCAGGCTGTCCTCCACCCGCAACTCCAGGAAGGCGGTGTCCCAGGGCTGGGTCAGGTGGGGCCAGACAAAGCCCTTCTCGCTGACCGCCACCGGGACCTGGACGGCGTCGGTCTGGCTGAAATCGTAGCGGTAATCCTGGTCCGGGCGGTAGTTGAGGAAGTCCCGATAGGCGGTGACCCGGGCCACGCTCCACCAGATGGAGAGGCCCAGTCCCAGCAGGAACAGACCCAGGAGGATGTACAGGATGATTTTCCAGCGCAGGGTCATCCAAGACCTCGCCATGCTCCGTTGCGACCCTGGTGGCGTCCGGACCGAGATCGACCACCTCCCCCGCGCCGTTACGGCCGGCGCGGCGCGGAGCGGAACCACCCGCCCCGAAAGCCTTCCGGCGCGGGCGCGGGCTGGGCGGCCCGGGCGCCCGGGAGAGGCCGGATCACGGCCATTGCCCGCTGAACTCGCCTCAGCTTGGCCTGGCCGGTCTTTTTCCAGAGCGCAATTTTACCAATCCCCGGCCGTTTTTGTGGACCAAGAGTTTCGGATCGCTACTTTTTCCGGTTTTTCGCTTCAGATTCGGCCGTAAACCCGGCGTTGCAGCTCGGCGGGCGAGACCCACTGATAGGTGGGAGACAGGCTTTCGATCAGCGGGCGATGGCGCGCGTCGCTGAAGAGCATGACGTTTTCCGTCGCGTCGTGAACCAGGGGCACCTCGAAGACCCGCTGGTACCACTGGTGCAGGCCTTCCTCGGTCAGGACGGCCTCGGACATGAAGCCGAAGTCAAAGCCGGTCGCCTGGTCGCGGATGTCGCCCAGGTCATAGCGGGTGGCGGGGGAGATGAAACTCACCTGCAGCGGCCGGTTTTCGGCCAGGGCCCGGGTCATCTCCAGGAAGGCCAGGGGACGTCCCTGGTCCAGCACCATGGCCTTCAGGTCCAGGTCGCAGAACACCCACTGTTGCATGGTCGGGTGATAGACCTCCAGGGCGCTGTGCCCGTCGCCGTCGTAGTCCCCCCGGCCGGTGGCGGCCTCGCCGGCCACGGCATGGGCCCGGTAGCCCAGTTGGCCCAGGACGTGGAGCCCCAGCGAGTGCAGCAGGCCGCAGCTCAGGCGCAGCTTGCGGGTCGTCAGGACCTGGAACACGTCCTCCGTGGTGGACCATTCGCGGTCGGAAAACCCATGCGTGACGATCCAGGACAGGGACGACAACAGGATGCCCAGGTCGCCTTGGTAGACGATGCGCTGCTGGTTGTCGACCAGCGGCAGGCTCAGGCGATAGATCCCCTCCCGGGTCAGGTCGTAGGCCCGTCCCTGATAATGGTAGACGTTGGGCCTGATGAACAAAGCGTCCGGCAGGGGATGGGCGGCGTCGGCCTGGGGGCTGGGCAGGGGATCGAGATAGCGCGTGTGCCTGAAATAGGTGTGGTAAACCACCGGGACGGTGGGGGGTTGCATGCTCACCGCGGCGCTCCTCCCTGGTTCCTGGCCTGCTTTTTAGCACGCATCGCGGGCCGGGGAAAGCCGAGAGTGCCCCGGCCGGCCCGGCCGGCCCGGCCGGCCCGGCGGACCTGGCCGCCCTGGCCCCCGCGCCCTCCCCGTCGCCGCCCTCGGCCCTCCGGCTGAATGAGTGCATATTCAGTAATTGTATTGACATTAATTCCCCTAATACCTATTATCAGAAGCTGTTTTTTAGCTATCCGGCGCCCTTGCCGGCGACGGAAACCGCCCGCCGCCCCGGGAGACCAACGCCTGGGGACCGGTGGCGGACCTTCCGCCGGACTCGCCGCCATTCACCACCACACAACCCCTAACCGCGGGAGGACAGTCTCATGAAATCGCGTTCTGTCTGCATGCTGCTGTTCCTGTGCCTTCTGGTCTCCCTGCCCTTGGCCGCGCGCGCGGCCGACGATTGCTCCGCCGCCAGCCTGAAGTCCCAGGTGGAAAAAGGGGCGGCCATCCTGGCCCAGAAGGGCTCCGCCGGCCTGGAGGAGGTCAAGGCCATGCGCTTCTGCAACGGCCAGGGCTACCTCTACGTGGCCGACGAGCACGGCGTGGTGCTGATGCACCCGGTGGCCCCCCACTTGATCGGCAAGAACCAGTCCACCCTCAAGGACGCCAACGGCAAGATGTTCGCCCTGGAGCTCCTGGACAACTGCCGCAAGACCGGCGAGTCCTGGATCCATTACATGTGGCCCAAGCCGGGCGAGAAGACCCCGTCCGACAAGTGCGGCTATGGCAAGCAGACCACCCTGGACGGCAAGTCGGTGACCGTGGCCTCGGGCCTGCACGACATCCCGGCCGGTCAATGCGGCAAGTGATCCGGTTGATTCCGCCGCACCGTTTCTAAGCATCGCCGGGGCGGCCCCCCGGTCCCCGCCCGGGGGCCGCCCCTGTTTTAGCACCCTTCTGTTTCCGGCTTGCCCCGCTTTGCCGGCCGGAGGTGGGGGATGAAGATGACTCTCTCCTGGAACCGGTTTTCCCTGACCTTCCGCATCATGTTGGGTTTCGGCGTGCTCCTGGCCCTGTTCGCCCTGGGCATGGGCGTCAGCCAGTTGGGCCTGAGCCGCATTTCCCAGGGCTCGGCCCAGGAACGCCTGCTCACCGGCCTGACCGGCCGGATCATGGAGGCCAACCAGGCCATGCGCGACTATCGCCTGCTCAACCAGGACAGCCAAGTCGCGCGTTTCGATCAGCAGCTGGCCGAGTTGCGCCAGGGTTTGGCGACCTACCTGGGCCAGAACCAGGCCAAAACCGCGGCCCAGGCCAACCAGGCCCTGCTGGAGCACCTGGACCGCTTCCAGAAGGCCTTCCAGCAGATGCAGGCCAACCGCAAACGCCAGAAGGAGGTCACCGCCCAGTCCGCCGGCCTCTCGGCCGAGATCAACCAAGCGGTGGAAAAGGGCCTGCGCAAGGAGATCGACCAGCGCAACAACATGGCCGCCATCCAGGGCGACATCCTGAGCACCAACCTGGTGGAGCTCCTGGCCCTGTGCAACGCCTTCCGCGAGCGCTTCCTGGAGTCCCAGGTGGCCGAGAACCGTTACCTGCTCTATCAGGACCCCGAGGCCCTGAAGCGGGTGGACGCCAGCCGCGAGCAGGCCGACCAGATCCAGAAGAACCTGCTCAAGATGATCGATTTCGCCAAGATGGAGAGCTCTGAAAACGACTTCACCGCCGCCGGGGCCAAGATGGCCAAGGCCCGGGGCGACTACCAGGACGTCATCGCCGAGCTTTTCGAGCTGCGCCGGCGCGACGACCAGCTCACCAACCAGGCCACCGCCGCCGGCAAGCAGGCCGACGAGTTGCTCAGCCAGATGGCGGCCGAGGTCAGCCAGGAGATGGCCGGCCTGGAGCGCCAGACCAGCGTGATCCTGCTGGGCCTTTTGGCGGTGGGGCTGGCCTTGGGCCTGGGGGGGGCGCTGTTCCTGACCCGCTCCATCTCCCGGCCCCTGAAGCTGGCCATCGAGAGCCTGCGCGACAGCGCCGACCAGGTCCAGTCCGCCTCCGACCGCATCTCCCTGGGCGGCCAGCAACTGGCCCAGGGCTCCTCGGAGCAGGCCTCCTCCCTGGAGGAGACCTCCTCCGCCCTGGAGGAGCTGTCCTCCATGACCCAGGCCAACGCCCAAAACGCCGGCCAGGCCCTGGACATGACCGGCCAGGTGGAGCGGGTGATCGCCGAGGCCAACGCGGCCATGACCGAGCTGACCGGCAACATCCAGGACATCCAGGGGGCCAGCCAGCAGATCATCAAGATCGTCAAGGCCATCGACGAGATCGCCTTCCAGACCAACCTCCTGGCCCTCAACGCCGCGGTGGAGGCGGCCCGGGCCGGCGAGGCCGGGGCCGGCTTCGCGGTGGTGGCCGAGGAGGTGCGCAACCTGGCCATGCGCGCCGGCGAGGCGGCCAGGAACACCGCCCAACTGGTGGAGGACACGGTCAACAAGATCGGCCGGGGCAACCAACTGGTGGGGCAGACCAACCAGGCCTTCCAGGGCGTGGTGGAGGGGGCCGGCAGCCTGACGGTGCTGGTCAAGGAGATCTCCTCGGCCAGCGCCGAGCAGGCCCAGGGCCTGGGCCAGGTCAACCAGGCGGTCATCGAGATGGACCAGGTGACCCAGACCACCGCCGCCAACGCCGAGGAGATGGCGGCCGAGGCCATGCAACTGGTGGCCCAGGCCGGGGTGCTGCACGACATGGTGGGCAGCCTGGTGGGCCTGGTCCAGGGAGACGGGTCCGCGGACGCCCCCCTGGCCCTGCCCGCCCCGGGGGGCGACCTGGGCCTGCCGGCCCTGCCCGAGCCCAACTAACCAGGCGAATCGTCAAGGGGAAAAATCCGGGCCGGTCCCACGGGGCCGGCCCGGCGCCTTGGCGGGCTGGGCTCAGGCCGCGCCGGGCAGCAGCACCGTGAAGGTGGCGCCCTTGCCGGGCTTGCTCTTCACCTCGATGCGCCCCCCGGCGGCGCTGACGATGCGGTCGCAGATGCTCAGACCCAGGCCGGTGCCCTGGCCGGGCGGCTTGGTGGTGAAGAAGGGGTTGAAGATCAGGGGCAGGTTCTCCCGGGCGATGCCCGGCCCGCTGTCGGTCACGCTGATGCGCACCCAGCCCTCCCGGGCCCTGGTCTTGACCACCAACCGGCCGCCCTGGTCCATGGCCTGGGCCGCGTTCATCACCATGTTCAGCACCACCTGCATCAGTTGGTCGCGGTCCATGTTCACCGGCGGCAGGTTGCGGGCCAGGTCGCGCTCGATGCGCACGTTGCCCTGCATCAGGCGCTTGCTGGTGAAGAACATGTTCAGCACCGCCTCGATGGCCTGGTTGACCTCCAGGGCCTGGCCCAGGTAGGGGCTGGGGCGGGAATAATCCAGCAAATCACGGATGATGCGGTGGATGCGCTCCGCCTGTCCGGCGATGGCGGCGGCGAACTCCTTGCGGGTCTGGTCGTCCACCCCGTCCTTGGCCAGGAGCTGGGCGTAGCCGCTGACCGCCGAGAGGGGGTTGCCGATCTCGTGGGCCACCCCGGCGGCCAGGATGCCCACGCTGGCCAGCTTCTCGGCGTGCATCAACTGGCGCTCCAGCACCCGGCGGCGGGTGACGTCGCGCACCATGGCCAGGAGCTCGCCCCGGGGCTCCAGGGGGGTCAGGCTGACCAGGGTCAGGAAGGCCGCCCCGGCCGGGTTGATCAGCTCCAGCTCCTCGCTGGCCCGCTGCCCCTGGTCCAGCAGGGCCCGGACCCGGCCGGGATCGGCGAACAGCGCGAGCAGGGGGCTTCCGGTCAGGCGCTCCCGCTCCAGGCCGAACTCGGCCGCCGCCTGGTTGGCGTAGGTGATCTCGCCCTGGGGGTCGGCGATCAGGATCAGGTCGCTGGCGGTGTCCAGCAGGCGTTGCAGGTATTCCCGGGCCTGGTGGGCCTCCAGCTCGCTGGCCAGCAGGCGCTGGTTGATCTCGCCCAGTTGGTCGATCAGCCGGGCGTTGGACAGGGCCGCCGCGGCGTGGTCGCAGAGGATGGTCAGGCTGCGGGTGTGCTCCAGGCCGAAGGCGTTGGCCGTGGCGCTGACCAGGAGCATGGCCCCCAGGATCTCCTGGCGGGCCACCAGGGGCAGCACCAGGAGCGAGGCCGGCCGGGCGGGGAACTCCGGGGGCCAGGGCGCGGGCGGGCGCTCCAGCTCGGGCAGGATCAACACCTGGCCCTGGGCCACGGCCTGGCCGATGGCCCCCTCGCCCAGGGGCAGGCAGGGGCCGCCGCCCAGGGGGGAGGCCGGGACCTCCACCTCGCCGGCCTCGCGCTCGCGGTCCACCATGGCCGCGGCGCACAATTTCGTCATCTCGGGATCGCAGAGCAGCAGGCAGACGAAATCGGCCGTCAGCTCGCCGCTGACCACCTCGGCCAGGCCGGCGGCCAGGCTGCCCAGGTCCCCGGCCTGGCGCAGGGCGTCGGCCACCCGGCGGATCAGGGACAGCTCCTCGATCTTGGCGTCGAACTCGGCGTAGATCCGGCCCAGGGTCTCCTTGTAGGTGGCCAGCAGGGCCTGCTGCTCGCGCACCAGGGCCGCCAGCTCCTCCCGGGTCTTGCCCTCGGTTTCCGGGTTTTCCACCGGCTCAGTCCAGGCGTTGGCGTTCGACGAGACGGCGGTAATAGCGCCCCAGCCAGAGGCCGCCCACCAGGGAGACGGCCAGGCCCAACCCCAGGGCCAGGGCCTTGATCAACCAGGGTGGGAGCGACAACAGGGCGTCCAGCATGGCTTTTTCTCGCCTTGACCGGCGGGTTGGAGGTATGATTCATACTAGCCGAGCCCAGACCCCCGCGCAAGAGAGCCGGCGGACGATGGACCCGCGACCGCGCCCCGTGAAAGGTCCGCAGAGATGAGCGACGTCGAGAGCCTGCTGGCGGAGAGCTTCCGTCGGGGTTTCGAACAGGTGTCCCGTCGGCCCGGCCGGGATCAAACCGCCCTGGCCCGCCAGGCCGGCCTGCCGCCGGAGCTGGTGGCCAAGGCCCTGGCCGGCAAGGCGGTCCTGCCCCTGGCCCAACAGGCCGCCCTGGCCGAGGCGGCCGGCTATCATTTCGAGGACCTGCTCAGCCTGGGCCGCTCCCTGATCGAGGGGCGCGCCGCGGCCCAACCCCTGGAGCCCAGCCGGGCGGTGGCCGATTACCTGGAACAGCTGCTCAAGGTGGTCAGCTCCTTCCGCCTGGCCGAGGGCGAGGACGAACTCTGCCAGCGGGTGGTGCGCCTGCTGGTGCAGATATTCGGCTTCTCCCGCGCCATCCTGTTCCTGGTGCGCGAGCGCCGCCTGGCGCCAGCGGCCCTGTATTGGCCCGGGGGACGGGCCGACGTGCTGCAAAAGGCCCTGACCAGGGAGGTCCCGCCCTGGACCCCGGACCTGGCCGAATACGAAACCCTGGCCCTGGGCCGCTCCCTGCCGGTGACCGTGGGCCAGACCGACCTCTTCGGCCCGGCCGGCAGCGGGCTGCTGGGCCTGGACACCGAGATGGCCCTGGCCCCCCTGTTCACCGAGCGGGAGTTCGTGGGCCTGTTGGCCGCCGATTTCGGCCCCCAGGCCCGGACCCTGAACGACGCCGACCTGGCCCTGGTGGAGACCTACGCCGCCCTGGCCGGCGCCCTGCTCAACAACCAGCGCCTCTACGCCGCGCTGCAACGCAAGCACCACGAGTTGGACCTGCGCCTGCGCGAGCTGATGGTGGTGGGGGAGATGACCCGGGTCCTCAACCAGGCCCTGGGTCCGGAGCAGGTGGCCGAGGACCTGCTGACCCTGTTGGTGGACAGCCTGGGGGCCCACTCCGGCTTCCTGTTCCTGCACGACGAGGAGGCCCGCCAGTTGCGCCTGTTGGGCGGCCACGGCCTGGACCCGGACCTGGCCCAGGCCTGGGCCCAAGTGCCCAGCCGGGACCTGGAGGCGTCGCTGGCGGCCCTGGAGGGGCCGGAGCCCTCGCGCCAGCAGGCCCCGGAGCTGGAGCGCCTGCTGACCGGGCTCACCCCTCCGGCCATGATCCGCGGCCTGCGCACCCGGGGCAAGGTCATGGGCCTCTGGGGCCTGGGCCGCCGCCCCGGCTCCCCGCCCTTCGCCAGCGGCGAGGAGCGGGTCCTGGCCACCGCCGACGAACAGATGGGGGTGGTGCTCAACTCCTGGCGTCTGCGGCTGTTGGCCACCACCGACTTCCTCACCGGTCTGTCCACCCGCGCTCGTTTCAGCGAAACCCTGGAAAAGGAGCTGCGGGCGGCCGGCTACCTGGGCTATCCCCTCAGCCTGATCTTCCTGGACGCCGACCATTTCAAGCGGGTCAACGACCGCTATGGCCACCCGGCCGGCGACGCGGTCCTGGCCGGCCTGGCCGATTGCCTGCGCCAGGCCACCCGCTCCAGCGACACCCTGGCCCGCATCGGCGGCGAGGAGTTCGCGGTGATCCTGCCCCGCTGCGACCAAGAGCGCGGCCGCGAGCTGGCCGAGCGCATCCGCGAGCGGGTGGCGGCCATGCGGGTGGAGCACCGCCAGCAAAGCCTGAAGATCACCGTCAGCCTGGGCCTGGCCACCTGGAGCCCCGGCGACACCGCCAGCCCCGACGAGCTGGTGGAGCGGGCCGACCAGGCCCTCTACCAGGCCAAGCACGCCGGCCGCAACCGGGTGGCCCTCTACCATCCCAGCCAGGACACCCGCACCTGGGGCTCCCTGGACTGACCCCCCTGGCCGCCCGCGCCGGCCGGGGGTAATAAAGAGCCCAGCCCCACACCCTGAAACCCTGGAGGCCGCCCCGCCATGCCCGGCCCTGACCGCCTGCGCCTGATCTTCCTGGGCACCCCGGAAATCGCCGTGCCCTCCCTGACCGCCCTGGCCGCCGCCGGCCACCAGGTCCGGCTGGTGGTCACCCAGCCCGACCGCCCCGCCGGCCGGGGCCGCAAGCTCCAGCGCGGGGCGGTGGCCGCCGCGGCCGACGCCTTAAGCCTGCCCGTGGCCCAGCCCGCCCGCGCGGCCGAGATCATGGCCCAGATCGCCGGCCTGGCCCCCGACGCCCTGGCGGTGGTGGCCTTTGGCCAGGTGCTGCCCCCGGCCCTGTTGGCCCTTCCCCGCCTGGGGGCGGTGAACCTGCACACCTCGCTGCTGCCCGCCCTGCGCGGGGCCGCGCCCATCCAGCGCGCCATCATGACCGGCCTGGCCGAGACCGGGGTCAGCACCATGTTCATGGACGCCGGCCTGGACACCGGCGACATCATCCTCCAGCGCGCCACCCCCATCGGCCCCCAGGAAACCGCCGGGGAGCTGGGCCAGCGCCTGGGCCAGATCGGCGCGGAGCTGCTGGCCCGGACCATGGCCGTCCTGGCCCGGGGCGACGCCCCCCGCCGGCCCCAGGACCCGGCCCTGGCCAGTCTGGCCCCCCGCCTGCGCAAGGAAGAGGGCCGGGTGGACTGGTCCCGCCCCGCCCGCGAGATCGACTGGCTGGTGCGCGGGGCCGATCCCTGGCCCGGGGCCTTCACCCTCTGGCGCGGCCAGCCGCTGAAGCTCTTCGCCCCCACCCGGCTGGAGGACGTCCCGGCCGACGCCCCGCCCGGCTCCCTGCTGCCCTCCCCGCCCGAGGCCGGCTTCCTGCGCCTGGCCACCGGCCAGGGAGTCCTGGGCCTGGGCCAGGTCCAGGCCCCCGGCAAACGCCGCCTGCCCGCCGCCGACTTCCTGCGCGGCACCCGCCTGGAGCCCGGGGAGAAGATGGGGTGAGAGGGGGAGAGCGAAGAGAGAGAGCCGGGGGGAGCCCTTTTGTGGACAAAAGGGCTCCCCCCGGACCCCCCTCCCAAAAAACTTTGGCGGGGGTCGGAGGCTCCAGGGAACAAGAGACTTGGCTGCAAATTCCGCTATCTTGTTTTGTCATTGCGAGGAGCGGGAGCGACGCGGCAATCTCCTTTTTCCGCCAAACGCCAGCTTGATTTATACAAAAGACTTGAGAGATTGCTTCGCTTCGCTCGCAATGACCGCCTGCTGATTGACGGCGGGGCATCCTGCATGCACGCGCCTTGCAGTCAAGCTAAACGAAAGTGAGCCCATTGCCAGACGACAAGACCAAAACCGGGATGAATCCCCGCCGGGTGGCCCTGCGGGTCCTGACCCGCCTGGCCGCCACCCCCAAGCGCCTGGAGGCCATCCTGGACGGCGAGCTCAAGCGCCAGGCCAAGGCCGAGGCCCGGGACAAGGCCCTGGCCGCCAACCTGGTCTACGCCGTGCTGCGCCATCGCGCCCACCTGGACCACCTCCTGGCCGCCTTTGTCCGCCGGCCCCTGGCCAGCCTGGACCCGCCGGCCTGGGACATCCTGCGCCTGGCCGCCGCCGAGCTGACCGTCCTGGGCGCTCCGGCCCACGCCGTGGTCAGCCAGGCCGTGGACCTGGCCAAGACCCACAAGGCCCCAGGCGCGGCCGGCCTGATCAACGCCAGCCTGCGCGCCCTGGCCACCCGCTGGCGCTCCGCGCCCCTGCCCGACCCGGCGGCCGAGCCCGCCCGCCACCTGGCGGTGCTGCACTCCCATCCCCAATGGCTGGTGGAGGAGTTGTTGGCCCGCCAGGGCTGGGACCAGACCGCCGCCTGGCTGGCCGCCGACCAGGAGGCCCCGCCCCTGTCCCTGCGCCACAATCCCCTGCGCGGCGACCGCGAAACCCTGCTGGCCCTGTTGGCCCCCCATTGCCAGGCCAGCCAGAGCCATCCCCTGGCCGCCGACTCCCTGGTCCTGCGCGGGGCTTCCGGCCGGGGGACCGACCTGCCCGGCTTTGCCGAGGGCCTTTGGCAGCGCCAGGACCCCGGGGCCACCGCCCTGGGGCATCTGTTGGGGGTGGAGCCCGGGATGCGGGTGCTGGACCTCTGCGCCGGGGCCGGGGGCAAGACCGGCCACCTGGCCGCCCTGATGCACAACCAGGGCCAGATCCTGGCCGTGGAGCCGGCCGCCGGGCGTCTGCGCGGCCTGGGCGAGAACCTGGCCCGCCTGGGGGTCAGCAACGTCCGCGCCCTGGAGGCCGACGGCGTCACCCTGGACCCGGCCCTGGGTCCCTTTGACCGCGTCCTGGTGGACGCCCCCTGCACCGGCCTGGGCACCCTGGGCCGCCGGCCCGACGTGCGCTGGCGGCGCGAACCGACCGACCCGCCCCGCCTGGCCGTCCTGCAACTGGCCCTGGCCTCCCGCGCCGCCCAACTCCTGGCCCCGGGCGGGGCCCTGCTCTACTGCACCTGCACCGTCACCCGGGCCGAGAACGAAAACGTCGTGGCCGCATTGCTTGCCGCCCACCCCGGGTTGCGGCTAGAATGGGACCTCGCCAGCGCCGGTCCGGCCGCCTCGGCCCTCGGCGCGGACGGCTTCTTCCGCACCTGCCCCACCAACACCACTGCGACGCCTTTTTCGCCGCGCGTCTGGTGAAGGAATAGAGGGGAGGGGAGGAAGACGGGGGAAAACTTTTTTGCAAAAAAGTTTTCCCCCGCGCCCCCTTTCAAAAAACTTTGGCGGTTTGGTTTTTTAGCGCCGCGCGGAGCGCGCGGCCCAAAAAGCGCAACCCGGTTTGAAAAACGACGCAACGAACTACCTGAACACTTTGCCCTTTTAGGAGGGGGTGTGGGGGAACCCTTTTGGGGCCCCAAAAGGGTTCCCCCACCCCAAACAAAAAAATGATCAAACTGGCGCCTTCGATTCTTTCCGCCGACTTCGCCCGTTTGGGCGAGGAGATCGCGGCCATCGAGGCTGGCGGGGCGGATTTCGTGCACGTGGACGTGATGGACGGGCATTTCGTGCCCAACCTGACCATGGGTCCGCCGGTGATCGAGTGCATCCGCAAGGTCACCAAGCTGCCCCTGGACGTCCACCTGATGATCGACAACCCGGATCTGTATTTGGACGACTACGCCCGGGCCGGGGCGGACTACCTGGGGGTGCACGTGGAGGTCTGCCGCCACCTGCACCGCAGCCTGGCCCACATCCGGGAGCTGGGCAAGAAGGCCTGCGTGACCCTGAACCCCCACACCCCGCTGGTGGCCATCGAGAACGTGCTGGAGATGGTGGACATGGTGCTCCTCATGAGCGTCAACCCCGGCTTCGGCGGCCAGAGCTTCATCCCGGCGACGGTGGACAAGATCGCCGAGCTGCGCAGCCAGCTCCACCAGCGCGACCTGAGCCAGGTGCTGATCCAGGTGGACGGCGGCATCAACGCGCGCACCATCGGCCGCTGCGCCGCGGCCGGGGGCCAGGTCTTCGTGGCCGGCAGCGCGGTCTACGGCCATCCCCAGGGGCCGGCCTTCGCCCTGGAGGAGCTGCGCCGGGCGGCCGCCAGCGACCAGCCCACGGCCTGAGCCAATGCCGAACCGCGACGGCTGGGCGTTCCTGGCCTGGCTGGTGGTGCTGGGCCTGGGCCTGCACTTCGGCCCGGCGTTGGCGCCATTCGTGGAGGGTCCGGCCCTGGCCATGCTGGGCTGGGTGCTGGGCCTGGTCTGGGCCTGGTTCCTGGCCATCTGCGCGCGCTTGTGGTTCGGCCTGGACCCCGCGCGCCGGCGGCGCAGCCTGCCCTGGCTGCCGCCGCTGCTGGCGGGGCTGTTCCTGGTGGCCTGGGCCCAGCCCCTGCTGATGGAGCGCTTGCACGTGGTGCTCTTCGGGGTGGTGGGCCTGCTGGCCTATCGCCTGTTTCGCGCCCGGCCGGCGGGCTGGCCCCGCCTGCGGCCGGCCCTGCTCCTGTCCCTGGCGGTGGGCCTGGCCGACGAGCTGGCCCAGGCCCTGCACCCCTTGCGCGTGGGCGACTGGCGCGACGTCATCACCGACGCCCTGTCCGCCGGCCTGCTGATCCTGATCTGCGCCCTGTTGGACCCCCAGGACGATCCCGTCCCCGCCAAACCCAAGTACGAGACGACGCCGGAGAACCGACCGGCTGGCGCGACGAGGGACCAAGCTCAGGCCCGGGCCCGCTCCGGGGGGCGGCCCTCGGTCTGGGCGGCCAACTCGGCCAGCCAGGCCTGGGCCTTGCCGGCCAGGCGGCGAGGGGAGTAGAAGGGGCGCAGGAGGATGAGCATCCAGCCCGAGAGGGTCTCGCGGCTGGTGACCAGGCAGCCCCCGGCCCGGTCGCTGAAGCTGAACTCGTGGCGGCTGACGATGCCCAAGCCCTGACCCTGCCAGGCCACCCGCTGGCCGTCCTGGGCCTCCACCACCCGCAGGGTCAGGCGCAAGGGCAGGCCCAGGGGATTCAGGCTGGCCGCCTGGCCGTCCCGCGACCACTGCTCCCAGCCGGTGGCCTGGCAAAAGGCGCGCCAGACCCGTTCCCGGGGGGCGCGCAAATGCCGGCTGGCGGCCAGGGTCATCGCCAGGAAGGCCACGCGGGCTGCCTCCTCACAACAGAAGGGGTTGGGCGGCGCGGCGCGAGTGCGGCGAAACGCTGAGCACCGGCCCGCCAGCGACCTCCACCCGGGCCGGCTCCCCGGGCGGGGACTGGCCATAGCCCGCCACCAGGGCGGCGGCCAGCTCCAGCTCCGGGCCGTCCTCCGGCCCCAGGTAGACCCCCAGGGGGCCGGGGGTGTCCAGGGCCCGCAACAGCCGCGCCCCGGCCGGGACCGCCGCGGCCAGGGCCTGGTTCTCGGCCTGGTTGCGCCCCAGGGCCAGCTTGGCCCGGGGCGACAGACGCAGGTGGCGGCCCAGCTTCAGCAACTCCACCTGGTCCACCCCGGCCGCGGGGTCGTGCTCCAGGAGGTCCTTGAGCCGGCGGCTGAAGCCCGGCTCGGTGAGCAGACAGCCCCCCGCCGGGGCGGGATAATCCGTCACCCCCAGTTCCTGCGCCAGGGCCATCTGGGGCTTGCGCCCCCGGCCCGAGAGTTCCAGGAGCATCTCGCGCGCCACCAGGCCCTCGCGCTCCATGGCCGTCTCCGGCAGGAGCTTGGCCGACAGCGGGCGCAGGATGCGCTCGCCCCGGCCGCTGTGCTTGGCCACGGTCTGCAAGGCCTGCCGGTTCTGGCTCATGGGCCGCTGGCCCAGGACCTCGCCCGAGAACAGGAAGTCCATCCCCGCCTGGTCCATCAGCTCCCCGGCCCGGCGGAACATGTAGGCGTGGCAGTCGATGCAGGGGTTCAGGTTGGAGCCGTAACCATAGCGCGGGTGCTTCACCACCCGCTCCAGGTGGTCCGGCCCCACCTCCAGCACCGTCAGGGGGATGGCGTGGGCCGTGGCCGCCGCCCGGGCGCGCTCGGCGTCGAAAAAGGGGCTGACGAAGCTGACCGCCGCCACCTCCACCCCGGCCCGGCGCAGGACCAGGCAGGCCAGGATGGAATCCAGACCGCCGGAAAGCAGTCCCAGGGCCCTAGCCACGCCGGGCCTGCCGGGGAAGTTTTTCCACAAGATGCTTCAAGCCAGGCTCTCCAGTGCCGGCCGGGGGTTCATCGCCAGGATGATTTCCCCGGCCAGGTCCAAGGGTTGGGTCACGCGGTCGATGACCGCCGAATCGCCGCTGGCCACCGGGCCGGGGTGGGCGATCAGCTCCCGGTCCGGGGCCGGGACCGCCGCCGCGTCCCCGGCCTGGCCCCTTTGGGCCAGCAGGGCGCGCAGCTCGGCGGCCAGTTGGCCGCTATTGCTCAGCGGCGCGTCCAGGAAGAACATCACCCCGGCCGCTCCGGCCAGGGCCTCCAGCAGCAGCCCGGCCGCGGCCAGGGTGCGGGGGCCGGGGCGGTGGGAGCGGGCGGCGCGGGCGATGTCGCGCACCACCCCGTCGTCGGCCCACAACAGCCGCCCGCCGGCCAGGGCGGTCTCCAGGGTGATGAGCTGGTTGTGCCCGTCCAGGGCCACCACCCGGCCGGCGCAGGCCTCCGGCCCCAACAGCCGCCGCCGGCGCCGGGCGGCCGCCGCCGGGGCGAAGACGCCCCGGGCCAGCAGGTCGCGCGAGGCCGCGTCCAGGGCGTAGATCGGAAGAGCGTCGTGTAGGGAAAGAGTGTAGATCTCGGTGGT
>CALERA010000109.1 GCA_937908275.1 uncultured Desulfarculaceae bacterium | reverse complement strand
ACCACCGAGATCTACACTCTTTCCCTACACGACGCTCTTCCGATCTATGCCGAGGCGGTTTTGCGGGAATATCACTTTTATAGCTTCGGCGACGCCATGCTGATCCTATGAGCGACCGGCGGCTGACATACCGGGAGGCGGGCCGGGACGGCCTGGCCCGGACCGGCGAACTGACCACCCGGCGGGGCCTGGTGCGCACCCCGGCCTTCATGCCGGTGGGCACCCAGGGCACGGTCAAGGGCCTGTTGCCCGGCGAGGTGGCCGACCTGGGCGCGGACATGATCCTGGCCAACACCTACCACCTGTCCCTGCGACCGGGGGCGGAGGTGGTGGCCGGCCTGGGCGGGCTGCACCGCTTCATGGCCTGGGATGGCCCCATCCTCACCGACAGCGGCGGGTTCCAGGTCTTCAGCCTGGCGGGCCTGCGCAAGGTGGACGAGGAGGGGGTCAGCTTCCGCTCCCACCTGGACGGCGGCCTGCTGCGCCTGACCCCGGAGGAGGCGGTGCGGGCCCAGGAGAACCTGGGCTCGGACGTGATGATGATGCTGGACGAATGCCCTCCGGCCGGGGCCGGCCGGGACTACCTGGAGCGCTCGCTGACCCGCGACGCCCGCTGGGCCCAACGGGCCCTGGCCGCCCGCACCCCCGGGGGCGGGGCCTTGATGGGCATCGTGCAGGGCGGGGTGCATGCCGATCTGCGCCGCCAGAGCGTGGAGCTGCTGGGCGGACTGGAGATGGATGGCTACGCCCTGGGCGGGTTGAGCGTGGGCGAGGCCAAGGAAGCCATGATGGAGACCATCGCCGCCACGGTGCCCCTCTTGCCGGCCGACCGGCCCGTCTACCTGATGGGCGTGGGCGAGCCGGCGGACCTGGTGGCCTGCGCGGGCCTGGGGGTGGACCTCTTTGACTGCGTGCTGCCCACCCGCATGGCCCGCAACGGCACCCTGCTCACCGCCCGGGGGCGGCTCAACATCCGCAACGCCCGCTATGCCCGCGACCCCGAGCCGCTGGAGGAGGGCTGCACCTGCCCCGCCTGCCAGACCTACAGCCGGGCCTACCTGCGGCATCTGTTCATGGCCAAGGAGCTTTTGGCCTATCGCCTCAACACCCTTCACAATCTGTACTACATCCTGAACCTGATGGCCGGATTGCGCCGCGCCATCCGCGAGGGACGCTACCAGACCTTCGCCCGCCAGGTCTTGTCCGGTTTGGCCGGGGACCAGGGGGAGGAGGCGGCATGAACCAGGGAGGAAAACATGTTTGATCTGTTCACGGCCACTCCGGCTTGGGCCCAGGATGGCGGCGGCATCGGTGGTTTGGGCGGCCTGCTTTCGGGCCCTCTGCCCATGCTGGTCCTGATGTTCGCGGTCTTCTATTTCCTGCTCATCCGGCCGCAACAGAAAAAAGCCAAGCAGCACAAAGAGATGCTGGGCAACCTCCGTAAGGGAGACAGCGTATTGACCAGCGGCGGCCTCTACGGCAAGATCACCGGCATCACCGACAGCGTGGTGGTGCTGGAGGTGGCCCCCCAGGTGCGGGTGAAGGTCAGCCGCGGTCACATCGCCGGCGTCGGCAGCAGCGAGGCCCCGGCCGCCCCGGCCCCGGAAAAGAAATAACGGCCTTTCCCGCCGGAGCCCAACCCAAGCCTTCCAGCTCCGCCCGCCCCCGGCGCGGCGGGTCTGGCGGCCTGGGCGTTAATACCTAAAGCCGGACCGCGTCGTGGCGCGGCCGGCCTCGGGAGTGGACCTTGCCAAGGAATTTCACCTATAAGTTGACCCTGGTGGCGGTCATCCTGATCGTGGCCGTCTTCTTGCTCATCCCCAGCCTGGGCCCCAAGCTGCCCTCGTGGTGGACCAGCTTCCTGCCCTCGGAGCAGATCCGTCTGGGCCTGGACCTCCAGGGCGGCATGCACCTGATCCTGGAGGTGGAGGTGGACAAGGCGGTGGCCTCCAGCGTGGAGCGGGCCAGCCAGGACCTGCAGCGCCGGATGCGCGACGAGAACATCCGGGCCACCAAGCCCGAGGCCGACGGCATGCGCCAGATCAAGCTGAACCTGCTGGCCGAGTCCGAGCGGGCCAAGTTCGAGGACCTGGTGCACAACAGCATGCCCGACTACAAGGTGGAGTCCACCCGGACCGAGAACGAGGGCCAGGTGGCGGTGGTGCTGGGCCTCAAGCCCGAGGCGATCAAGCACATCCAGGACCAGGCCGCCACCCAGGCCCTGGAGACGATCCGCAACCGCATCGACCAGTTCGGCGTCAGCGAGCCGGAGATCGTGCCCCAGGCCGGCGGCCGCATCCTGGTGCAGCTGCCCGGGGTCAAGGATCCCCAGCGGGCCATCGCCCTGATCGGCAAGACCGCCCAGCTGGAGTTCAAGCTGGTGGACGAGACCGTGGACCCGCGCAACGCGGCCAAGGGTCCGGTCCCCGCCGGCAGCGAGCTGGCCTATCTGCAGAACCGCGACCGCGGCACCGGCCGGATGAACAAGGAGCCCATCGTCGTCCGCTCCCGGGCCAGCATGACCGGCGAGACCATCACCGACGCCCGGGTCCAGTTCGACAGCCAGGGCCACGAGCCCTACGTCACGGTGGCCTTCAACACCACCGGCGCGCGCCAGTTCGCCGACCTGACCAGCCGCAACGTCAAGAAGAAGCTGGCCATCGTGCTGGACGGCAAGGTGCAGTCGGCCCCGGTCATCCAGGAGGCCATCACCGGCGGCGAGGCCCGCATCACCGGCGACTTCACCCTGGAGGACGCCCGCGACCTGGCGGTGGTGCTGCGCTCCGGCGCCCTGCCGGCCCCGGTCAAGATCCTGGAGGAGCGCATCGTGGGCCCCAGCCTGGGGCGTGACTCCATCAACCAGGGCATCATCTCGGCCCTGGTGGGCGGGGTCCTGGTGCTGTTTTTCGTCGTGCTCTACTACAAGCTTTCCGGGTTGGCGGCGGACTTCGCCCTGATCCTGAACCTGATCCTGATCATGGCCGCCCTGGCCGCCTTCCAGGCCACCCTGACCCTGCCGGGCATCGCGGGCATCATCCTGACCATCGGCATGGCG
>CALERA010000108.1 GCA_937908275.1 uncultured Desulfarculaceae bacterium | reverse complement strand
GGCGGAAGGTGCAGATGGGCGTCCCGCTGGGGGTGTACTTCATCTCCGGGTCCGCCCCCAGGTTGCCGACCAGGATGACCTTGTTAACCCCGCGCGCCATCTTTAGGCCTCCATCGTGTCAAGAAGAGCATGGATGGCGTTGATGGCAGCAACCTTGTCCTTGTCTGGCGCAGCGAAGTTCAACGTGCGAAGCGCAACCTCCATCTGTTCCAGCTCTTCTTTTGAAGACGGACCACCCATCAGTCCCTCAAGGGCTGATCGCAAGGTAGCAATCTTGGCCTCCGCAGCACGCAAGGGGTGCTTTGGGCAGACCTTGATATGGTCGGTCAGGATTTGCGCACCGGCCGGAGGGGTTCCTTCCGGATAGGCCATACCGCAATAAACGCAGGTGAGAACGTTGTGCGCCATCTAGGCCGCCTTCCTGGCTTCGCGCTCGGCCGCGCGCTTGGCCAGCCAAGCCTCCAGGGAGACGGTTCGCCCTTCCTCGATCAGGATGGCGTCGCCGTGGCCCTCGCCAACCGTCTCCACCCAAAGCTGGCACCCGTATTCCTCGGCCAGGGCCTTGATCTCCTCGAAACTGCCGTCGTCCAGCAGGGAGCCGTCGCGGATGATCATGATGCGCAGGTGCGGCCGGTCGCTGGTGAGCGGCGGCAGGCTGGCCATGCCAATGGCCGCGCTGACCCGATACTGCTCGGCGCTGGAAAGCTGGCTGAACGGAGTGTCTTGGAAGTAGAGTTCCTGGGCGCCGTCGTCGTAGCGCAGGCCGGGCAGGGGCAGGGCCGCGGCGGCAAAGGTTTCCTGGCGCTGCTTGCGCAGGGCCTTGATTTTCTCGCCGGCCTCTTCGTGCCAGGCCTGCTGGCTCCGGTGCTTCTCCACCCGGACCAGGTAAGCCTTGTAGGCGGCCGCCTTCTCGTTGATCTCGTTGAGCCGCCCAAGCTTTTCGTCAAGCTTGGCGGTGTCCTGGGGTTCCTCGGCCAGGGGCAGGGCGTCCAGGGCGGCCCGGGCGTCCTTTTCCTCGGCCAGGGCTTGTTTCAGGGCCTCGCGCGCCGCGGCCACCTTCGACGCGGCCTTGTCCGCCGCTTCCTGGGCCTCGTCGATGGCCTTAGCCCGGGCTGCCTGGGCCTGGTTGTGATCCAGGATGGCTTGCCGCTCCTTGACCAGCGCGGCGGCGTCCACCGCCTCCACCGGATCCACCGGCTTGATATCGCCGATGGCCTTGATTTCGCGCCCGGCCAGCAGGCGCTCTTGCTCCCATTGCTCGATCTCGGAGCCGAGCCGGTTCAGCTCCGCGCAGACCTCCGGGCCGGCCAGCACCTTGAGCTGCGCGATCTGGTCTGCCGACTTGAGCCGGGCGAAGGCCAGGGGGTCGAAAGCGAAACCTCCCAGCAGGGCGTCCAAGTCCCGCTGCTTGAAATCGCCGACCCCCTTGCTCATCACCTTGAGCCTGGTGTCGTAGCCCTTGCCGTCCTTGTCGGGAGTGATGAGCCGGTTGACCACGAAGTCGTCCGTCTCCAGCACCACCTCGGCCCGGTCCCCGCCGTGGGTGATGGGGTCCTTGGGGATGGCCCTCTTGCCGCCCAGGGCCAGGACAATGCTGTCCAGGACGGAGGATTTGCCCTGGTAGTTCTTGCCGCCCAACTCATTGCAGACAGGATTGGCGAGGATGTAAATCTCGCGCGCTCCCTTGACGTTGGTGACGCTCAGGCTCTCGATTTTCACTTGCCTTGCTCCTGGTTCAGCATGTTCCATACTTCCTTTGCGACTGCGGGAATCAGGTCCTCGGCCCGGCAAACCCCGTCAGCCAACTCACTCAGGCGCACCGCGGCCTTTTCCGGGTCGTTGCCGACCTCAGCCATCAGCTTGTTCCAGATTGCGGTTCGGGCCTCGCCAACGGTGCGGGGGCGGGGCGTACCTTGGGGGCTTTGGGCGGGAGGATTATGAGTGGCGTTCTGACCAGCGCCCGGTTCCTTCACGCCAGCGCCCAGGGGATCGTTATAGGCCGGTTTATCCTGGCCCTGGGGTGGCGCACTGGCCGCCTCCGCAGGGGTAGTTGTGGAGCCCTGGCCGGTGCCGGCGGGAATATCTTTCGCGCTATTGAACCAGCCTATTAGTTGACGACCGGTTTCCTCGCCGGGGACGAAATGGGTGCCCATGAAAAGGTCGGTGCGGTCTTTGCTGGCTGTGGCCACATGGCCATCAACCGCCAAATCCAAGGTAAGCGTAAACTCGTACTCGATTCCTTCTCTTTGCTCGGGCTTGAGTCCCACCTTCACTGGGCGGTTCCTGCCTCGATCATCCTTTTCGACTTCCCAGGCCGTTTTGGTGCGCATGGTGGCGATGATGTGGATATCCGTGCCCGTGATTGCGTCCAGGAACTTCTTTTCGTGGGGGCGGATTTCCTTCCAGCCGGCGAAGCTGTTCCCGCGGTTGCCCTTCGCGGCCATGTCCACCATTTCGAGCATGCCTCCCTCGCCCATCCAGACGTGGGAAAGGGAGTCAAAAATAACAACGTCAAATCCGGCGGCCTGGGCAGCCTTGATGGCCTCAATCGCGCGCTGTGGCGTGTACGGCGGGGTGAACTGAACGGTGAAATACTCTATTCCAATTTTGGGGTTATCGGCGTAGAGCTCTCCCGATCCGCGCTCAGTGTCGATCATGGCCACCCGTCCGCCGATGCCCTTGGCAATGAGCAGCGAGGAAAAGGTCTTGCCGCTTCCGCTCGGGCCGCATAAGGCCAATCGAAGCTTGGCCTTTTTCCGCTCGGCTTTCGTGAATGCAAAAGCCATTATTCCACCACTCCCTTGCAGGCCCGCTTGCAGCCCGGGGCCTGATATTTCCATCCGCTGGGGGCCACCCGCTCGGCAGTCTCGCGCAGGCCGCACAAAAGGCAGCAGGTGACGCAGCCGCCGGCTCGGATAGAGCAGGCCCCGTAGCGGGTGACCTCGCCCTTAACCTCAAAATGGCGGCAGTTTATGTGCGGGGCCTTTGGCATTTCGTCCTCATTGGGGTGGTGGCTGGCCGGATTCGAACCGGCTTGGTCCCTGGGATTAGCCAAGCGCCCTACATGGCGTGTACGCAAGGACCGCATGGCCAGGCGCTTGAAACCTAGGATTGCCGGGGTCCCCGAGACCTTTCATCCCCGGCTTCAATTCTCAGCGTGTTCCCACCACGCCGCAGCCACCATGGTTAAAGGCCCGTCTCTCCGGGCTGTCACGCCAGCGCCGCCCGACGTTCGACGCGTCTGCACTTTCGGGCCGGCCGCATCAGACGTTTGCGGTTACCCGGTCCCCCGTGGCTCGAAGGCCACGGCACGGGGAGAAGCTCGCAAGCGGTGGCTGCACCCGTGAGGCACTTCAAATTCACTCACATTCCCGCGCAGCCTGGATCACGGCGTCTGCCATGGCTCCGACCGCCAGCAGCGCGGCCACCATCACCGCCCACCAGGCCCAGGGCTCCCACCAGGACATCACGCCGCCTCCCTGGCCGACAGCATGGCGTCAGCGGTTTCATAGGCAAGACGCGCCGCCTCCCCACAGGCCCCATGGTCCGTGTAACCCTGCTCACCAGCGCGAGTCCCCAAAGTGATGAGCCAACCCGTCAGCGCTGCCATGGCGAAGCGGTCGCGCATGGTCGGCATGTTTGCGATGGCATGTTCCCCTATGCGCGCAAAGGCCGCTTCACCCTGCGAAACCATGTGTTCAAGCTTGGCCTTCAACTCCATGTCTTCCATCACGCCGCCTCCCCGCCGGGCACCTTCGGCCACTCGGCCTCGGGCAGGCCCTTGGCGTAGCTCTCGCCCGGGGCCAGCGGCCGGCGCTTGATGCCAGCCGCCGCCAGGGCGGCCAGGTGCTTGCTCAACGGACCGGCGCTCATCATCGCCAGAGACGGCGTGGTCCGGCCTTGGTCCTGCTTCGTGTCCTGCATGGATTTGCCTCCCGGGCGTCGCGGGGGCGGTTGGAGTGCCAACAGCCGACCAGCCCCGCGAGCCCTGGTTGAGTTACTAGCTCTTCACCACCCGCATGCCCTTGGCTTCCATCGCCGCCAGGGCCTCCACCTCGGCAAGCTGCTCGCGCACCTCGTTGCAACGGCGCTGGATGTCCACCAGTTCGCGCTTGTCGATCACGCCGTCGTCGTCCCGGGCCTGGCGCACCTCCCGCCGCAGCCCAGAGACGGCCATCTCCACGTCGCCCAACTCCCGCTCGTAGTCGCTGGTGGCCGGACAGGCGATGTCGGCCGGGATCAGCTTGTAGCCGGCCGGGGTGATCAGCCTCTCCAGGCGCGGATCCTTGGTGACCAAATAGCCGGCCACGAAGATGGTGACCGGCGGATTGGCCCGATTGCTTTGGCAGTAGTCATAGACCGTCCGCTCGGCCATCCCCGCTTCCATGGCAACCTCAGCGACGCACCCGCGATGGGTGTTGATCAGCACCTCGTAAAGAATTTCAGAGAGGTCGTTTCTCTTCCGCATTCGCGCACAACTCCCATGCAAAAAATTGTGTAGTTGTGGCAGGCAGACCTATGCCACCTTGGCAAAAAGGCTTGCCTAGGCGGCCTGTTGCGTATTACGGTGGATTTCGGAGCCTTCGTTCAGCACTTCGCTTGCCAGCTTGAGGGCAGCGAATCGGATGAACGCTGCCCGCTGGTAACCCCTGGCTTCGGCGGCGCGCTCGATCCTGACTTGGTCCTCTTCGAAGAAGCGGACCGATATGGGCGGAGGCAGGTGCTTGTTTTTGCTGCGAGCCATTTCAACCTCACGGCTTTGAAGTTCGATGTGGTTCGTAGTATTACAAGAAACTTGGATTTAAGCAAGCAGAAAATACAGAAATCTTGGATTACCCAGATCTACTTGATATGCCTGCCATTATCGGCAGGATTAAAGCGAAGACGGGCCTCTCTTCTGATAAGGAAGTGGCAAAAGCCCTAGGCAGAAGTCCGCAGTGGCTTAGTAATCTGGTGCAGGTTGCGGAATCTGGCTATAAGCCCGGTGGGGCGGCAAAGCTTCCCTATAGAGAGCTTGTAAACTGGGCGATTGACAATGAAGTTTCAGTCGATTGGTTGTTGACGGGTAAGGGGGATAACAGATCTCTAGCCGCACCCCAGCCGATTGCACCACCCTCACAGGCGATAATTACTCTTCCGACATGGAACCAATGCCCGTTGCTGGAGGATGAACGTATCCTCCTTGAAGAAACTCTTGACGTGCTCCGGTCCCCAGGCCTGCCCGGCGAATGGGATGAATCCCTGAAGCGAAATATCCGGTCCTTTAGGTCCGGTGTGGCAATCGAAGCAGGCCGCCCCCGGTGTCACGAACCTCCATTGCAGCACAGCGGGCGCCAAAACAGGGCATCGGGGGGTGGGCAACAGTGAGGATAGGTGTCAACTCGGGCTGGATAAGGCCTTTAGGCCGGACCTGCCGCCGGGAGTGTTGGACCTCAACCTTTTTCGGGCAGCTCGGCAAAGGGCGCGGCAAAGCTGGGATGATAATTACATTTAAAGGTGGTAACTATGGCAAAATATATGATGAAATTAATGCTACTGTTTGCTTTGTTGCTATTACTTGGTTGCGGGATCAAGCAGCCAACGCCCGCAGAGCTTGACAATGCATATTACGGACCAGAGCCAGAGAATTACCAAGAAATAATCAAAAACTACATGCGCTTGGTTTTAATTGATCCTGTCTCTGCCTTATATGAATTTCCCAATAGCCCCCGTAAGGTATGGGTTAATAGACACGGGCAAATTGAATACGGCTGGGGGCTGGTTTGTCTGATTAATGCGAAAAACCGAATGGGAGGATATACCGGTTTTCAGTCTCATCAGTTCGTTATTTGCAACGGTACGGTTATCGCCTACGGAAATTTCCAGGCAGGATACAAATAGGCATCGCCGCGATCCCGGTGGGCATCTTCCTGGCGGTCACCTACGCCATCCTGGGCTTTGTGCTCACCTCCCTGGGGCTGAGGATGTTTGGCCGCTGAGAAATCCCCCTTGACACCCACTTCCTGACCTGCTAGCCTCTTCATAGCCAACAGCCGACCAGCCCCGCGAGCCCGATGTGGAGGAATCCATGTCGGGCTATCGTCGTCGTAATCGACGCAACACCCAGCCTTCGACCTCGGCCGGTCCCATGCCGGCCGCAACCACCCCTTCCGAAACTGGCCCGGCCCAGGTCGCCGGCCGGCGCTGTCCCTTCTGCGGCCAGCCCATGGCCGCGGTGTCGGGCCTGCTAATCCGGCCCTGCGCCTGCCGTCCGGGCTCCCCCTTCCTGTCCCGCGCCTGTCGTGGAGATCGAGGGAAGGTGGCGGCATGAGCCTGCACCATCCCGCCGATAATCAGCCGTCCGGCACCATTCCGGTCTTTGACCGCGCAGATCTGAACGAAGAGATGCAGGACCTTTATGACATCGTGGGCCACGAGGCCATGGGGACGATCTTGGCGCGTTTTGGTGGTTGCATGGTCTATTTCCCCACTGGTGGCCGCTTGGGTCTGACCGCTCGCGATGCTTCCATACGCGCTCAATTCACCGGCCACAACCACAAGGAATTGGCGCGGGCCTTTGGCTTGAGTGTGCGACATATCCGGGCCATTCTGGAGCGCGGGCGCGAAGCCAGCCGCCAGGATGTGGCGGCATGAGAAAGCGTCACAAGAATATCGCCAGGCATCGGCTTCCCGACATCTGCTGGACGGGGTGGAGTGGGGCAGGCCCCGTCAATTATGGCAGCGCCGCGGCCGATGTCTCCCTGAGCCATCGCATCGAGAAATTTTCCAACCCCGATGGCCTACAGCAGGCCATTGAAGATCTCGACGCAATGATAACCAAGAGATGGCCTGATGGTGGGCGGGGGCATGTCCTGGTGGACGATCTTCTTGAGGCCATCGCCGGGATGATGACCACTCATATCCTTTTCGGGGCCTTCATGAGGTGCGAGGCTCCGGGCGGTACCATGCGTTTCACTGTTGCCTGTGCCCTGTCTCATGGTGAGCCCTGGGCGCGCCGTTTGGCCTGGCCGACCAATCCCGCCTGCTGGGGACTGGAGTAAGAACCACAATGACAGCCAACGACCAAGACACTCTCCACAATGCGGCCTCTAAGGTTCGTGCAGTCGTGGAGCATTTGAATGTGGCCCTAGCCATAGCCGCCCGAAATGGCCTCAGGGTGGATTTGACCATCGACCACAACTACGCCCTCGGCAGCTCCCCCGTGGAACGCCTGAGCGTGAAAATATGGCAGCCCGTTCCCGAGTCAGCATAGGCCCGGGGCAACTTGCTCTGCCCGATCCCCAGGCCGAGCGCCTGGCGGAGGTAGAGCGGGAGCTAACCGCGACGGCCGAAACCCTGGCCCGGGTGCTCCGGGCTCCGAAGATCAGCCGGGCCTCACTGGAGGCCCTGAAATGCAGGCTCGTAAGGACGCGCGATGGGAGATAGCCGGCGTTTTGATCTCATGGCCAAGCTGGCCGCAAGCCATATCCCACTGACCACTCACGTGGTGGATGTGGCGGCCGGCAAGGGCTACATGCAGGCTGCCCTACGTGAGCGCGGGTTCGCCGCGGTCACCTCCTGGGACAAGCGTCCGCAGCAGGCCAAAGGACGGAAGTTCTATCGCTACGGCTATTTCGATTTTCGTTCCGCACCCCGGGACTATGGTGCCGTGGTGGCCATGCACCCAGACGAGGGCACGGACCACGCCGTCATGTACGCCGTGAAGCATCGGGTTCCGGCCCTGATCTGCCCCTGCTGCGTGAAGCCAAGCGCCGTCATGTTCAATCGCCGGCATACCTTCCATGCTTGGGTTGAGCACCTGGTTTCCCTGGCCGAGGCGGGGCACATGGAAGTGCAAACGGCCATGCTCCGTATGAACGGTAAGAACTTGGTGCTGATCCTGAAGCCGTCATGTCCTGGAGTGCAAGCATGAAGCTCAGTAAGGCGCAACGGGATTTACTGTCCGCCCTGGCCAATGGGGGGATAGCTCTGCGAGGAATTACGGAATATGGGGTCACTAGATATTTTTGGCAGGGTTGTGCTTATGACAAGCGCTCCCCCTACCCAGCCACGGTGAAGGCACTACAAGCCCAGGGCTTGATCCAGAGAGAAGGTGAGGATTGGCGCAGGTTCAAGGTGGTTGTCACCCCCGCCGGCCGGCGGGCCCTGGAGGAGTGCGGTGAGTAGTCGGGACGTTGACGAACTGGTGGAAGAGCAATTGGGCTATATCGCAGGGCGCGCGTTCCGGCGCTTGCTGCGGCCCGAAGAGGGAGAAGCCTTGGCCCAGGCTGTCCGGGACCGCGGCGCCAGGATCGCCGTGATGGAAGCCGAGAACGCTCGGCTTCACGGGGTTCTGATGTTCTTGGGCCAGGGCGTTCGGCGCTTATGGGCTGCCATTGTGAACCGGCAGTATGGGGCGCGGTCGCTGGTTGGTGACGTGGCTTTGGACATGAAAGAGCACATGGAGGAAGCCATCCCTGGATGGTCTGTTGGGTCCACCAGTGGCACTCTAGAGGCCACGCTCTCCAGTAGGTCCGATCTCCTGGCCAACGGCGAGCGGCTGAAGCGGGCGCTTGACCTGGCATGTGAGCGCGGAGCGGGCTGGCGCTGTCCTGCCGATGGCATGCAGGATTGCCCGACGGTGAGGACGGCACCCAATTGTGTCGTCTGCTGGCGGGCTCACTTCCTGGCTCAGGCAGACCATTTCGTTGGGGTCAACGAAAAGGGCGGTCGATCCGGTGAAGAGAAGGGAAGTAGCGATGCCTGATTGCGCCGATTTGCGAGCAAAAGCCAAGGCTGCCACTCCAGGGCCGTGGGATGTGGGTTTCGCCATAGAAGGCACAGGATATGGCTATCTTTGCGTAACGAATGAGCAGGACGTCGACATCGTTAGGGGCTGTGGCTGCTGCGGTTCTCCGTATGGCGACAACCACAATGATGCCACCTACATTGCCGCCGCCTCGCCCGATGTGGTGCTGAACCTGCTAGCCGAACGCGATTGCCTGCGTGAGGCCTTGGAGCGTGCCGAGCGCCTGTTGTCCGTCTGCGAGTTCGACCACCCTCTTGACCTCATGGATCTGGAAAAGGTCAACCGGGTGGTGGCCGAGTTCCGCGAAAGGATGGCCGACAATGCCTGACGACACCAACCGCCGCGTGGCGGAACAGGTCATTGGGTGGAAGTTTTTGGATGTAACTCCCGAATCCTGCGCAGCGTTGGGCCATGTCGGTTCGTATCGCGAAGGAATCCATGGGCCCTGCTGGTTTTGTCAAAAATGCCGTCCCATCCCCGACTATCTCCACGACCCCGCCGCCGTGTTCGGCCCGGGCGGGGTCGTGGAGAAGATGCAGGAGCGGGGCTATTCCCTGCGCCTGGGCGTCTACGCGGATGCGGTGGTGGCCGGCGGCGCGGCGATGGCCTGTTTCGCCCCGCCTGGCAGGGGTTGGTGCGATGAAACGGAGTTCGAGGGCAAAGAGCTCGCCGAGGCTGTTTGTATCGCAGCGTTGGCGGCGCTGGAGAGGTGACATGTCTAGGATGACCAGCGGGCAGATTCGAGAAACGGTGATGGCCGAGCATTGCGCTATTCATTTTGATCAACTCGCCATGGACCTACTACCTGGTGGGTGGATGGCTAATAAAATTATGGACATGCGCGACGGGACAGACCGGGACAGCTATTTTTGGTCGGGGCTGTGTGGAGGGTCACAAATTGCTTTCATCGAGGCGGCTATGATCATCCGCGACCACTGCGGCCAGGGTGGGCGCTGATGGGCCTGATCGTTGATCTCTTCGCTGGTGGTGGCGGTGCCTTGATCCTGACCGATGGCATCCATCTCGCCTGTCCGGGCGATGTCGAGGCCCTACACCGTTTTGCGGCAGGCCTTGGCTTGCGGCGGGAGTGGTTCCAGGACCATCCCCGACACCCGCATTACGACCTCAAGGGGCGGATGTTTGAGAAGGCCTTTCATGCTGGGGCGGTGAGGGTGACAAGCAAGGAAATGGTTGCGCTGTTTAAGCAGGCGGTGCGAGAGGAGGCGTAGATGGCCGGAGGCTATCTGCTAGTCCAGGCCGACGCGCGCCGGATCCCGCTGACTGACAACAGCGTGGATTGCGTCGTCACCAGCCCACCGTATTGGGGCCTGCGCGACTACGGCGTGGCGGGGCAGCTCGGCCTGGAGCCATTGCACGATTGCCAGGGCTGGGCCACGGGCGAGACCTGCGGCGACTGCTGGGTATGCCAGATGCTGGTGGTTTTTCGGGAGGTGCGGCGGGTGCTGAAACCCACGGGGACGGTTTTTGTTAATCTAGGTGACTCTTACGCTTCCGGTGGTACACATTCCAGCCCGTCTCGCCCTGCGCCGCATGCCTCGCCATATGGCAGCGATGGCATAGGACAATTGAAACCCAAAGACCTCTGCGGCATCCCCTGGCGCTTCGCCCTGGCCATGCAAGCCGATGGCTGGTGGCTGCGCAGCGAGATCATCTGGGCCAAGCCCAACCCCATGCCGGAGAGCATCAAGGACCGGCCCACCAAGGCGCATGAGACGGTGTTTCTTTTTGCCAAGAGCCCGCGCTACTACTACGACCAGGAGGCGGTGCGCGAGCCGGCCGCAGGCAAAAACCTGCACGACTTGACCGGCCCCGGATATTCCGCCCCCGGGCAGTCGCCGCACACCGGCACCCGGCGCAGTAAGACCCCCGACGGCTGGGACAGGGGAGACGGGGCGCACGGCACGATACATCGCGCCGGCCGCTCCAAGGGCGCGCCCGCCGAAATCAGGCCAGGACGCGCCCTGCGCTCGGTGTGGACCATTCCGCCCCAGCCCACCCCGGAAGCCCATTTCGCCACATTCCCCGAGCGATTGGCCGAAGTTTGCATTCTAGCAGCCACCAGCGGCAGGGGAATTTGCTCAAGTTGCGGGCGCCCCTGGGAGCGGGTGGTGGAGCGTGACTTTGTGCTCCAGGGGGACGTATCGCCCGATAAGGGCATCCGGGCTGCAGGGGACCAAAAAGCCATGGCGGGCGGGAACCAGTGGGCGGAATTTCCGCGGGGCATCACCAATACATCCACCATCGGCTGGCGCCCGACCTGCGCCTGCGATGCCGGCGAACCGGTGGCCGCCGTGGTCCTGGATCCATTCGTCGGCTCCGGCACCACCTGCCGAGTCGCCGAGCGCCTGGGGCGCAAGGGCATTGGTTTGGATCTCAGCATGACCTACCTGGCCGAGATCGCCGCGCCGCGCTGCGCCCGGCCGATGCAGCCGATGCTGGCGGGGGTGGCGTAGATGGCTACCTGGCCAAAAGCGATTACTACTTGGGTGATCGGCAAGACGCTCTATATCAGCGTGCCGTTCACTTGGTTGCTTCCAGAGGCTCGCAAGCTGGCCGAGGCTCACCACGGTCGTGGACCTGTGGTTGCCGGCGGGCCGGCCGTGGCTCTTCTGCCCGAGGCGCTGGCCGGCGTGGCCCATCTGGACCAGGAAAGCCCGGTGCCACCCCTGGCCGTCGTCAACCCCTTGGCCACCTTCACCACGCGGGGCTGTCCCAACCGTTGCGGCTTCTGCGCAGTGCCGCGCCTGGAGGGCGATTTTCGGGAGCTAACCACCTGGGAACCCCGGCCGATCATCTGTGATAACAACCTGCTTGCCGCAAGCCGAATCCACTTTGACCGGGTGATAGACCGGCTCAAGGCGTTGCCCTGGGTTGACTTCAACCAGGGATTGGACGCCAGGCTATTCACCCATCACCACGCCCGGCGGATCGCGGAACTCAACGCCGCCAAGGTGCGCTTTTCGTTCGACCACCTCAAGCATGAGGATGCCGTGGCTGAGGCTGTGGCCCTGTGCCACCACCATGGCCTCAAAGATATCGGGATCTATGTCCTGGTGGGCTTTCACGACACCCCGGCCGATGCTCTGCACCGCCTGGAGTTGGTTCGTTCATGGGGCATCCGCCCCAACCCCATGCGGTATCAACCTTTGGATGCATTGACCAAGAACGCGCACTTAGGTCCAGGATGGGATGAACTCGAAATGCTGCGCCTGATGCAATATTGGGCTCGCCTGCGCTGGCTGGAGCACATCCCTTACGCCGATTACGTTTATCACTCCGACTCGCCCCAACGGCGGGCACAAACCTCTTTACCGGGGATGGTCTGATGGCAATTTATTCTCCTTCCCGCGCCTGGCGCAGACAAGCGCTCGCCCTGCGCCTCATAGGCGTCGTGGCCGAACACGTGCCTCAGGCCTATCAACGGGCTGGTCACGACATGCCCGGCCCTGTGGCCGAGTGCATGGCCGCCATTGACCGCCAGGTGGCCTACCTCTGGGGCCGGGCCGGAACCGAAGAACAGGTCCTGGGGCCCATCATCCGCCGTTACGGCCTGGGAATTAGCGAGGTCACGGAGGGCAACAGCGCCCGGAGGCGGTTCGTGGCCCAGGCCGAGGCCATGAAGGCGGCCCTGGCCAAGAATTGGGGCGGTGACACCGTGTCGGCCCCGGCTCTGGTCAACTCGGCCCTGCTGGTAGCCGAGGAGATGACCCGCCAGGCCCCGGACGACGGCCGGCGGGAAGCCTGGGCCAACATCACCTGGTGCCTGAACGACCTGCTTACCCGGCACGGCTGGGACGGTGAGGAACATATCCCGCTGGGAGCCACCGCCGGTGAGGACTTCCGGGCTGCGCTGTGGGGATAAAAGTGATGATCAATACTGATTTACTTGGAGGTTAATGTGGATACTGGCAATGGATATTTTGAGCAAGTAATGGCAACCGACGAAGAGCGAGAAGCTTTTTGCCGTCAAGCATACCCCAAGTTTAAAGGCACTGAACCTCATATAACCGCCTTGCAAAAACTAGCCAACTCGCATCCCAATCATGGGGGTGTATTTCGTGAGGGGGAGGAAATTGCAATACGTGGCTCCCGCTTTCGTATTGAGCAAATCCGCCCGCGCGGGATGGTGCTAATACTCCTGCCCAAGCAAGGTAACATGTGCGACCAGTCGGGCTCTAATGATGGAACCGAATAGCTGGTTGCCTGCGCCTACAGGGCCGGGGTGGTGGATTTTCTTGGGTATAAACGGCTTGCCACACCTGCGCCATTTCAACGATCAAACTTGGCAATATGCCACAAAAGCTATCAAGAGTAGCTTTTGGTTTCCAATCCCTAATCCGCCTGCGCTGTGAGGGTGAAGATGAAAATAGCAGATAGAGGAAGGTTCCCGGAGATGAAGCGTTGAGGGGGGACAGCTAGCCTTGCCACGCGCCGCCGCACCACCCGGCCAATCCCTGGCCGAACGCGATGATGAGTTGCGCAAGCTGATCCTGGAAATGGACCAGCTTGAGGAGAAGCGCGCGGCTATTCAACGGCGGATCAAACATCTCATGGGCGTTGGACAGCGCCGAAAGGTCTATCATTGCCCAATTTCCGCACTTGACGAGGCCTTCCAAAGTGGCCGACGATGAGGGGCATCGGACAATCATTGACCGGAGTGGTGCCCAATGTCGGTTCATCGGCGCGGGAAGAGCTACCTTGTGGTGTGGCTGGAAGATGGAACTCAGCGCTCCAAGTTTTTTGGTGTCCGCAAATATGGCCAGGATGCCGAGCGCTTAGCCCAAGAATGGGAAGCTTCACAAAAAGCCGTCCGTCCGCCCACCAACGGTGAATCCCCATCCCTCCTGGCCCTGGTAACGATGTACGTCCGCGCCAAGGCCCTGCATCACAACACCTTTCGCACCATTAGATATCTTATGACCGGGCCGGCCGCTCCGCTGGCGGAGCTCCCGGCCGACGGCCTGACTCGCATGGACCTGGAGGGCCTGCGCGAGCGCTCTTTGGCGGCCGGAGCCAGCCCAGCCACCGTCAATAAGCACCAAGCCTACCTGAGCGCGGCCCTGGCCTGGGGAATGGAACAAGGCATCATCCACATCCACCCATGGGCCGGGGTCAAGAAGCTCAAGCGCCAGCCGCGCCGGCCCTTCAACATCACCCTGGAGGATTTTCAGCGGATCGTCGCCGTGGCTCCGGACTGGCTGCGCTGGGCCCTGGCCGTGGCCTGGGCCACAGGCAATCGGCCCGGGCATGTGGAGCTGTTCAACCTGGAGTGGTCCGCTATCAACTGGCGCCGAGGAACCATGGTGGTCACTCAAGGCAAGACGGGACGGACCAAGGAAGTGCTCCTGCCGAGGGATTTCATGCCCGAGGCGCGGCTGCGCTTCGAGATCGACCGCCGGGCCGGCCACCGCTTCATGATTCACCGCGGCGATGGCCAGCCGATCAAGAGCTACCGCACCGCCTGGCTGTCAGCCCTACGCCGGGCTGGGTTGGACCAGGCCGGCATTCGCATGTACGACCTGCGCCACCTGGTGGCCACCCACATGCTTGATGCCGGAGTCAGCTATCCGGACGTGGCCAAGAGGCTGGGGCACAGCACCCCGGCCGTCACGGCTAGCGTCTACAGCCACGCGCTGGATGCCAGAGCCCGGGAAGCAGCCGAAAGCCTGCCCCGGCTGACCGCATCGACGAAAAATTGACCACATTGACTAGAAAAGGGGCTAGCCAGCGAGGCTAACCCCTTGATATTTTTGGAGGCGGCGACCGGATTTGAACCGGTGAATAACGGATTTGCAG
>CALERA010000107.1 GCA_937908275.1 uncultured Desulfarculaceae bacterium | reverse complement strand
GTCAGCCCCCGCATGCGCGGCGTGGTCGAGAAGTGCACCTTCTGCTTCCACCGCTATCAGCAGGCCAAGAACAAGGCCTTCATCGAGGGCGGCGAGATCGCGGAACAGGCCTACCAGACCGCCTGCACCCAGGCCTGCCCCTCGGGCGCCATCGTCTTCGGCGACCTGCGCAACCCCGAGCACACCATCACCAAGCTGCTGGCCGCCAACCCCGGGGCCTTCCGGCTCCTGGAGCGGCTGGGGACCAACAACAAGGTCTTCTACCTGACCAAGCGTGACTGGGTGCGTCGCCTGGCCGACAACTACCTGGCCCACGAGAAGCTGCCCGAGGTCAAGGCGGGCTAGGGCCGGGGTCGCCGGACGCGACTCTTTAGGATTTGCGCGACGACTGGATCCAAGAGCTAGAGAGGTCACCCATGCCAATGGACGATTCCAGATACTGGCCGCAGGGTACAACCCGCTGCAAGCCCATCCCCTTCCTGATCTGGATGGTGTTTTGCCTCCTCCTGGGCGGTTGGGCCGTGCACTCGGCCACCCTCTGCCTGTGGAAGGGCCTGAACCAGACCGCCATGAACGATTTCTTCGCCTTCGGGGTGTGGATCGTGGTGGACCTGGCGATCATCGCCCTGGGGGCCGGCGCCTTCTTCACCGGCTTCATGACCTATGTCCTGCGCCGCGATGAGCTGAAGAACATCATCAACGCCGCGGTCATCATCGGCTTCATCTGCTACTCCGGCGCGATCCTGATGCTGGGCATCGACATCGGCCAGCCGATCCGGGGTTGGTTCGGCTTCTGGCACGCCAACGTGCACTCGATGCTGACCGAGGTCATGTTCTGCATCACCACCTACCTGATCGTGCTGATCATCGAGTTCGTGCCCCTGGTGCTGGAGAACCGGCAGATCAACAAGGTGCCCGACCTGGCCTTCTTCGCCCACCACCTGCACCGGATCATGATCGTCTTCGCCGCCACCGGCACCTTCCTGAGCTTCTTCCACCAAGGCTCCCTGGGCGGCATGTTCGGCGTGCTCTACGCCCGCCCCTTCGCCTACCGCACCGGGGTGGCCATCTGGCCCTGGACCTTCTTCCTCTTCATCCTCAGCGCCATCGCCAGCGGCCCCTCCTTCACCACCCTGATGGTGATGGCCACCGAGAAGGCCAGCGGCCGCAAGCTGACCACCCACAAGGTCAAGATGATGATGGGCAAGGTCAGCGGTTACCTGCTCACCTTCTACCTCATCCTCAAGGGCGCCGACACCCTGTACTGGGCCAACGTGACCCTGCCCAAGATGGGCGTCAGCTTCTGGGACATGTACCAGAGCTCCTACGGCATCTACCTGGTCTGGCTGGAGTTGGGCCTCTTCGGCGCGGTGCCGGCCTTCCTGCTGCTGCACCGTCGGGTGCGCGAGAGCTACGGCCTGATGGCCCTGGCCATGATCCTCAACTGCCTGGGGGCGGTCACCAACCGCTTCGTCTTCACCATCCAGCCCCTGGCCATCCCGGTGATGCCCTTCGAGAAGTGGCAGTTCTACTGGCCGACCATCCCCGAGTGGGGCATCAGCTTCGGCGTGATCGCCTACGGGCTCATCATTTTCTCCCTGGCCTACCGCTACCTGCCGGTCTTCCCGCAGGAAGTGGAACTGAACAAGTAAGGAGGCGACGCCATGCTGCCCATCGTGTTTGAGTGGCACTGGGACATCGGCCACTTCGTCTTCATGGGGCTCTTCTACACCGCCCTGGGCGTGGTGAGCCTGGGCATCGCCGTGGCCCTGGTGCGGACCTTCAAGGACCTCTGCGCCGGCAAGGACCCCCACGAGATGCACCACCACTAGACCCGATCCGATCCAGAACCACGCGCGGGGCTCCTTCGGGAGTCCCGCGTCCTTTTGGGCCCGGGTGGCCGGTGGTCCCGGGCCTGGTATATTCAAGGCAGCCACTTACCCTGGATATAGGTTCGTCGCCGTGTCAGTCCCGAACTCCGCCGCCGAACTCCGCGCCGTGCTCTTCGACCTGGACGGCACCATCTACGACTCCGCCGAGGCCAACGTGGCCTTTTACAACCACATCCTCACCGCCCTGGGCCATGCCCCCCGGGCGCGTGAGGCGGCCGAGGTCCTGCACCGCGAGCCCATGGACCGCTCCCTGGAGCACCTCCTGGGCCACGGCGAGGACTATTACCGGGCCATGGCCTACTGGAAGAGCCTGGACCCCGCGCCTTTCATCAAGGTTTTGGAGCTGTTCCCCGGCGTGGAGGAGACCCTGCGCCGCCTGCGGGAGCGCCTGACCCTGGCCGTGGCCACCAACCGCTCCACCACCGCCAAGCCTTCCTTAAGTTATTTCGGTCTGTTGGAGCTGTTCGAGATGGTGGTGACCCCCATCGAAGCCGGGGTCTCCAAGCCCGATCCGGCCATGATGGCCATGGTCCTGGAGGGCCTGGGCCTGGAGCGCGACCAGGTGGTCTACGTGGGAGACTCCTCCCTGGACCAGGGCCTCTGCGACAACGCCGGGGTGCGCCTCATCGCCTTCCGCAACCCGGAACTCCAGGCCTGGGCCCACGTGGACCACTTCCGCGAAATCCCCGCCCTGCTGGGTGTGGCTTAGGGCCGGTGTGAAAGCAAGGGGGGAAACCCTTTTTGCTGCGCAAAAATGGTATCCGCCACCCCAGCCAGCAGAGCTGGCTGGGGCCCGGCATCCCCACACCCCTTCCGAAAAAAGCTGCGCGAAACGGCTGGCGCCGTTTCGCTAGGCGGCCTCAGTTCTAACGTTTGGCCACCAGGACGAAACGCACGTCCATCACGTTGGTCCGGGTGGGACCGGTGATGATCAGGTCGTTGAGGGCCGCCAGATAGGGATAGGCGTCGTGGCGGGCCAGGTGATCGGCGGCCTTGAGGCCCTGGGCCAGGCCCCGGGCGATGGTCGCGCCGTCGCAATACCCGCCGGCCGCGTCGGTGGGGCCGTCGGTGCCGTCGGTGCCGGCGCTCAGGAGCAGCACCCCCTCCAGCCCGGCCACGTCCGCCGCCGCCGCCAGCACGAACTCCTGGTTGCGCCCCCCCTGGCCGAACTCCTGCCCCAGGTTCACCGTGGTTTCGCCGCCGCTGATGAGGCAGCAGGGCGGGGGCAGGGGATGGCCGCTACGCAGCACCTCCTGGGCCAGGGCCGCGTGCAGGCGGGCCACGTCCTTGGTCTCGCCCTCGATGCTGGAGCTGAGGATCAGGGGCGAATACCCCAGGAGTTGGGCCTGGTTGGCGGCCGCGGTCAGGGCCTGGAAGTTGCTGGCCACCACCAGGTTGGTCACCCCGGCCAGGTCGGCCTGCCCCGGCTTGGGGGTGTCGGGGATTTCACCTTTCAAGCCTGCTTCCAGGCGCTGGCGCACGGTTTCGGGAATTTCGGCGCGGATGCGGTGGCGGTCCAGGATCGCCGCCACCTCCGGCCAGGTGGACTGGTCGCCCACCGTGGGACCGGAGGCGATGACGTCCAGGCGGTCACCCACCACGTCGCTGACGATCAGGCTGACCACCGGCGAGGGATGGGCCAGGCGGGCCAGGTTGCCGCCCTTGAGCTGGCTCAGGTGCTTGCGGATGGCGTTGATCTCGCCGATGTCCGCGCCACAGGCCAGCAAGAGGCGGGTGGTCTGCTGCTTGTCGGCCAGGCTGATGCCCTGGGCCGGGGAGACCATCAGGGCGGAGCCGCCACCGGAGAGCAGGCAGAAGACCAGGGTGCGCGGGCCGGCCTCTTTGGCCAACAGCTCGGCCAGGCGCTGGCCCGCCGCCACCCCGCGCTGGTCGGGCACCGGGTGGCTGGCCTCCATCAGCTCCACCACCTTGGTGGGCGCGGTGTGTCCGTCCTTGACCACCACCAGGCCGGCGTTCAGGCGCGGGCCCAGGGCGTCCTCCAGGGCCTGGGCCATGGGCGCCCCGGCCTTGCCCGCCCCCACGGCGATGACGCGGTCAAAGTCCGACAGGTTCCAGACCTTCTCGCCCACCCGCAGGCGGTCCCCCTCCAGGCTCAGGGCCGCGGCCACGGCGGCATAGGGGTCCACCGCCTTCAGGCTGGCCTCCAGGATGCGATCGGCGTCTTGGCGCAAATCTTGGCTGCTCATGATTCTCCACACCGGGCCGGGAAGAAAAAAGAGGAAGGCCGGCCCCAGCGGGCGCGGCCTTCCTCTCGGATCAACACCGCGTCGCGGCTACTTGCCGCAGGTCTCGCCGCGCTGGGATTCGAACTCGCGGATGTAGTTGTCGCAGTTGCGCTCCTTCAGCGGGGGCTGCGAGTAGTGCACGCCGTTCTTGTCGGCGTAGCCGAAGAAGTAGTTCACCACCGGGAAGCCCTTCTTCACCCAGCCCACGATGCCGCCGTCCACGCCCTGGGCGTCCTTCACCACCACGTAGACGTTCTTGTAGCCATACTTATACAGGAAGCCGCCCACGTACTTGGCGCGGTGGTCGGTGCGGCAGAAGACCCAGATCTCGGCCTCGGCGTCCTTGATCTTCTTGGGGATGGTGTACATGTGGCCAGCGTGGATGTGGCTGGAGCCCTCGACGTGGAAGGCGTCGAACTCGGGGTGGGTGCGCACGTCCAACAGGATGGCCTTGGACTTGCCGGCGATGACCTCTTCCCACTTTTTGTACAGATCGTCAATGGTCTTCAGTTTGTCGGCGGGGATCAGGCCGGAAATCTCCTTGTGGAAAGCCTTTTCGCCGTCTACCAGCGGGTTGTCCGAGGCCGCGGCCAGGGCTGCGAAACCGAACATGAAAGCCAGGGTCATGAAGACTGCTACGACCTTTTTCATCTTCCTCTCCTCCAAGGTTGTACCACCACCCTGGCCTGGGGCCAGGCATAGTTTGGTATGGCATATCCGCCCGGCGGCGGATTCACGCTCACGGCCAAAGGGCCGTTAGGCACATTCTAGCAGCCTTCGTCCGGCTTGATGGTGGGAATCGCCGCCGGCGCGGCCGAAGGCGGGGCCGGGGCGCTGGCGGCCGGGGCCGGCGCGGCGGGCGCGGTGGGCGCGGTGGCCTTCAGGCTGTCGGGGGT
>CALERA010000106.1 GCA_937908275.1 uncultured Desulfarculaceae bacterium | reverse complement strand
CCCTCAGGACCAGGGCGCGGGGAGCCGGTCCAGCACCCGCCAGACCCCCTCCGGACCCCAGGTGCCGGCCGGGTAGGGCCGGATGCGCTCCCGGTGCGGGGCGCTGGTCTCGCACTGCTGGATCAGCTCGTCCAGCCAGGCCCAGGTCAACTCGATGCCGTCCTGCCGCCAGAAAAGCATCTGCTCGCCCAGCATGCAATCCAGCAAGGCCTTCTCGTAGGCCTCCAGGCGGGGGCCGGTGTAGTCGTGGTTGAAGTCGAAGAACATGTTCACCGAGCGCAGGCACAGGCGCGCGCCGGGGTTCTTGCTCTGGAAGGTCAGGCTGATGGCCTCGTCGGGGTGGACCCCCAGGATCAGGCGGTTGGCGCTGATGTGGGGTCCCAGCACCTGGCGGAAGAGCGAATGGGGCACTTCCTTGAAGTGGATCACCATCCGGGTCAGTTTCTGGGCCAGGCGCTTGCCCGAGACCAGCACGAAGGGCACCCCCTGCCAGCGCCAGTTGTCCAGGTAGACCTTCATCAGGGCGAAGGTGGGCGCGAGCGAGTCCGGGGCCACCCCCGGCTCCTGGCGATAGCCCACCACCGGCCGGCCCTTGATCTGGCCCTCCTGGTATTGGCCCAGGACCAGGTGGTCGTCCATGCGGTCCAGGGGGAAGGGGCGCAGGCTGCGGAAGGTCTTGGTCTTTTCGTCGCGCACCCGGTCGGCGAAGAACAGGGAGGGCGGCTCCATGGCCACCATGGCCAGGAGTTGGAGCATGTGGTTCTGGAACATGTCCCGGATCACCCCGGCCCGCTCGTAATAGCCGGCGCGGTGCTCCACCCCCAGGGTCTCGGTGCTGACGATGCTGACGTGGTCGATGTAGTTGCGGTTCCAGACCGGCTCGAAGATGGCGTTGGCGAAGCGCAGCATCAGGACGTTCTGCACCGTCTCCTTGGCCAGGTAGTGGTCGATGCGGAAGACCTGGCCCTCGTTGAAATAGTCGCCGATGGCGGCGTTGAGCTGGCGGGCGCTGGCCAGGTCGTGGCCAAAGGGCTTTTCCACCACCAGGCGCACCCAGGCCCCCTGGTCCTGGGCGGCCAGGCCGGCCCGCCCCAGGTTCTGGGCGGCCTGGGCGTAGAGCTCCGGGGGGATGGCCAGGTTGAAGATGCGGTTGCCCCCGGTGCCCAGCGCGCGCTCCAGGTCGTCCAGGCGCTGGCCCAACTCCTGGTAGCTGCCGGATTCGTCATAGTTGAGCGGCTGGTAAAAGACCCTGGCCGCGAAGGCCTCCCAGGCTCCGGGGTCGCCGCCGGCGGATTCCAGCACCGCCTGGCGCAGGTGCTCGCGGAATTCCTGGTCGCTCCACTCGGTGCGCGCGGCCCCCACGATGCCGAAGCTCTCGGGCAGGCCGCCGTGCAGGTGCAGGTTGTACAGGGCCGGGATCAGCTTGCGCTGGGTCAGGTCGCCGGAGGCCCCCAGGATCACCACCAGACAGGGGTCGGGGCGGC
>CALERA010000105.1 GCA_937908275.1 uncultured Desulfarculaceae bacterium | reverse complement strand
GGGAACCCTTTTTGCTGCGCAAAAATGGTTCCCCCACGCCCCCTCCGAAAAAGGCGCGCGTCAGGTGCTGCGCACCTGACGCCGGGGGTGGTCAAACCGGGCTGGCGCGCCGGTGCCAGCCGCGAAGGTTTTTTGAAACGGGAGAACGACCATGGCCTATCAGTTCATCGACTTGACCCTGGCCAAGGGACTGGCCACCCTGACCCTGAAGCGCGATCCCCTGAACGTGCTGAACATCGCCATGATGAAGGAGATGAACCAGGCCCTGGACAGCCTCGCGGGTCAGGAGGTCAGCCTGCTGCTGATCAAGGCGGCGGGCAAGGCCTTCAGCGCCGGGGTGGACGTGGGCGAGCACCTGGGCGACCAGGTCAACGAGATGATCGAGGTCTTCCACGGCATCTTCCGCCGCATGGAGGCCCTGGGCGCGCCTTCGGTGGCCTGCGTGCAGGGCGCGGCCCTGGGCGGCGGCTGCGAACTGGCGGTGTTCTGCGATTTCGTCATCGCCAGTGAGAAGGCCAAGTTCGGCCAGCCCGAGATCCTGGTGGGGGTCTTCCCGCCCATCGCGGCCCTGGTGATGCCCCGCCAGATCGGCTACAAGAAGGCCCTGGAGCTGATCCTGACCGGCGACACCATCGGCGCGGCCGAGGCCAAGAGCCTGGGCCTGGTCAACCACGTGGTGGCCCCGGACGACCTGGAGTCGTTCACCGAGCAGTTCGTGGGCAAGCTGATGGGCCTCTCCGGCCTGGTGCTGCGCCTGACCAAGAAGGCGGTGGTGGGCGGCCTGCTGGAGGACAAGGACCAGGCCCTGACCGTGATCGAGAAGGTCTACCTGGAAGAGATGATGCCCACCCACGACGCCGAGGAGGGCCTGCGCGCCTTTTTGGACAAGCGCAAGCCGGTCTGGACCAACAAATAGCCTGCGCCAGCTTTTCTTTCGGCCCTCCCGAGCGTGCGCGGGAGGGCCGCGCGCTTTTCTCAGGCCGTCGGTTCCTGGCCGGGGGGCGGCGAAGGCAGTTGGATCCCTTTGGACAGCTCGCGCTTGATGTCCTTGTAGGCGGCCAGCAGGCTGAGGGCCTGGTTCCAGAAGTCCGACCCGGCGCTGCTCAGCAGCCCCACCAACAGGCAGCCCAGCACCCACCGGAAACCTTCCTCCGGCAACAGGAACGGCATGTAGGGCCGGATCTGCTCCTGGGCCGCGGCCACGATCGCGCTTGCCGCCACGATGGTGATGATCCGGAGCCAGAACTTGCGGGTGCGCTCCTTCTGCGGGTCGGGGTTTGGGGTGTCCAGCCAAACGAAGCGGTTTTTGATCACCTCCACCAGCCGTTCCGCCGATAGTCCCACGGCGGCGAAAATTGCCAACCAAACCGGTATATTGACCTGAGTTGCGAGCTGAGACATGTTCCCTCCTTGCCTGCCCTTGGGTTCATGCGTCGGCCGGAGCGGTTGCAAGGCGGGGTGCGGCGGGCGAGGGTGGGCCGTCTCCGACATTTTATAATAACCCATAACCTGCCGGTAAATTGGCGGATAAACCCCGCGCCCAGTCTGAATGAGTCCTGATCCGCGCGCACGTCCCGGCCCGCGATCCAGGCGGCGTTGGCGCGAGGCCGGATTAGGGCTTAACATAGATGGGAAGGTATTTGGACGGGAGGCCGTTCCCGGCGTCAACCGCGCGTTCAAGGAAAAGGAGCGATCATGGAAAGCAAGACCGTAAACATCCCCAAAATTTCCTGCGGGCATTGCCTGATGAACATCAAACGCGAGGTCAGCGAGCTGCCGGGCGTGCAGTCGGTGGAAGGTGACGTGGCGGCCAAGAAGGTCACCGTGCAGTGGGAGGCCCCGGCCACCTGGGACAAAATCGCCGACACCCTGAAGGACGCTGGCTACCCCGCCGAGTAACCCCATGAAGGAGGTGTGACGTTGGCCGAGACACGCAAGCTGGAATTGCCGGTGCTGGGCATGTCCTGCGCCGCCTGCGCCACGGCGGTGGAGCGGACCCTGACCAAGAAGGCCGCCGGCGTGATCAAGGCCAACGTCAACATCGCCACCGAGACCGCCGACATCGAGTACGACCCGACCCAGACCGACCCCCAGGCCCTGGCCGCGGCGGTGGAAAAGGCCGGCTACAAGCTGGTGCTGCCGGCCACCAGGACCGCCGAGTTCCCGGTGGTGGGCATGACCTGCACCAACTGCTCGGCGGCGGTGGAGCGGGTGCTCGGCAAGAAGGTGCCGGGGGTGGTCAAGGCCTCGGTGAACTTCGGCACCGAGACCGCGCAGGTGGAGTACGACCCCAACCTGACCAGCCCCGAGCTGATGGCCGAGGCGGTGAAGAAAGCCGGCTACGAACTGGTGCTGACCCCGGCCAGCCGCAAGGTGGACCTGCCGGTGGTGGGCATGACCTGCACCAATTGCTCGGCCGCGGTGGAGCGGGTCCTGGCCAAGAAGACCCCCGGGGTGCTGTCGGCCACGGTGAACTTCGGCACCGAGACCGCCACCGTGGAGTACGACCCGGCCGTGACCAGCCTGGAGGCCATGGCCGAGGCGGTGAAAAAGGCCGGCTACGAGCTGGTCCTGCCGGCCGGGGGCGAGGCGGCGGTGGCGGCCGAGGACGCCGAGGCCCAGGCCCGGGCGGCCGAGCTCCAGGCCCAGCAGCGGGCCTTTGCCGTGGGCGTCATCTTCACCCTGCCGCTCTTTGTGCTCAGCATGGGGCGCGATTTCGGCCTCTGGGGGCCATGGGCCATGGCCCCCTGGGTCAATTGGCTGTTCCTGGCCCTGGCCACCCCGGTGCAGTTCTACACCGGCTGGGGCTATTACGAGGGTGGCTTCAAGAGCCTGCGCAACCGCTCGGCCAACATGGACGTGCTGGTGGCCCTGGGCAGCTCGGTGGCCTATGTCTACTCCCTGGCGGTGTTGCTGCTGCCCGGGCTGGGCCATCATGTCTATTTCGAGACCTCGGCCATGATCATCACCCTGATCAAGCTGGGCAAGCTGCTGGAGGCCCGGGCCAAGGGCCAGGCCTCGGCCGCCATCCGGGCCTTGATGGACCTGGCCCCCAAGGTCGCCCATCTCGAAGAGAACGGCGTGGAGCGCGATGTGCCCGCCGGCCAGGTGCGCCCCGGCCAGGTGGTGGTGGTGCGCCCGGGCGAGGCCATCCCGGTGGACGGGCTGGTGGTGGCCGGTCGCTCGGCGGTGGACGAGGCCATGCTCACCGGCGAGAGCGTGCCGGTGGACAAGGTGGAGGGCGACTCGGTCTTCGGCTCCACGGTCAACCAGCAGGGCCGGCTCAAGGTGCGGGCCACCGGGGTGGGGGCCGAGACCGCTCTGAGCCAGATCATCCGCCTGGTGCGCCAGGCCCAGGGCTCCAAGGCCGCCATCCAGCGCCTGGCCGACCAGGTCTCGGCGGTCTTCGTGCCCACTATAATCGGCATCGCCCTCGCCACCCTGGCCATCTGGTGGCTGGCCGGCGGCCAGTTCGTGCCGGCCCTGATCCGCATGGTGGCGGTGCTGGTCATCGCCTGCCCCTGCGCCCTGGGCCTGGCCACCCCCACCGCGATCATGGTGGGCACCGGCAAGGGCGCCACCCTGGGCATCCTGTTCAAGAATAGCGAGGCCCTGGAGACCGCCCATCGCCTGGACACCGTGGTCCTGGACAAGACCGGCACCATCACCCAGGGCAAGCCCCAGCTCACCGACTGGCAGCCCCTGGCCGGCGACGGTTCGCAAACCCTGGCCTTGATCGCCACGGCCGAGAGCGCCAGCGAGCACCCCATCGCCCGGGCGGTGGTGGAGGGCGCCCGTCAGCGCGGGACCCAGCCGGGCGAGCCCCAGGAGTTCGAGGCCCACAGCGGCTTCGGGGTCAGCGCCCGGGTGGACGGCCACGCGGTGCGGGTGGGCAAGCCGGATTGGTTCGGCGAGCAGGGCCTGCTGGAGCCGGGGCACCAGGAGCAGGCCGCCAGGTTGGCCAGCCAGGGCAAGACCGTGATGTTCGCGCTGATCGACGGCCAGCCGGCCGGCATCCTGGCCGTGGCTGACCAGGAAAAGCCCGGGGCGGCGGCGGCCATCGCCGAGATCAAGCAGTTGGGGGTGACCCCGGTGATGCTCACCGGCGACAACCGCCAGGCCGCGGCGGCCATCGCCGGCCGGGTGGGCATCGCCGAGGTGGAGGCCGAGGTGCTGCCCGACCAGAAGGAGGCCCGGGTGCGGGCCCGCCAGGAACAGGGCCGGGTGGTGGGCATGGTGGGCGACGGCATCAACGACGCCCCGGCCCTGGCCCGGGCCGACGTGGGCATCGCCATCGGCACCGGCACCGACGTGGCCATGGAGGCCAGCGACGTGACCCTGGTGGGCGGGGACCTCAAGGGCGTGGCCCGGGCCATCCGGCTCTCGCGCGCCACCATGCGCACCATCCGCCAGAACCTGTTCTGGGCCTTTTTCTACAACCTGGCCCTGGTGCCCCTGGCCGCCGGGGCGCTGCACTCGGTGACCTGGCTGCCGGTCTTCATCCGCGACCTGCACCCGATGATGGCCGCCGGGGCCATGGCCCTGTCCAGCATCACCGTGGTCTCCAACAGCCTGCGCCTGGGCCGCTTCCACGCCGAATAACCCGTCGTGACCAACCCAGAACCCGGGGGGCGGCCGTCCCCCGGGTTTTTTTGCGCGCTGTCCCTCGCGCGGGGTCTTCCCTTGGCGGCCCCGCTCCTGCTATAGCTAGATCAGCGCTGTTTCGCAGCGCGGCGGCGATAATCCCAACCCCACACGGAGGCGCGGCATGAGCCTCAACCTGGCGGGCGTCATCCTGGCCGCCGGCCTGTCCCGGCGCATGGGCCGGTTCAAGCCGCTGTTGACCATCGGGCGGCGCACTCTCCTGGCCCGGGCGGTGGCCTGCCTGGACCAGGCCGGGGTGCACAACCTGCGGGTGGTCACCGGCCATCAGGCCGACGACCTGCGCCCGGCCCTGGAGGACCTGGGCCTGGCCGAGGTCCACAACCCCGAATACGCCCGGGACATGTACACCTCGGTGCGGGCCGGGGTGGCGGCCCTGCCCGAAGGCATCGACGCTTTCTTCCTGTTGCCGGTGGACATTCCCCTGGTGCGTCCCGCCAGCCTCAACCACCTGCGCCCGGCTTTTGCCGCCGCCCGCCCGGCCCTGGCCCTGCCCACTTTCCTGGGCGAACCCGGACACCCCCCCCTGATCGCCGCCGACCTGATCCCGGCCATCCTGGCCTGGCCCGGCCAGGGCGGTTTACAGGGCCTGCTGGAGCGCTACGCCGACCGCACCCTGGCGGTGCCGGTGGCCGACCAGGGAGTGCCCTGGGACATGGACACCCCGGAGACACCGCAAGAGCACACGTCTGAACTCCAGTCACGGCTACACCTCGTAGGCCG
>CALERA010000104.1 GCA_937908275.1 uncultured Desulfarculaceae bacterium | reverse complement strand
AGGCGGCTGCCCACCAGGTCGGCCGAGAGGGGGTCCCAGGAGGCGGCCAGGATGTTGCTGCGGTGCATCACGCCGTCAAAGGCCGGGCCGTACTCCGAGGTGTAGATGCCGTCCAGCACCGCCAGGATTGGCGGCATCTGGTCGGCCAGGCGCGAGATCCAGAAGTGCAGGCCTTTTTCCGGGTCCGCGCTGTGGCAGCGCTTGCGCGACTTGATGTCGATGGTGCCCTTGAGGTTCTTGATGGCCAGGCTCACCGTGGTCTGGGCGTGGGTCTTCATCACCGGCACGTCCACCACGAAGTCGCTGTGCAGGATGTCAGCGTTGAAGTTCAGCACCACGCCGTCGCCCAGGTCCACCTCCTCGAAAGGCCGCTGGAAGATGTCCAGGCACTTGACCCCGTAGCGCGCTTGCAACCGGTTGTAGCCCAGGCTCTCGAAGGCGTGGGGCGCGGTCTCCCGGTCGTCGGGCCGGCCCACCACCGTGCCCTCGCCGATGGTGATGTCGTCCACCCCCCGCTCCTTGAGCAACACCACCAGGTCCTCCATCACCCGGCTGGTGGTGATGACGCCCCATTTGGGGAAGGGGACGCTGCGGCTCCAGAAGACGATGTTGGGCTTGAGGAAGACCTTGGCCCCGGCGCCGACGCGCTCCAGGCCGCCGCAAAGCTCCACGGCCTGGCGCACCGAGGCCAGGGGCTGTGCGTAACGCACGATGGATACCTTGTGCTTGTCCATGTCGGGTTCCTTTACCGGGCGGGCCCCCGGGGACGGGGTTGGTGGCGGCCGCCCTGGCTGGCGATTATCCGCTGAACCTAATCTGGCATATCAAATTTTGGCTGATATTCATCAGCAAGCTAACAAGGCGGCGTTGCCCTGTCAAGCGCCTTGCGCTTCCCCCGGGGAGCAACCCCCCGGAAGCGGCCCCAGGAGCGGCCAGGGGGACAGTCAGGTTTGACGGTATGTCGAATATTATCATTACAAATTAAATAGATGACCCGCTTGTCTTTCTCGCCGGGAAGGCCGCCGCAGGTGGCCTGGGCGGGCCGACGGCGAGGGGTGGCGGCCCGATCCAGTCGAAGGGACCGGGCCCTGGCCCTGGACGTCAACGGCTTGTCTCACCTAGGGACCACTCAGCATTTAGCTAATTTAAGCAGCTAGATATCCACCGCATCCCGGCATTTTCCGCCCCAAGCTTAGCACAGCTATAAAGCAGCTTGACAAGCCAGGCTCGAAGTTGCTATTTTGCTGATGAACGTCAGCCAAATTTTTATATGGCATATAGCTTACAGCGAAAGCAATTAGCTGATTACGCGAGGCTTATGCTTGACAAGCCCCATTTGCGACAGCCTGGGCTGTTGCCGGTGACCAGGGGCCGCGCCGAGCGAGCCCCTGGGGCCGAGGCCTCCGCCATCGGCGCCGCCCCACCGCGCAGAAGCTGAGGGAAGGAGTCTCAATTGTCTGAAACGACAGCACCCATCACCGAGGAACCCCAGGAAGAAGGGCTCGGAATCCGGCGGTTCCGCCAGATCAAGAACCGGGACCTGGTCAAGAAGCGCCGGGCCCAGATCCTGGACGCGGCCCGCAAGCTCTTCACCAAGAAGGGCTTCCCGGTCACCACCATCCAGGACATCTGCGAGGAGTCGGGGGTCAACCCCGGCAGCCTCTACGACTACGTGCAGAACAAGGACGACATCCTGCGTCAGCTCTTCAAGGAGATGATGGGGGAGACCGCGGAGGAGAGCGGCGCCTTCTCCCCCAGCGAAGAAATCAAGAATCTCGACGCCCTGCGGCGCTACATGCACACCGCCATCAACCATTCCTGGACCTTCCGGCCCGACATCATCTCCCTGGCCTACCAGGAGACCCGCTTCCTGGACCCGGAGACCAAGCAGGAGATCATGTCCGCCGATCGGGACCTGATCGAACGCTGGGCGGTCTGGATCCAGCAGGCCCTGGGGCGGGAGGTGGAACCAGAGCGCCTGCGAGTGATCGCCAGCCTGGTGGTCTTCATCTTCGCTTTCCTGCCCCTCAAGGGCTGGACCACCCGGGAGTTGGACACGGACAAGGTCCTGGAAACCACGGTCGAGTTTTTCATCAAGGGGTTGGATTCGCTCTAGCCGGAAACCGGCCGCCGCTGGATCCGCCTGGCGATGACGAGGCTTCAGGGCGTCTTGAGTCGCACCATCCAAGGGACCGCATTAACCACGGGGAGGGAATCATGAAGATTTCGAAACGGTTGCTGCTGCTGGGCCTGATCGCCGCCGCCCTGGTCATGGCCAGCCTGGGCGCACATCCGGCCCTGGCGGCCGGGGCCGCGGCGGGGTTCGACCCCAAGGCGGTGTCGGACATGACCGGCTTCGACCCCACCAAGTACGAAAACCCCAGCGGCGAGGTGGTCAAGATCGGGGTGCTGGCGCCCTTCAGCGGCGACGCGGCCTCGGTGGGCCAGCTCTACTGGGCCACCTCCGCCTGGGTGGCCGCCGACATCAATAAGCGCGGCGGCATCATGGTGGACGGCAAGAAAAAGAAGATCGCCCTGATCAAGGGCGACACCATGGGCAAGCCGGCCACCACCAAGCAGGCGGTGGAGAAGCTCTGCCTGCAGGACAAGGTGGACGTGCTGTGGGGCACCTCGGGCAGCCACCTCACGGCCATCATCCAGGCCGAGGCCGCCAAGTACAACAAGCTGCACCTCAACTCCCACTCCCTGTCCGACAACCTGATGGAAGGCAAGAGCTTCACCCCCTACACCTTCCAGTACATCTGGCCCACCTACTCGGTGGGCAACACCCTGGCCAAGTACTACGCCAGCCGCAAGGAGCGCAAGTTCTACATCCTCGACCAGGACTACGTCTTCGGTCATGAGCTGGCCGAGTCCTTCAAGGCCGGTCTCAAGCAGTACGTGCCCGACGCCCAGATCGTGGGCGAGGACTACCACCCCCTGTTCAACAAGGACTTCGCTCCCTACCTGACCAAGGTCAAGGCCTCCGGGGCCGAGGTGATCTTCACCGGCGACTGGATGCCAGACTCCTCCAACCTGATCAAGCAGTCGCGCCAGATGGGCATCAACACCCCCATCGCCGGCATCTTCCTGGACGACATCAACGCCTTGATCGCGGTGGGCCCCGAGGGCTCCAAGGGCATGGTCTTCGCCAGCCAGATGCTGATCAACTACCAGGACGGCATCCAGGCCAAGTGGCACGAGGCCTGGAAGACCTGGCCCGCGCCCTATAACACCGCCCTCTACGAGTGGCTGGGCTCCACCACCGGTTCCTACGTCGAGTCGCTCTACTGGCTGCTGGACGTGATGCAGCGCGCCGGCGCCACCGCCCCGGACAAGGTCATCAAGGCCTGGGAAGGCGACGAGTGGCTGGGCCTGATCGGCGAGAAGCTGACCATGCGCGCCTGCGACCACCGCGTGGTGCGCGACACCTACGTCACCGAGTTCGTGTCGCCCAACAAGTGGTACCAGGACTGCGCCTACCTGGACCAGTTGGTCACCATCCCGGCCGAGTTCGTGACCCTGGCCCCGCCCAAGGACTCCGAGCGCTGCAAGTAGGCGGCGCTTGACGACGCGCACACCTGGCCATCCGTCCCCCCGCGCAGCCGCAGGTGATGGCGGATGGCCAGGGCTCCGGCCGCAAGGGCAAGCACTCCCTGGAGAATCGGCATGAGCCCTGAACTGCAAATGTATCTGGCCCAGGGCATCCACGGGCTGGCCTATGGCATGCTCCTGTTCCTGGTGGCCTCGGGCCTCACCCTGATCTTCGGCATGATGGGCATCCTCAACATCGCCCATGCCTCCTTCTTCATGCTCTCGGCCTACCTTTGCGTGACGGTGCTCAACGCCACCGGCAGCTACTGGCTCTCCCTGTTCCTGGCCCCCCTGGGGGTGGCCCTGCTGGGCGTCCTGGTGGAGCGGTTCATGCTGCGCCGGGCCCAGGCCTCGGGCCTGGGCCACATCGCCGAGCTGCTGCTGACCCTGGGCATCGCCCTGGTGATGGCCGAGGCCATCAAGCTGACCTGGGGCACCGAGGGTCTGCAGGTGATGGCTCCCCGCTCCCTGGCCGGCCTGGTGAATATCGGAGGTTTGGAATACCCAATTTATCGCCTGTTCATCATCGGCCTGTCCCTGGTGGTGTTGGCGGTGTTGTCCCTGGTGCTGTACCGCACCCGCCTGGGCACCATCGTCCGGGCCGCGGTCTCCGACCCGGACATGGTCAGCGTCCTGGGGGTGAACACCCGCCGGGTCTTCATGCTGGTCTTCGGCCTGGGCACCTGGATGGCCGGGGTGGCCGGGGTGGCCGCCGCCCCTATCCTGACGGTTTTCCCGGGCCTGGCCGACCAGATGGGCATGGACGCCTTCGTGGTGGTGGTGGTGGGAGGCTTCGGCAGCCTGTTCGGCGCCCTGGTGGCGGCCCTGTTCCTGGGCGAACTCAACGCCTATGGCATCCAGTTCATACCCAAGCTCTCGCCGGTGCTGATGTTCGCCTTCATGGCCCTGGTGCTGGCCTTCAAGCCCACCGGCTTGTTCGGAGACAGAGAATGAAGCGCCACCTGCTCTGGCTGATGGCCGCCCTGGCGGTCCTGATCGTCTTTCCCTTTATCTTTGGCCCCCTGCAAACCAACCTGATGGTGCGTTTCGCCATCGAGGCCCTTTTCGCGGTCAGCCTCAACCTGCTGCTGTCCTTCACCGGCCTGCTCTCCTTTGGCCACGCCCTTTATTTCGGGGTGGGGGCCTATGGGGCGGCCCTGATCCTCACCCATCTGGAGGGCATCCCGCTGGTCCTGGCGGTGCTGCTCAGCGGTCTGGCGGCGGCCCTGGTGGGCCTGCTACTCAGCCCGTTGCTGGTGCGGGTGCGGGCCACGGCCTTCACCATGCTGACCCTGGCCTTTGGCCAGCTCCTGTACGTGCTCTGCTCCAAATTCCGCGAGGTCACCGGCGGGGAGGACGGCATCATGGGCTGGACCACGCCCCCCTTACGCCTGCCGGGGGTCTTCAGCCTGGACGTCACCCAGCCGCTGTACATCTATTTCTTCGCCCTGGGCCTGTCCGGCCTGGGCATCCTGGCCATGTGGTATTTCACCAAAACGCCCATGGGCAGCGTGATGATCAGCATCCGCGACAACCAGAAGCGGGTGGATTACCTGGGCTATCAGGTGGTGCTGACCAAGGCGGTGATCTTCTGTCTGTCCGGCTTCTTCGCCGGGCTGGCCGGGGCCATCTACGCGGTCTTCAACAACCTGGTCTCGGTGGGTGGGGTGCTGCACATCATGGTCTCCTTCCAGCCCCTGATGGCCATCCTGGTGGGCGGCATCGGCACCTTCTTCGGGCCCATCCTGGGCTCGGGCCTGCTGCTGATGTTGGAGGAGGCGACCCAGGCCTACCCCGAGCTGGCCCAGATGATCAGCGGCCTGATCTTCATCGCGGTGGTCCTGTTCCTGCCCGGCGGCGCCATCTCCTTCGGGGCGCGGCTGCGGGGCTGGTGGCAAAAGCGCGCCTATCTGCGCAAGGCCAGGGAGATCGCGGCATGAACATCCTGGAAACCAAAGCGCTTTGCCACGATTTCAAGGGCTTGCAAGTCCTGTTCGACGTGGGGCTGACCGTGCGCCAGGGCGAGCACCACGCCATCATCGGCCCCAACGGCGCGGGCAAGACCACCCTGTTCAACGTCATCACCGGCACCTACCGCCCCTCGGGCGGCCAGGTGTTATTCAAGGGGCAGGATATCACCGGCCTGCAACCCTACAAGCTGGCCCGCCGGGGCCTGGGGCGCTCCTTCCAGATCACCAGCACCTTCGAGAAGCAGACCGTCTTCCAGAACATCCGCATGGGGGTGATGTCCCGGATGGGGGTCAGGTTCGACTGCTGGCGGCGGGTGGCGGGCCTGGACAGCGTGGCCCGGGAGACCGAGGAGATCCTGGCCAGCATCGGGCTGACCGCCGAGCGCGAGGTGCTGGCCTGCCAGCTCTCCTATGGCAAGCACCGGGCCCTGGAGGTCTCCATGGCCCTGGCCACCAACCCGGACCTGGTGATGCTCGACGAGCCCACCGCCGGCATGTCCAAGGAGGAGACCCACGCCACGGTGGAGCTGATCAAGCGCCTGACCCAGGGCAAGAGCATGGTCATGGTGGAGCACGACATGGACGTGGTCTTCACCCTGGCCGACCGCATCACGGTGCTCTACTACGGCTCCATCCTGGCCTCCGGGCCGCCGGGGGAGATCCGGGAAAACCAGGCGGTCAGGGACGCTTATCTGGGGGACATGGAGTTTTCCAATGTTTTTTAGGGCCAGCAACCTCAACACCTACTACGGCCTGATCCACGCCCTGCAAAACATCTCGCTCAACGTGGAGCGGGGGGAGATCGTCAGCCTGCTGGGGCGCAACGGCATGGGCAAGAGCACCACCCTCAAGTCCATCATGGGCCTGGCGCCGCCCCAGTCGGGTGTGATCGAGTTCCAGGGCCAGAGCATCTTCCAGGCCCCCTGCCACAAGGTGGCCCGGGCCGGGGTGGGCCTGGTGCCCCAGGAGCGGCGCATCTTCCCCCACCTGACCGTGGAGGAGAACCTGCTGATGGGGGTGAAGGCGGGCTGCGCCCCGCCCAAGGACCTGGAGCCCTGGAGCCTGAAACGGGTCTACAAGCATTTCAACTCCCTGGAGCGCCGCAGCCGCAACAAGGGCTTCCAACTCTCCGGCGGCGAGCAGCAGATGCTGGCCATGGGCCGCGCCCTGATGGGCAACCCCCTGTTGTTGCTGGTGGACGAGCCCAGCGAGGGCCTGGCCCCGCTGCTGGTGCGCGAGGTCCGCGACGTGCTGTTGCAGGTCAACCAGGCCGGGGTCTCCATCCTGCTGGTGGAGCACAACCTGAAGGTGGCCATGTCCCTGGCCCACCGCTGTTACCTGCTGGGCAAGGGCTTCGTGGCCTTCGAGGGCAGCATGGCCCAGCTCCAGGCCCGGCCGGACATCATGGCCAAATACCTGGAGGTCTCCTGAGCCAAGCTCTGGGTTTTAAAGATTAACTTCAGGCGCTGGCCCAGGACGGGCCGTCGGGCTTCCGGGAAGGCCCGCCGGGAGTGGCTTCATTATTATAGAAGGTAGCTAGGGCGGGGCGGCCTTTGGGCCAGCATCGCCAGCCGTTGCTCCCCCGGCTCCATCCGCCAGGCGGTTCCGACTCCCGCCCAGACCACGCTTTTTGCCCGCCCAAGCCCCTGAAAACCACCCCAAGCCGACTCCAGGCGCTGGTCTGGCGGGGGTGTTCCGGCGGAATTTTCGGGCTCACAGGGCGTCTCTCCCGGCCTGTTTCGCAAAATAATCAACAAAAATAAGCTGATGAACAAATGACCGCCCGGCCGTGGCCCCGCGGGTTGCACCAAAAAGCACTTGACTCTCGCCTGAAGATTATACAATATACAATATAACAGAGCCGAGGGACGGAGCGCCTCAATCCGGCACCCAACGCCAAATGTCTGAAAACATGGCTATAGGCACCATGCGATATGTATGTATAGTTTTTGGCCCCGCGTATACCGAGTGACAACCATGATCTCCCGTTGAATGCCTTTGGCAGAGTAAGTCCCCGCGTTTTGCAACCGTGAGAGAAGCCACAGGGGTGAAACAAAAGGGCGTGACGGATGACACGCCCGCATTTTCAACAGCCAGGGGGGGAATGGCGGAGGAGCAACATGGGCGAGCAAAAAAGCGGGATGAAGGACATACTGAGCACCCACCTGTTCACCAGGCGCCAGATTTTGGCCGGCGCCCTGGGAGCGGCGGCCTCGGCGGCCGTGGGTCCGTTCTTCATCAAGTCGGCCTTCGCGGCCAGCGACGAAATCAGGATCGGCACCATCTTTCCCATGACCGGCAACATGGCCTTCGGGGGTAATGAAGGCTTCACCGGCACCGAGATCGCGCGTCAGATCATCAACGAGAAGGGCGGCATCGCCGGCCGGCAGATCACCTTTGTCAAGGCCGACGCCCCGGACCAGACCGCGGCCACCAACGAGATGAACCGGCTCATCTCCCGCGAGGGGGTGAAGCTGGTGATCGGCAGCTTCTCCTCGGCCATCGCCTTCACGGCCAGCGCCGTGGCCGAGCGCAACCGGGTCATCTTCTGGGAGAACCACGGCGTGGCCGACGCCATCACCCGGCGCGGCTTCAAGTACCTGTTCAAGAGCGATATCAACGCCACCGGCACCGGCGGCGGGGCCTCCAACTTCGCCGCCCGCTACCTGGCCCCCAAGCTGGGGGTCAAGCCCAAGGACCTGCGGGTGGCCATCGCCTGGGAGGATGGCACCTACGGCTCCTCGGTGGGCAAGGGCATCGAGAGCGTGGCCATCGATCGCGGTCTGAAGATCGTGGCCAACGAGAGCTACAGCGCCAAGACCACCGACCTGTCCCCGGTCATCCTCAAGCTCAAGGCGGCCGAGCCGGACGTGCTGTTGGTGGCCGGCATCGGCAGCGACGCGGTGTTGTTCTGGAAGCAGGTCCGCGACCTGGACCTGAACGTAAAGGCCTGTGTCGCCACCTCCGGCGGTTGGGGCGTGCCGAATTTTGCCCAGAACCTGGGCGCTTCGGCCGAGGGCATCTTCAGCTCTGATTTCCCCACCGACGTCAACCCTCGGGCCCTGACCCCGGAGGCGGCGGCCATGCAGAAGGAGTTCATCACCCGCTTCGAGGCGGCCAAGGGCAGCCGCCCCACGGGCAACGCCTACCTGGCCTTCGCCGGCACCATGCTGCTGTTCCAGCACGTGCTGCCCAAGGCCCCCACCCTGGAGCCGGAGAAGGTGCAGCAAGCCGCCCTGAGCCTGGACCTGCTGGAAGGCAGCATGGCCAACGGCTGCGGCTGCAAGTTCATCCCGCCGGACCAGGAGGACGCCGGCCGCAACGAGCGCGCCTTCTCGGTGGTCCTGCAATGGCAGCAGGGCAAGGTCGAGGTGGTGTGGCCCGAGCGGTTCGCCAACCGGGACCCGATCATGGTTCCCCTGCCGACCTGGTCGGCCAGGGGCTAGCCGGACCCGCCTGACCCAGGCGTGGTCCGACCATAGACGGTGGACGCCGGCGTCGCGGAGGCGCGCATGCCTCCGCGACGCCCCCAGGGCCCCACGGGGCTGGTTCCGTAATCCCGGGAGAGATAAGGTGGACGGCACCCTGTTCCTACAACTGCTGGTCTCCGGGCTTCTGATCGGGGGGGTATACGCCCTGATCTCAATTGGTCTCACGTTGATCTTCGGCGTCATGCGCATCGTCAACTTCGCCCACGGCGAGTTCCTGATGCTCTCCATGTTCGCGGCGTTCTGGTTGTTCCATTTCACCGGCCTGTCGCCATATCTCCTGGCCCCTCTGGTGATCCTGCTTCTGTTCGCCTATGGCGTGGCGATCTATGTCCTGGTCATCCGGCGGACCATCGGCTCACCCATGGTGGTGCAGATCTTCGCCACGGTGGGCCTGGGCCTGTTCATGCAGAACGCGGCCCTGGTGCTCTGGTCCGGCGACTTCCGCACCATCCAGACCCCGGCCAGCACCGCGCTGCTGCGCTTCGCGGGCATCCAGGTCAGCCAGTCCATGATGATCGCCTCGCTGGTGGCCATCGTCATCGCCCTGATCCTGTTCGCCTTCATGGCCTGGACCTATCCCGGCAAGGCCATCCGGGCCACGGTGCAGGACCGGGTGGGGGCCCAGTTGATGGGCGTGAACATCGACCGGGTGTTCATGATGACCTTCGCCATCGGCTCGGCCCTGGTGGGCATCGCCGGCGCGCTCCTGGCCCCGGCCTATCCCATCTTCCCCTCGGTGGGGGCCAACTTCGGCCTGGCCTCCTTCGTGGTGGTGGTGCTGGGCGGCATGGGCAGCATGACCGGCGCGCTCCTGGGCGGATTCCTGATCGGGGTGGTGGAGACCTTCAGCGGGTTCTTCATCGACGCCGCCCTGAAGCAGGCGGTGTACTTCCTGGTCTTCATCTTGGTGCTGGTATTCCGGCCAACCGGGCTCCTGGGCCAACGCGGAGCCGAAGAGATAGGGCTCAAGTAATGGACAAGCTGCGCAACATCATCGGAAAAAACCAGGCCCAGGGGGCGGGTGGCGCCGGCGCGCCGGCCAAGGCCCGCGACCTGCGGCTGAAGCTGGGGGTGCTGGCGGTGCTCCTGCTGCTGCCCATCCTGCTGCAGAACGAGCCCTACTACCAGGAGATCCTGACCTTCGTCTTCCTCTGGGGGGCGATGTCCGGGGCCTGGAACATCGTCGGCGGCTACGCGGGCAAGTTCTCCCTGGGCCACGCCGCCTTCTTCGGCATCGGGGCCTACACCTCGGGCCTGCTCTACACCAAGCTGGGCATCTCGCCCTGGCTGGGCATGTTCGGCGGCATGCTGCTCTCGGTCATCTTCGCCCTGCTGATCGGCGTGGTCACCCTGCGCCTGAAGGGCAAGTTCTTCGCCCTGTGCACCATCGCCTTCGGCATGCTGGTGGAGATCATGGCGGTCTATCTGCGGGGCGTCACCGGCGGGTCCGAGGGCCTGCTGATCCCCTACGAGCCCGGGTTCTGGAACATGACCTTCGCCAGCAAGGTGGTCTGGGCCTACATCTTCCTGGCCCTGATGCTAGGGGTCTACGGCGTCTCGCGCTGGCTGGACAAGAGCGCCCTGGGCTATCGCCTCTCGGCCCTGCGCGAGGACGAGGACGCGGCCGAGGCCCTGGGGGTCAACACCCTGGCCGGCAAGCTCTCCTCCATCACCATCAGCGCGGCCATCACCGCCCTGGGCGGGTCGCTGTTCGCGCAATACTTCCTCTGGCTGGAGCCGAACTTCTGCGTCTCCCTGGACCTCTCGCAGCAGTTCGCCCTGATCTCCATCATCGGCGGCATGGGCACCGCCATCGGCCCCCTGGTGGGCGCGGCCATCATCACCCCCTTGCAGATATTCCTGCGCGCGGCCTTCGGTTCGGCGGCCAGCGGCATGAGCATGATGATCTACGGCTTCCTGCTGGTGGTGGTGGTGCTCTACATGCCCAAGGGGATCGTGGTGGAGGTGCGCGACCGTCTGCGCGCCCGGCGGACCAAGGCCGTGGCCGGGGTCGTGGAGCGGGAGGTTTCCAATGTTGCTTGAGTTGCACGACGTGACCAAGAGGTTCGGCGGCATGGAGGCCGTGAAGGACGTGGACATGGGCATGGACCAGCACGAGCTGGTGGGCCTGATCGGGCCCAACGGCGCGGGCAAGACCACCCTGTTCAACCTGGTCAGCGGCTACTACCCCCCCAGCCAGGGCAGCATCAAGTTCCAGGGGCGGGAGGTGGCCGGACGCAAGCCCCACCACGTCACCCGCATGGGCCTGTGCCGGACCTTCCAGTTGACCCGGCCCTTCACCCACCTGACCCTGCTGGAAAACGCCATGGTGGGCACCCTCTGCCACTGCTCGGAGCTCAAGCGCTCCCGGGAGGTGGCCCACTGGGCCCTGGAGCAGGTGGGGCTGGACCACCGGGCCGACGACCTGGCCCAGGGTCTGCCCATCGGCCACCGCAAGAAGCTGGAGCTGGCCCGCACCCTGGCCACCAAGCCCAAGCTGCTGCTCCTGGACGAGGTCATGGGCGGCCTGAACCCTATGGAGGTCCAGGAGATGTCGGCCACTATCGCCAAGATCCACGCCGGCGGGACCGGGGTGCTGATGATCGAGCACGTGATGTCGGCGGTGATGTGCCTCTGCCAGCGGATCGTGGTGCTGCACCACGGCGAGAAGATCGCCGCCGGCAGCCCGGAGGAGATCCGGCGCAATCCCAAGGTGATCGAGGCCTATCTCGGCGACTCCTACGCCGTGGCGGGAACCTGCGAGGCCGGGCCGGAGTCCGCCTCTCCCACCGGCCAGGCCTAGGCGGAGAAATTGCCATGTTGCTGCGCGTAAACAACCTTGACGCTTACTATGGTGACGTGGAGGCCCTGCACGAGGTCTGCCTGCAAGTGGACTCCGGGCAGTTGGTGACCCTGGTGGGCTCCAACGCCGCGGGCAAGAGCACGGCGCTCAACTGCATCTCCGGCATCATCTCCCAGAAGAAGGGCGAGATCGAGTTCGCCGGCCAGCGCATCGACCATCTGCCGGCCCACCGCATCGTGGAGCACGGCCTGATCCAGGTCCCGGAGGGGCGGCGGGTCTTCCCCTTCATGACCGTGATGGAAAACCTGGACCTGGGTTGCTATCCCAAGAAGACCCGGTCCCGCAAGGAAGAAAACCTGGAGCGGGTCTTCGGCCTGCTGCCCCTGCTGAAGGAGCGGCGCTCGCAGATGGCCGGCTCGCTCTCCGGCGGCGAGCAGCAGATGCTGGCCGTGGGCCGGGGGCTGATGGCCGAGCCCCAGCTCCTGATCCTGGACGAGCCCACCCTGGGCCTGGCCCCCCTGTTCGTGGAGAAGGTTTTCGCGCTGTTGGGCGAAATCCGGGCGTCCGGGACCACGGTGCTCCTGGTGGAGCAGAACGTTCATATGGCCCTGGCCGCGGCGGATTATGGCTATGTGTTGGAGAACGGAAAGATCGTCTTGGAAGGCACGGGGCGGGAGCTGTTGCAGGACGAACGCTTGGCCAAGGCTTATCTGGGCATCTAGGACGGGCGACCAGGGGTGACACCTGTAAGCGAGTGGGGAATTTCATGACCAAGACCGATTTAATGGAACATCGGCGGCTGAGCGAGCGGGCCTACCAGTTGATCAAGGAGTACATCCTGACCGCGGACCTGCGCGATCAACCGCCGGGCAGCCGCCTGGACGAGAAGCTCCTCTGCGATCAGCTCAAGATGAGCCGCACCCCGGTGCGGGAGGCCATCAACCGTCTGGCCTCGGAGGGCTTGGTGCAGGTGGTGCCCTACAAGGGGGTGTTCATCGCCCAGAAGACCAGCGAGGAGATCATCGCCTATCTGCTGGTGCGGGCGACCCTGGAAGGCATGGCGGCGCGTTTGGCCACCGCCAACTTCACGCCGGAGGACTTCGCCACCATGCGGGGCATCTTCCTGCCCTTCCACAACGCGCCCCTGAAGGGACAGCGCTACGCCTTCACCCAGGCCAACATCAGGTTCCATGAATTCATCCTGGAAAAGAGCAGGAACCTGCCCCTGATCGACATCGCCAAGGGGCTCTACGACCACATGCGCCTGATCCGCTTCCGGACCTCGGCCTTTCTCCCCCGCCTGGAGAGCGCCCTGAAGCAGCACTTCGAGCTGATCGACATCTTCGAGAATCGTGACGCGGAGCAGGCGGAGATGGTGATGCGCTCCCATATCGAGGAGTCGGTGCAATACATCCGGCAGTGGGACGAACTGCACCAGGGCGGCAAGCCCGGTTTCAACGACGAGGGTTGTCAGGCCAGCGGCGGCGGCGAGTACGCCAACGTCCTGTCCTTGGCCTGAACAGTGATTCTCCCGGGACGGTCATGGTTTGGCTCCCGAGAGGTTTTCAACACGGACGCAACATGGGAAAGGCTTTGCAGATGGAGATCCTCGATCAGTTAGCCGACGCGGTCATTGAGGGAAAAATCACGGAGATCGAGGCGTTGACCCAAGAGGCCATCGGCCGTGGGATCGCGCCCATGGACATCATCAACCTGGGTCTGCTCAAGGGCATGACCGTGGTGGGCAAGCGCTTCGGCGCCTCGGAGATGTTCATCCCCGAGGTCCTGCTTTCGGCCAAGACCATGAACACCTCGGTGGAGATGATCAAGCCCCTGCTCCTGGGCGACGACCTGGGCAAGGCCGGCACCGTGGTCATCGGCACGGTCAAGGGCGACCTGCACGACGTGGGCAAGAACATCGTGATCATGCTCTTGGAGACGGCCGGCTTCGAGGTGATCGACCTGGGCATCGACATCCCCCAGGAGGAGTTCGCCCAGGCGGTGCGGGAGAAGAAGCCCGACGTGCTGGGCATGAGCGCCATGCTCACCACCACCATGATGGAGTGCAAGAAGGTCATCGAGTTCCTGGAGAAGGAGAACCTGCGCGGCAACGTGAAGGTCATGGTCGGGGGAGCGCCCCTGAACCAGAGTTTCGCCACCCAGTGCGGCGCGGACGGCTACGCCGAGGACGCGGTGGAGGCGGTGGAATTGGTGAAAAAGCTCGTCGCCCACTAGCTGATTGCGCCTGAATCAGCCGCGCCCGGTCCAGACCTGACCGGCGCGACGCGATCACGCGAAACACGAACCAAGGCGGACAACCCCGGCGAGGGGCGATGGAGCGGTGCGCCCTGAACTCCCCGCCGACCGGAGCAGACAAGGAGAATTTCCGTGGGAAGCACGCAGAAACTTACCTCGAGGGAACGGGTCTTTGAAGCCATCGCCCACCGCGAGCCGGACCGGGTGCCCATCGTCCTGGGCTCCCGGGAGCTGGCCATTCGCTACTCGGGCAACACCTTCGGCTCGATCTGGGCCGACGGCCGCAAGTACGTGGAAGCCCAGGCCATGCTCATCGAGCAGTACCACCTGGACGTGGCCTATGACATCTGGTGCACCCCGGCCATGGACGAGGCCCTGGGCGCCCACCTGGAGCTGCCGGAGGACGACGCCCCCTGGGTGCCCAAGCCGCTGCTCAAGGACAAGAAGGACATCAAGAAGATCAACGCCAAGATCGACCCGCTCAAGGACGGCCGCATGCCGTTCCTGCTGGATGTGATCAAGGGCCTGCGCGCCCGCCTGGGCCATGACGTGCCGATCAGCGCCTGGATGTCGCCCCCCTTCCGCACCGCCTGCATGCTGCGCGGTTCCAGCGACCTCTACCTGGACATGATGCTGGACCCGACCTTCGTCAAGGAGTTGCTGGACCTGGTGATCGAGCCCTGCATCGTCTACGGCAAGGCCCTGGCCGACGCCGGCGCGGACATCATCAACATCTCCAACCCGGTGGCCAACGCCGACTGCATCAAGTACGCCCACTACAAGGAATTCTCCCATCCCTACACCAAGCGGATGTTCGGGGAGATCAAGGCCCACAAGGACGTCAAGGTGACCTTCCACACCTGCGGCAACTGGAACGACCGCTTCGACCTGGTCACCGAGGAGAACGTGGACATCCTGCACGTGGACAAGGTGGACCTGGCCGAGCTGAAGAAGAACTTCGGCTCCAAGATCACCATCATGGGCAACGTGCGCACCGTGGACACCCTGCTGCAGGGCACGCCCGAGCAGGTGGTGGCCGAGGCCAAGGCCAGCATCGACAAGGCCGCCAAGGGCGGCGGCTTCTTCCTCTCCGGCGACTGCACGGTGCCCCTGGACACCCCGCCGGAGAACGTCCGGGCCCTGGTGGAGACCGGGCTCACCTACGGCGTCTACAACCACTGAGCGCCGGGGACGTGACGGCCGGATCGCGCGCGGCGCGGTCGAACCAGCCGTCGCGGCGCGGGGTGGGTTGAGCAGGCCGCCTGGGGTGACATCAAGGGGATCACCCGTCTGGAAGACGTCGGCGACGGCGCCGGTTGCGGCGGGCCGGGAGTGGTTGATGCCAGCGCTACAGGGCCGCTTGGAAGGCCGAGGAACTCATCGGGAGCACGGCTCCCGCGCCGGGGGAGGCCGCCCGGATCGGGCGGGCCTCCTCCGGCCGGGGCCGGAAAATCATCAGGCCGACGGTCAGCGCGGTCAATAGAGCCCACGAGGGCCCAGTGAAGATAAGGGGTGAATTGTGCGAACCATTTCTCCACAACAACTCAAGCATGAACTCACCAGCGATGCCGAATTCGCCCTGTTGGACGTAAGGGAGCGCAAACCGTTTTCCCAGGAGCATGTGCTGCAAGCCTCCTGCATCCCCTTGAGCCAATTGGAACTGCTGGTGGGCGATCTGGTGCCCCGGCTGTCCACCCGGCTTTTCGTCATGGGCGAAGGGCCGGAAGACCCCCTGGCGCTGGACCAGCGCGCGGTGCGGCGTTTGGCGGAATTGGGCTACAGCGACGTGACCCTGGTGGAAGGCGGTCTCGCCGCCTGGCGGGCGGCGGGTTATGAACTTTTCTCCGGCGTGGGGGCCTATAGCAAGGCCTTTGGCGAATGGGTGGCGGTGAAATACGAGACCCCCTATGTCACCCCGGAGCAGCAGCATGAACTGGTGGACCAGGGGGTCAGGCACGTCATCCTGGACTGCCGCCCCCGGCCCGAATATCGACGGATGACCCTGCCCGGCAGCCGCAACGCCCCGGGCGCGGACCTGGTCTACCGGGCCCAGGAGGCGGTGGAGGACGACACCACCCTGATCCTGGTTCACTGCGCCGGCCGCACCCGCAGCATCATCGGCACCCAGTCCCTGGTCAACGCCGGCCTGCCCAACCCGGTGGCGGCCATCGAGAACGGCACCATGGGCTGGCAACTGGCCGGCTACGACCTGGAATTCGGCCAGACCCGCGAGGCCCCGGTGCCGGCCGGGCCTGGCCTGGACAAGGCTCGGCAGTGCGCCGAGCGCCTGACCAAGCGTTTCGGGGTGCGCCAGGTGGATCTGGCCACCGTGCGCCAGTGGCAGGCCGAGGCCAACCAGCACACCCTCTATCTGATCGACGTGCGCCTGCCCGAGGAATACGAGGCCGGCCACTGGGCCGAGGCCCGCAACGTGCAGGGCGGCCAGTTGGTGCAGGCCACCGACGAATACATCAGCGTCTTCAACTCCCGCATCGTCCTGGTGGACGACACCGAGGTGCGGGCCGTCATCACCGCCTCCTGGCTGATCCAGCTGGGCTGGCGCGAGGTCTACGTCCTGGCCGGTGGCGGCAACTCGCTGCCCCAGGAAAAGGGCCCCTATCGCGGCCGTCGCCTGGGCCTGGCCACCCACTCCGAGGTCATCACCCCCCAGGTCCTGGCCGAGGCCCTCAAGAACCAGGCCCCGTCCCTGAGCGTGGTGGACCTGGCCTCCAGCGCCTTCCATCAACTGAGCCACATCCCCGGGGCCGGCTGGGCCATCCGCTCCCGCCTGTCCCAGGACCTGGCCTCGCTTCCGGCCGGGGACACCCTGGTGCTCACCTCCGAGGATGGCGCGCTGGCCCACCTGGCGGCCCGGGATCTGGCCGGGCAGGGCGGGGCGGCCCGGCGGGTGCTGGTCCTGGAGGGCGGCACCAAGGCCTGGCTGGCGGCCGGCCTGCCCAGCGAGACCGGCATGCAGCGCCCCTTGAGCGCGGTGGAGGACGCCTGGTACATGCCCTACATGCACCCGGACGCCCCGGAGCAGGCCAAGCGGGATTATTTCGCCTGGGAATTGGGCCTGGTGGAGCAGGTCGAGCGCGACGGCACCGCCAAGTATCGCTTCTTCCCGCCCGAGGTCCGCTAGCGGCCGGCGGGTCCGGCCCGGCGGTCGGGGCGATCGCGGCATGATCCACTTCCGCCTTTCGGGGCGGGAAAAGGTTGGAGAGAAATGGACACCGTTCTGACGAGTGCGAAGCAGAAAGTGGTGATCGGCGGGGAGAACCGCCTGACCATGATCGGAGAGCGCATCAACCCCACCGGCCGCAAGCGGATCGCCAAGGCGGTGGAAGAGGGCGACTTCCGGCTGATCCAGGACGAGGCGATCAAGCAGGTGGCCTGCGGGGCCCAGGTGCTGGACGTCAACGTGGGCGTGCCGGGCATCGACGAGCCGGCTCGCCTGCGGGAGGCGGTGCTGGCCATCATGGAGGTGACCGACGTGCCCCTGTGCCTGGACTCGGCCTCGCCCGAGGCCCTGGCCGCCGGCCTGGAGGTCTACCAGGGCAAGGCCCTGGTCAACTCGGTCAACGCCGAGTCCGAGAAGCTGGCCGCGGTGCTGCCCATCGTGGCCTCCCACGGCGCGGCGGTGATCGGCCTGACCATGGGCGACAAGGGCGTGGCCAAGGACGCCAACTCCCGGCTCCGGCTGGCCGGGGTGATCATGGAGGCGGCCCAGAAGCACGGCATCCCACCCCAGGACGTGGTGATCGACCCCCTGGCCATGACCATCAGCACCGATGACAAGACCGGCTGGGAGACCCTGGAGGCCCTGCGCCTGATCCGTCAGGAGTTCGGGGTCAACCAGACCCTGGGCCTCAGCAACATCGCCTTCGGCATGCCCGAGCGCACGCCCACCAACGCCCTGTTCCTGGCCATGGCCGTGCCGGCGGGCCTCACCTGCCCGATCATGGACCCCACCATCTGGGAGATGCGCCGGGCCGCCCTGCTGGCCGACGTGCTGGGCGGCAAGGACAACTTCAGCATGAACTACCTGCTGGCCTATCGAACGAAGAAGCAGCACTACCCAGACTAGCCCCTCCCCCCGGCCTGGTCCCGAGTTAGGCCACTCCCGGCCTCCCTTCCCCCCCCGAACCCGGGCCAGGCCATCCGCCAAGGCCGACCTGCGGTGGCGAGAGCCACCGCAGGCCGGTCGGGGCCACCCCGGGCCTCGGCTGGCGGGACCTGCCCAAGCCTGATTCCACCTGGAGGCTCCATCCCCAGGCGGTCCCGACGCGCGATCCCCGGGACCCCCTTTGCGACGTCAAGGCCACGGGGCGCTGCTTCCGCGCGCCCACGAAAGGCTTTGGTTTGTCGCATGTTTGACCTTGACAGCCGCCAACCGGGGCTGCGTACTATGACGAACGATTGTGAAACAGGTTTCGAGATGAAACCCCCGTGGCGACGGTAATGGTTTGCCGGGCCAGAGCGGCGCCCAAGCCGTGGGAGCGGGGCTCGTCGGTCAGGGGCGCGAACGGGAGGCCGGCATGGATTACCGCGGAAAAAGAATGCGCTACGCTCTCCTCGCCCTGCTGGTGGCCTTGGCTTGGGCCAGGCCGACCGGTGCGGAGGAGACCGTCATCGGCAGCCTGCGCCAGGTGAAGGAGCCGGCCTTCATCCTTCACGAAGGCCAGAGCCTGCCCGCCCAACCCCGCCAGCAGATCCGGCTCAACGACACCCTGCGCACCGGTCCGGGCGGGGCCATGGGGGCGATCCTGCGCGACGACAGCGTGCTCTCCCTGGGGCCCAACAGCGAGCTGAGCCTGGACGAGTTCGCCTTCGCCCCGGTGGAGGACAAGCTGTCCCTGGTGGGTCGGCTGACCCGGGGCACCGCCGCCTTCCTGACCGGCAAGATAGGCCAGATGCGTCCGGAAGCGGTGCGGGTGGAAACCCCCGGCGGCATCATCGGCGTGCGCGGGACCCAGTTCCTGGTGCAGGTGGGGGAGTAGGGGCATGGCAAGGCTGAGCCTGAACGGCGTGCGGTGCCTGGTCCTGCTCCTGGTCCTGTCGGCCCTGGCGGCCTGCGCCCCGGGCAACGTGGTGGTGCTGTTGCCAGACCCCGAGGGCAAGGTGGGCAAGGTCACCCTGAGCAACTCGGCCGGCAGCCAGACCCTGGACCGCGCGGGTCAGGCGGTTTTCTTCTCCGACGCCGGCAGCGCCCCGCGAGCCCCGGAGACCATGGCCCCGGAGGAGATCCAGCGCCGCTTTGGCGAGGCCCTGGCCGCCCGGCCCAGCCAGCCGCTGGGCTTCATCCTGTACTTCGCGCCCAACTCCACCGAGCTGGTGGAGTCCTCCCGCGACCAGCTTCCCCAGATCATCGCCGCCGTCAAACGGCGGGAGTCGGTGGACGTCAGCGTGGTGGGCCATTGCGACACCACCGGCGACGACGCCTACAACCTGCGCCTGTCCCGGGAGCGGGCGGAGACGGTGGCCAGACAGTTGACCGCCCAGGGAGTGGACCCCAAGACCCTGGAGATCACCTCCCATGGCAAGCGCCGCCTCCTGGTCCCCACGGCCGACAACGTCAGCGAGCCGCGCAACCGTCGCGTGGAGGTCACGGTGAGATAGGTGGCCAACGCCTCACCCCAGCAAAAGGCCGGCGGATTTTTTCGGGGCGGACGCCTGTTCATCGCCGCCCTGGGAGTGTTGATCACGCTCCTCATGGCCGGCGTGTATGTTTGGCAGCCGAGCTTCCTGGTTCTGCTCAACCACAAAACCCATGACTCGCTGCTGCGCCTGGTGGGACCCTCCCCGCCCTCGGGCCGGGTGGCGGTGGTCAGCGTGGACGACGAGAGCCTGGCCCGCTACGGACAGTGGCCCTGGCCCCATTACCGCCTGGCGCGGCTGATCGCGGCGATCCATGACGCGGGTCCCTTGGCGGTGGCGGTGGATTATCTGCTCTGCGAGCCCGACCGCACCTCCCTGTCCATAATCCGGCAGGAGATGGCGCGCGAGCTGGGCTTGCAGATCGTCATCAGCGGCGTCGGCCCGGAGCAGTTAGACAACGAGCGGGCCTTGGCGGCGGCGCTGGCCCAGGGGCCATCCATCCTGGGCCTGAAGTTCGTCTTCGACCAGGCCATGTCCCCGTCTCCAGCCGACTGCGCGGTCACGCCCCTGCGGGTGGCGTTCCACACCCCGGCCCCCGCGATCCCGGCTGCCCCGGCCTGGCCTCGGGCCGAGGGCATGGTCTGCAACTTGCCCGTCCTGTCCGAGGCGGCCAAAGGCCAGGGGTTCCTGGACCAGGGCCTGGACAATGACGGAGTGCTGCGCCGGGCCCCCTTGCTGGTGGAGTGCCAGGGACAGCTCTATCCCAGTCTGGCCCTGGCCACCTACCTGCAACTGCGAGGGCTCAACCAGGTGACCCTGCACCGGACCGACCTGGGGGCCGAGGCGGTGCAGGTGCGCGAAAACCGCATCCCGGTGGACGCCCAGGCCCGGCTGTTGATCAACTACCGCGACCCCGCTTTTGGCTTCAAGCCAATCTCGGCCAAGGCCATCCTGGATGGCGGCGCGGCGCGCAACGAGCTCGCGGGCAAGGTGGTGGTGGTGGGCCTGTCGGCGGCCGGGTTGGAGGGCTCCCTGGCCACGCCGCTGAAGCCCAACGCCAACGGCGGGGAGATCCAGGCCACGCTGCTGGACAACCTGATCCAGCAGGATTACCTCTCCCGCCCGGCCTACACCCCGGGGCTGGAATTGCTGTTGGTGCTGCTCTGCGGGTTGGTCTCCACGGGGCTGTTCCTCCAGGTCCGGCCCTGGGGCAGCCTGGTGGTGCTGGTCAGTGGGTCCCTGCTCCTGGTGGGGCTCTCGGCCTGGGCCCTGGGGCGTCATGGTTTCATTTGGTCGCCGCTTTGGCCGCTGCTGACCCTGCTGGCCAATTTCTCCCTGCTCAACCTGGCCCGTTTCGGACGCGAGGAGCGCCGCTTGGCCAAAAGCAGGGGGGAACTGGCCCAGACCGTGACCAGCCTGCGGGAGGAAGTCGCGGAACGCCAGCGGGCCGAGGCGGCCCGGGTTCGCTCCGAAGAACGCTTCCGGCTGCTGAGCGAACATTCGCCCCTGGGAATCGGGGTCTTGGATCCCCAGGGACGGATGGAATACATCAACCCGGCCTTCGAGGCCATTTTCGGTTATGGCTTGGCGGAGATACCCGCCGACGCGGCCTGGCTGCAACCTCCGGAGCCCGGGCCAGCTCCGGGGGAGGGCGGAGAGGAGCCGGACACCGGCGGCAGCGAAGCGGGCTTGCCGGAAGACACCGCGGTCTTTGACATCACCAGCCGGGACGGGGTCCGCAAGACGGTCCACGCCCGCACGGTGAGCATCCCCCACGGCAAGCGCTTCATCCTGTTCGAGGACGCCACCGCGCGCATCCGGGCCGAGGAGGAGATGCGCCGCCTGGAGGAGGAGCTCTACCAGTCCCAGAAGCTGGAAGCCCTGGGCGTCCTGGCCAGCGGCATCGCCCACGACTTCAACAACGTGCTCCAGGCCATCTCGGGCTACACCCAGTTGATGCTGGGCGAGCGGGAGGTCCAGGAGCCGACCAAGTCCCGCCTGGAGCACATCGAGCAGTCCATCCAGCGCGCGGCCCTGATGATCCGCCGCCTGATGACCCTGGCCCGCAAGGCCAGCCCCCGGCGGGAGCGGGTGGACCTGAACTGGGAGATCCGCCAGACGGTCAGCCTGCTGGAGCACACCCTGCCCAAGATGGTGATGCTGCGCACCAGCCTGGCCCCGGACCTGGATCCCATCAGCGGCGATCCGGGCCAGATCGAGCAGGTCCTGATGAACCTGGCCACCAACGCCGCCCACGCCATGCCCCAGGGCGGCGAGCTGAGCTTCGCCACCCGCAACCAGACCCTGAGCGAGCCGGAGGCCAAGGCCCTGCCCGAACTGCAACCAGGGCCGCACGTGGTGATCGAGGTGCGGGACACCGGGGTGGGCATGGACGACGAGACCCGCTCCCATATCTTCGAGCCCTTTTTCACCACCAAGCCCCTGGACATGGGCACCGGCCTGGGGCTCTCCACCGCCTTCAGCATCATCGCCAAGCACGGCGGCCACATCCAGTGCCAGAGCCGGCCCAACCAGGGCACGGTCTTCACCATCCACCTGCCGGTGCGGGCCGCGAGCGCGGAACCCGCCCCCCTGGTTGGCCAGGCGGTCTTCGGCCTGCCGGCGGGCGATGAGGCCATCCTGCTGGTGGATGACGAACCGGCCATCCTGGAAGCCGGACGCGAGGCCCTGGCGGGAGCGGGCTACCAGGTCCTGGTGGCCGGCAGCGGCGAACAGGCCCTGGAATTCTATCGCGCGGACCCGGGCGCCATCGACCTGGTGGTGCTGGATCTCAACATGCCGGGCATGGGCGGTCAGGCCTGCCTGGAGGCCATCCTGGCCGAGAACCCCCTGGCCCGGGTCCTAATCGCCACGGGCTACTCCGACGAGGTGGTGCTGGAGCGGGTCTGCACCCTGGGGGCGGTGGGGCTGATCAGCAAGCCCTACCGCTTCAGCGAACTGGTGGCCAAGATTCGCACCCTGCTGGACGGTTGAACGCGCTTCGCGGGTTTTCATAGCGCTGGCGCGGCGTTGCGCGCGCACCATCCCCGGGATAAGATGAATAGCCAGGGCTTGGTCCGTTGGGGACCGCCCCGCGCCCGCGCGCGTCCCCGGACGCGCCCGGGCATCAGCAACCCCCAGCGCCGCATGGGTCCATGAAAAAGTCGGCCGCCAATCCCGCCAACGCCTTGTCCACCGATCGCTTCGACGAGTTGGAGTCCGGCGTGGTCCTGGTGGAGCGCGAGGGTCGCCTGGCCTATCTCAACCGCGCCGCCGGCCTGATGCTGGGCGAGGAGCCAGCGCTCCTGCTGGGCCGCCGCTTCCGGGCCGTGGCCGCGCCCCTGGGCGAGGCCCTGGAGGCGGTCTTCGCCGAGGGCGCGGCCCTGTTCGGCTCCCGCCTGCAACTGCACGGCCGCCAGATCGTGGCCAGCCTGTTCCCGGTCTTCGCCGACGGCGCGGTGGTCCAGGCCGCCGTCCATCTGGTGGACTTCCACCAGGCCGAGCCGGGTTCGCTCTTCCCCCAGCCCTACCAGGAATTGATGGCCCAGTTGGAGGCCATCATGGACTCCACCTTCGACGGCCTCTGGATCTCCGACCATCGCGGGGTGGTGGTGCGAGTGAACCAGGCGGCCCTGAAGATGGTGCGCCAGACCCGGGAGGAGGTGGAGGGGCGCAACGTGGCGGACCTGGTGACCGAGGGCAGCTTCCAGGAGTCGGTGACCCTGGAGGTGTTGCGGCGCAAGACCGCGGTGACCATGATCCAGCACCTGCGCTCGGGCACCAAGGTCCTGGCCACCGGGGTGCCGGTCTTCAACCAGGCCAAGGAAGTGGCCTTCGTGGTCATCAACGACCGCGACATCACCCTGCTGGACCGCCTGCGCCGGGAGATCGAGCAGAGCCAGGCCCAGTTGGAGCACTATCGCAGCGAGCTTTCGCGCAAGCGCCTGCGCGACCTGGGGCCGACCCATGCCATGTGCCAGAGCCGGGCCATGCAGGCGGTCTACGAGCAGGCCCTGCGGGTGGCCAAGACCAACTCCACGGTCCTGATCACCGGCGAGTCCGGGGTGGGCAAGGGCATCCTGGCCAAGCTGATCCACCAGGAGTCCCCCCGGGCCAGCGGCCCCTTCATCCGGGTGGACTGCGCGGCCATCCCCAGCACCCTGTTCGAGTCGGAGATGTTCGGCTACGCCAAGGGCGCCTTCACCGGGGCCGACCTCAAGGGCAAGGTGGGCCTGGTGGCCCTGGCCCAGGGCGGCACCCTGTTCCTGGACGAGATCGCCGAGGTGGCGCCCGAGGCCCAGGTCAAGTTGCTGCGCTTCCTGGACGAGCGCCGCTATGTGCCGGTGGGCGGCTCCAGCGAGCTGCAACTGGACACCCGGGTGGTGGCGGCCACCAACCGCGACCTGGCGGCCGAGGTGGAGGCCAGGCGCTTCCGCGAGGACCTGTTCTACCGCTTCAACGTGGTGCCGCTTAACGTCCCGCCCCTGCGCGAGCGCCCGCGCGACATCCTGCACCTGACCCGGTTCTTCATGGAGCGCATCGGCGAGGAGAACCAGCTCATCCGGGAGATCAGCCCCCGGGCCCAGGAGCTGCTGCTCAACTACGCCTTCCCGGGCAATGTGCGCGAGCTGGAGAACCTGGTGGAGCGGATGCTGATCATGAGCACCGGCCCGGCCATCCTGCCCGAGGACCTGCCGCCGGAGGTGCGCTCCGGCCTGCGCGGGGGCCTGGCCCTGGACCTCTCCCTGGGCCTGGATTTGCGCCAGCACCTGCGCGCGGTGGAGCTGGAGATCATCCAGGAGACCATCAAGCGCCTGGGCAATCAACGCGCCGCGGCCAAGCACCTGGGCATCAGCCAGTCGGCCCTGGCCCGCAAGCTCCAGGCCTTGAACCGATAACGCATCATTGATGCATTATCGGTTCAAGGCCTGGCCTGGCCCTTTCCCTCCTCGAGCAAGATCATTAATTAGCTAATTAAAGTAGCCGGTTGAGCCCCATGCCGCTGGCGGCGAACCCGCATTTCAAGCTATTGACATTATTGTAAACTCGCGCCGGGGCCGGCTTTGTTACAGGTTGGTGGCGCTGAGTTAGGGCATTCCTACCGATAGGAATGTCAAAATTGTAATGATTCGTTATTGCATCAATGGTTGGGCCTGATTTCGGCTCCGCTCGCAGCCCGTTTCGTGATTTCTCGACAAAAAAACCAAGCAAAAACAAAGTTATAAACAAACAGTCGTCACTCGCCAGTCCGGTTGGGGACTGACTGGCATTCATATTGCTCTTCCCCGGGGTATGAAGCACGCGATGCCCAAAGAGCTGGAAGCCTCCCTGGATGACGCCTACTCGCACCTGATTGTGTTGGGTGGCGAGGACTCCATCGTGCGGCTCCACGCCTTCCTGCGCCAGCAGGGCATCAGCGCGGCTCGGGAGCTGATCTTCGTGGATGACCAGGAGCGGACCTGGCTCCTGGTCTCCCTGCACCAGCCCAGCGCCAGCGGTCTGCTGCTGGAGCTGATCGAACAGGGTTTCACCGGCGACATAACCGGCATCGACGCCAAGCGGGCTTGAGGACGAAAGCGTCGATCGCGTCACGCTAAATCAAGAAAGGGTCCGGAGGATAATCGGTGAGCACAGCATCTGACAGCGCCAGCCTGTTGGCCCAACGCCAGGCCCAGGTGGCCAAGGCGGCCTCCAACATCACCCCGGTTTTCGTCTCGCGCGCCAAGGGGGCCGAGATCTGGGACGCCCAGGGCCAGCGCTATATCGACTTCGCCGGCGGCATCGGCGTGGTCAACGTGGGCCATTGCAACGAGAAGGTGGTGGCCGCGGTCAAGGATCAGGCCGAGCGCTTCCTGCACACCTGTTTCCACGTGGTGATGTACGAACCCTACCTGGAGGTATGCGAGCGGCTCAACCAACTGACCCCCGGGAGCTTTCCCAAGAAGACGGTGCTGATCAACACCGGGGCCGAGTCGGTGGAGAACGCGGTCAAGATCGCCCGCAACTACACCAACCGCTCCGGGATCATCGTGGCCGAGGGCGCCTTCCACGGCCGCACCCTGCTGACCATGTCCATGACCAGCAAGGTCAAGCCCTACAAGTACAACTTCGGCCCCTTCGCCCCCGAGATCTACCGCATCCCCTACGCCTACTGCTATCGCTGCTCCTACAACCTGACCTATCCCGGCTGCGGCCTGGCCTGCGCCCACCACCTGGAGGACTTCTTCCTGGAGCAGGTGGCGGCCGAGCAGACCGCGGCCCTGGTCCTGGAGCCGGTGCAGGGCGAGGGCGGCTTCATCGTGCCCCCGCCGGACTACCTCTCGACCGTGGCCGAGATCTGCCGCCGCCACGGCATCCTCTTCGTGGCCGACGAGGTGCAGACCGGCATCTGCCGCACCGGCAAGGTCTTCGCCTGCGAGCACTTCGGGGTGGAGCCCGACCTGATCACCGTGGCCAAGTCCCTGGCCGCCGGCCTGCCCCTGGCGGCGGTGGTGGGCCGGGCCGAGGTCATGGACGCGGCCATCTACGGCGGCCTGGGCGGCACCTACGGCGGCAACCCCCTGGCCTGCCGCGCCGCCCTGGCGGTGCTGGACTTCATCGCCGAGACCGACCTGGCGGCCCGGGCCGCCCGCATCGGCGAGATCATGCGGGAGCGCTTCCTGGCCATGCAGGAGCGCCTGCCCCTGATCGGCGACGTGCGCGGCCTGGGGGCCATGATGGGCCTGGAGCTGGTCACTGACCGCAAGACCAAGACCCCGGCCTCGGCCCAGGCCGGCAAGCTGGTGCAGTACTGCCACGCCCACGGCCTGGTCCTGCTCAACTGCGGCAAGTACGGCAACATCATCCGCACCCTGATGCCCTTGGTCATCACCGACGAGCAGCTTGACGAGGGCTTGCGCATCCTGGAGGCCGGCCTGGAGGCGGTGGGCCAGGCCTGATCCCGGGCGCGGGCAAAAGTCTTCTAAGCAAATGCGAGCATTTGCGGCAACAGCGAACACGGAAAGGAACCGGACATGAGACGCAAGGTTTTCTCGGCTTTGGCCACGGCGCTGGGACTGGCGCTGACCATCACCACCTGGGCCGGCCCGGCCGCGGCCGCCGGCAAGGAGCCCATCAAGGTGGGCATGCTCGGACCCTTCACCGGCTCGCTGGCCTTCAACGCGGGAGAGATGAAGAAGGGCATGGAGCTGGCCCTGGAGCAGATCAACGCCAAGGGCGGCCTCTTCGGCCGGCCGGTGGAGCTGGTCTATGGCGACACCGAGGCCAAGCCCGACCGGGGCGTGGCGGCGGTCAAGAAGCTCATCACCCGCGACGAGGTCCTGGTGGTGGGCGGCGGCTACGCCAGCAGCGTGAACATCGCCACTTCCGACGTGGCCAACGCCGAGCGGACCCCCTTCGTGGTGGCCATCGCCATCAGCCCCACCATCACCAACCGGGGCCTGGATTTCGTCTTCCGCACCTGCCCCAACAGCATCCAGGGCCTGCGCGGCACCAACCTCTGGATGGAGAACGATCGCAAGCCCAAGACAGTGGCCTTCTTCATGGAGAACACCGACTACGGCCGCGATGGCGAGGCCCTGTGGTCGGCGGCGGCCAAGAAGGTCGGGGCCAAGGAGCTGGCCCATCTCTACTTCGAGATC
>CALERA010000103.1 GCA_937908275.1 uncultured Desulfarculaceae bacterium | reverse complement strand
AAGGCGCCCTGGCCACCACCCTGATCTGGGACACCTGCAACCTCTTCGGCATCGGCTCCAGCGACGCCGAGTTGGCCCGCGCCCTGAACCACGTGCGCGGGATGGGCGGCGGATTGGCGGTGGTGGTGGGCGAGCGGGTGGTGGCCGACCTGCCGCTGCCCATCGCCGGGGTCACCAGCCCCGCCCCCCTGGCCGAGATCAGCGCCCGGGCCGCCGCCTGCGAGGCCGCCCTGCGCGAGCTGGGCTGCCCCCTGGAGCGCCCCTTCCTGGCCGCCCAGACCTTCTGCTTCACCGGCCTGCCCTTCCTGCGCCTGACCAACAAGGGCCTGGTGGACATCCGCCGGCGACAATTCGTGGAGGTGGTGCTTTGAAACTTGCCCAGCCGTTTTCCGCCCGCCTGCGGGCCGCCCTCTGGGCCGGCCTGGCCGGTCTGCTCCTCCTGGCCCCGCTCCCGGCCCTGGGCCTCGGGGCCTCGGGCCTGGTCCTGGGACCCGACGGCCAGCCCCTGGCCGGGGCCTTGATCAGCGACGGCCACCAGGTGGTGGCCAGCGCCCCGGATGGCCGCTTCCGCCTGGAGACCGAGCCCGACCGGGTGGTGAGCTTCTGCGCTCCCCCGGGCTACGCCCCGCCCCAGCGCTGGTGGTGGCCGGCGCGGGAGGCCGCCGGCCTGGAGCTGAAGCTCGCCCCCGCCCCGGTCAAGCCCCGCTACCAGGTGGCCCTGCTCTCCGATCCCCACCTGATGGACGCCCAGGCCCCCACCCTCAAGTATCCCGCCCCGCCCGGCGGCTGGGACCTGCCCCTCAAGACCTGGCGTCGCCTGGCCGCCGCTCTGTCCGAGCAAAAGCCCGACCTGAGCCTGGTCACCGGCGATCTTTGCATGGACGGCGACAAGGGCGGTCCCGAGCACACCCAGGCCCAGATGGCCCTGGCGGCCCAGGCCCTGGCCCTGCTGCCCGCCCCGGCCCGGGCCTTGCCCGGCAACCACGACGTGCGTTATCAGGACGAAGCCTCGCCCCCGGCCGTGGACCTGAGCATCTGGCGGCAACACCTGGGACCGGCCCGCCAGGTGCTCTTCCTGGGCGGCGCGGCCTGGCTGTTCTGGGACAACCTGGGCCGCGGCCTGGACCACAAGGGCAAGCCCCGCTCCCTGGGCCAGACCCCGCCCGAGGCCCTGGCCTGGCTGGAGGCCGCCCTGGCCCAGATCCCCCGCCAGACCCCCCTGGTCCTGGCCGCCCACTACCCCCCGGCCTCCACCCTGGTGGGGACCAACCCCCTGCCCGAACACCAACTGGTCAAGGCCGAGTCCCGCACCGGCCTGGGCCTGCGCGACGTGGACCAGTCCCTGGTGCGCATCGTCCCGCTCCTCAAGGACCGCAGGCTCCTGCTCTGGATCCATGGCCACGAGCACGCCCCCCACGAGGCCATCCTCCACCTGCGCCAAGGTCCCTGGCATATCCTGGGCCTGCCCGCCGTCTGCGGCCGCTACTGGATCGGCGACCGCGACTTCGGCGAGGTGGCCTTCGCCCCCGGCTACCTCATGCTCAACCTCACCCCCACCCCCCAAGGCCTCAACCTCGAATCCCACCTGGTGGAGGTGAAGTTCTAGGGAAGGGGAGGGGATGGGAGAGGGAGATTGGGAGATGTGCGGAAGACCCCTTTCTTTGGGGGCCAAAGAAAGGGGTCTTCCGCACCCCAGCCAGCAGAGCTGGCCGGGGACCCCGCCCCCACACCCCCTTCCCCAAAGAAAGCCGAGGGGGTAGAGAGAGGATGACCGGGGTTGGTTTGGTTCGGATTTGACGCGGACTTCGCCTGTTAGCGAGAGGGTTTCATTTTCTGTTTTGTTTTCGTTTCTGTCATTGCGAGCGCAGCGAAGCAATCTCCGGGTCTTCCCCCTTCCGTCACCGCCCGGACAAGACAACCCCCCCGCTTAGCTGTTATAACTGCCTGAAAACCGCCACGGAGGCCCCGACCCGCGATGCCAACCCTGTCCGTCGCCCTGATCTGCCGCAACGAGGCGGCCAACCTGCCCGCCTGGCTGGCGGCGCTGGATGGCGTCGCCGACCAGATCGTGGCCGTGGACTCCGGCTCCACGGACGACAGCCTGGCCCTCCTGGAGGCGGCCGGGGCCCTGGTGGTCCGGCGCGACTTCACCGGCTACGCCGACCAGCGCAACGCCGCCGCCCAGCTCTGCACCAGCGACTGGATTCTCTGCCTGGACGCCGACGAGCGCCCCGATCCCCAGCTCCGGGCCGCCCTCCAGGCCCTGCGCGCCGGGCCGGAGCCCTGCCAGGCCGGCTACGAGCTCAACTACCAGGTGTTTTTCTTCGGCCGCCACCTGCGCCACGGCGGCTACGCCGGCGAGCGCCACCTGCGCCTGCACCGGCGCGGGGCCGGGGCCTGGATCAGGCGCGAGGTCCACGAGCGCCTGGAGGTCCAGGGCGACCTGGGCCGCCTGCCCGGTTTCGTGGAGCACCACTCCTACCAGACCGTGGGCGAGTACCTGCGCCGGATGGACGTCTACTCCGCCCAGGCCGCCCGCCAGATGGCCGAGCGCGGCCGCCAGGCCAGCGGCTTTTCGGCCTGGGGCCACGCCGCCTGGGCCTTTTTCTCCCGCTATCTCCTGCGCTTGGGCTTCCTGGACGGCTTCGAGGGCTACCTGGCCGCCCGCCTGGAGTCCCTCTACACCCTCACCAAATACACCCGCCTGCGCGAGTTGAGACGGGGCTTGAAGGATCGCGGTAAATGATCCGTCTGGCTTGCTTTATCCTGATGCTGGCCCTGGCCGGCCCCTTGGCTTTGGCTCCCCCGGCCGTGGCCGCCCCGGCCGCCTTCAACCAGGCCCTGGACGACGCCCGCCGCGCCCTGGACCAGAAGGACCCCGCCGGCACCCTGGAGTCCCTGCGCCGGGCCACCGCCCTGGCCTGGGGCGAGCTGCCCTTCACCGCCCTCAACGTCCACCTCACCGCCGCCCCACCCAGCGGCTACGGCCAGTTCATCCCCCGGGTGGACAACGTCTATCGCCCCAGCGAGCCCCTGATCCTCTACCTGGAGCCGGTGGGCTTCGCGGTGCGCCACGACCAGAAGGCCGGGATCTATTCCTACAATCTCACCGCGGACTTCAACCTGGTGGACGCCTGGGGCCGGGTGGTGGGCGGCCGGCGCGACTTCGGCCGTTTCGGCGGTCAGAGCCGCAACTTCCCCGACCGCTTCCCCCTCACCTTCACCTACAGCCTCTCCGGCCTGCCCCCGGGCGACTACCGGGTGGAGACCACCCTGCGCGACCTGATCGGCAAGCAGTCCCACACCGTGGTCACCCCCCTGCGCATCGAGGGACCCTAGGCCGGCGCGACGGCCCAAGGAAGGTAATCGCCATGCTCACCTATCCCCAGATCGACCCGGTGGCCCTGCGCCTGGGTCCCTTGGCCATCCGCTGGTACGGCCTGATGTACCTGTTCGGCTTTGTCACCGCCTACTTCATCGTCCAGCGCCGCCTGGCCAAAACCGCCCCGGCCTACGACGCCGACCGGGTGCAGGGCTTCATGTTCTGGGCCTTGGCCGGCCTGTTGGTGGGCGCGCGCCTGGGGGAGATCGTCTTCTACCAGTGGACCGACTGGGCCCGCTATATCCAGGACCCCATCGAGATCATCGCCATCTGGCACGGCGGCATGTCCTTCCACGGCGGGCTGATCGGCGCGGTGACCGCGGCGGTGGTCTACCTGCGCCGCCAGAAGCTTCCCATCCTGCCGGCGGCCGACGCCATCACCCTGGCCGCGCCCTGGGCCCTGATGTTCGGGCGCATCGGCAACTTCATCAATGGCGAGCTTTTCGGCCGGGTCACCGACCTGCCCTGGGCCATGGTCTTCCCCTACGGCGGCCCCTTGCCCCGCCATCCCTCCCAGCTCTACGAGGCCTTTGGCGAAGGCCCGCTGCTCTTTTTCATCCTCTGGCTCCTGCGCGACCGCCTGCCCACCGGCGGGGTGACCGCGGTCTTCCTCCTGGGCTATTCCCTGGTGCGCTTTTTGGTGGAGTTCGTGCGCGAACCCGACGCCTGGCTGGGCTTCCTGGCCCTGGGCCTCACCACCGGCCAGTGGCTCAGCCTGGCCATGGCCGCGGCCGGGGCCATCTACCTGGCCTGGCTGGTGCGCCACCCCCAGGACCCCGCCCCGGCGCCGGCCGCCGCCCCGGCCCGGGCCGCCCGCCCGGCCAAGAACCCGTCCGGCGGCAAGCCGGCCAAGGGCAAGGCCAAGGCCGGCAAGCGCTAGGCCCGGCCTGGCCTGTCGCCTGGGATATGGGGGGCATCGTCCTGGAAAACGGGGCGCTGTCCAGTTTCCGCTATTTCGCCTCAATAAAATCGGTATAAGTTAGTCATTAATAGCCATTTTGGCGATTGGCCCGCGCGCTGCGAGCCCGTGCGCTGGCCCGGCCTTTTGCTGATATTTTCTGAACTATTGGGAGCTAGCCGTCAGTGCGGGGAGCCCCGAGCGACAAGGTAAGCGCGCGACTCTCAGGCGTTCGGGCTGGTCGGCCGATTGAGTTAGGCCCTGGTATTTTTGCGAAAACAAACCAGGGGGTCATTGCGAGGAGCCACCAGGCGACGAAGCAATCTCCCGGTTTTTTCCCTCCCCCTTCTCTTCGTCTTTTCTCCGCCTCCCTGGCTCGTTATTGCGCGGCGTCGCCTGATCCCACTGCAATAGCTAGGCTTTTCCTGGTCCTGTCCTTATCAACGTTAGTGCCGGAGATTGCTTCGCTGCGCTCGCCACGGCCAGGAGAGGGAAGGCCGTCGTCGCCAAACCAGGGGTCCGCCCGGTCGGCGCGTGGCGTCGCCCGACGCCGGGGCGAGTTCTCGTCTTTTTCTTGCCAACCACTATACCGTACGGTACACTATCCCCAGGCCCCGGGAGGGCCGGGCATGGACAACCGCCAGAACATCATGGACCAGGCCTTGCGCCTCTTCGCCGCCAAGGGCTACGAGGCGGTGGGGGTGGAGCAGATCGCCCGCGCCGCTCGCGTCACCAAGCCCACCCTCTACCACTACTTCGGCTCCAAGGCCGGCTTGCTCGACGAGCTGTTGCAGGTCAACTTCCTGGCCCTGCTGGAGGCCGTGCGCCCGGCGGCCGACTACCAGGGCGACCTGCCCCTGACCCTCTACCGCCTGGCCGGGGCTTATTTTGATTTCGCCAAGCAAAACCCGGAGTTCTACCGCCTACAACTCTCGCTCTGGCTGGGGCCGCACCAGAGCGAATCCAGCCTGGCGGTGCGCCCCTGGGCCCATCGTCAGCAGACCCTGCTGGTGGATTTGTTCCTCGCCGCCGCCCGGGACCACGGCAACATGAAGGGCCGCCAGCAGCGCTACGCGGTCAGCTACCTGGGCCAGGTCAACACCTTCATCGGCCTGGTGCTCAACGGCTTCCTGGAGCCCAGCGACGGGATGGTCTTCAACCTGGTCCACCAGTTCATGCACGGCATCTATTCCTAAGCCGTGCGCGGTCGGGTCCGGCCCCAGGCCGGTTTTTGTTGGCCGTTTACTATACCGATCGGTACAGAAAGGAGGCCCGCCATGACCCACTGGGTCGATCAGGCCGTCTTCTACCACCTCTACCCCCTGGGCCTCTGCGGCGCGCCCCAGCGCAACGACTTCGCCGCCGCCCCGGTCCCCCGCCTGGACCGCCTGGTCCCCTGGCTGGACCAGGCCCGCGACCTGGGGGCCAACGCCATCTACCTGGGGCCGGTGCTGGAATCCTCGGCCCATGGCTACGACATCGCGGACTTTTTCCACGTGGACCGCCGCCTGGGCGACGACCGGACCCTGGCCTGGCTGGCCGACCAGGTCCGCGCCCGGGGCCTCAAGCTGGTCATGGAGGGCGTCTTCCACCACGTGGGGCGCGACTTCTGGGCCTTCCGCGACGTCCTGGCCCAGGGTCCCGCCTCCCGCTTCCGCGACTGGTTCCACCTGGACTTCGCCCACCCCAGCCCCCTGGGCGATCCTTTCACCTACCAGACCTGGAACGGCTGCCAGGACCTGGTCAAGCTCAACCTGGACAATGCCGAGGTGCGCTCCCACCTCTGGGAGGCCATCACCACCTGGCTGCGCGAGTGGGACCCCGACGGCCTGCGCCTGGACGCCGCCGACCACCTGCCCCCCGCCTTCCTCCAGGACCTGGGCCGCCATTGCCGCGACCTCAAGCCCGGCTTCTGGTTGATGGGCGAGGTGGTGGCCGGCGACTATCGCCGCTACCTGGAGCAGGACGGCCTGGACGCGGTCACCAACTACGAGGCCTACAAGGGCCTTTTCTCCAGCCACAACGACGCCAACTATTTTGAGATCGCCTACACCCTGCGCCGTCAGTTCGGTCACTACGGCCTCTGCCAAGGCCGCAATCTCTACTCCTTCGCCGACAATCACGACGTCAACCGCCTGGCCAGCCGCCTGAAAAACCCGGCCCACCTCTATCCGGTCTACTGCCTGCTCTTCACCATGCCCGGCGCGCCATCCGTCTATTACGGCAGCGAATTCGGCCTCGCCGGCATGAAAAACCCCGCCGACGACTGGCCCCTGCGCCCGGCCCTGGACCTGGCCGCCCTCCAGGCCCATCCCCCCCAGCCCGACCTGCCGGCCGCCATCCGTCGCCTGGCCGGCCTGCGCCGGACCTGCCCCGCCCTGGCCAGCGGCGACTACCGCGAGCTGGCCCTCTCCCACCTCCGCCTGGTCTTCTCCCGCCGCTGCCCGGAGCAATGGCTGGTCATCGCCGTCAGCGCCGAACCCAAGCCCGTCAGCCAGGAAATCCGCCTGCCCGAGACCCCCAACGGGACCCTGGTGGACCTGCTCAACCCCGGCCAAACCTTCCCCCTCCAAAACGGCCGCGCCCATCTCTCCCCCCTCTGGCCCGGCTGGGCCCGGGTCCTCGAGCAGCGGGCA
>CALERA010000102.1 GCA_937908275.1 uncultured Desulfarculaceae bacterium | reverse complement strand
AGTTCAGCGTGGCCGAGGCCCGCCAGCCCGACACCTGCGGCCAGTGCCACCTGGGACCGAACCACCCCCAGATCGAGATCTGGAACGAGTCCAAGCACGGGGCGGTCTATCGCTCCGAGTACACCGGCTGGAACTTCAACTCCGCCCCCGGCACCTGGACCCCGGGCGTGGACTACCGCACCCCCACCTGCGCCGCCTGCCACATGTCCGGCAGCGGCATGGTGCGCACCACCCACGATGTCACCGAGCGCCTGGCCTGGGAGGCCCAAGCCCCCCTGACCGTGCGGCCCAACGAGTTCAAGGCCTTCCCCGCCACCACCGACTGGAAGGCCGAGCGCGAGAAGATGAAGCAGGTCTGTCTGGCCTGTCACGGCCAGCAGTGGGTGGACGACCACTTCATCAAGTACGACGCGGTCATCGCCAACTACAACGACAACTACTTCAAGCCCGCCCAGGCCAAGCTGGACGAGATGTACCAGAAGGGCGTCATGGACCCCAAGGGCTTCTTCAGGCAGCCCCTGTTCACTGAATTCTATGAACTGTGGCACCACGAGGGCCGCCGGGCGCGCTTCGGCGCGGCCATGATGGCCCCGGACTACGCCTGGTGGCACGGCTTCTACGAGTGCAAGAAGCGCTACGTCAACTTCATGAAGGAAGCCGACCACCTGCTCAAGACCGGCGAGAAGGCCTACATGGCCCCGGTGCTGCCCGGCGCCACCGGCGACACCACCCGGCCCGTGCAGATCTTCGGCAAGCCCGCCGCCAAGTAGGCAAAGGGAGAAAGAGTAAGTGGGGGAACCCTTTTTGCTGCGCAAAAATGGTTCCCCCACACCCCCTCCGAAAAAAGCAGGCGATTCAGCTGCGCTGAATCGCCCGGGGGTGGCGGGTGGGGTGACGTGGCCTGGAGCCAGGGGCGAAGGCCGAAGTTCAAGGCCCAAGGCATCATAACTTTAGCCGTCATTGCGAGGAGCCCCAGCGACGAAGCAATCTTCCGAATCCAGTCTTGGCTTCCCCGCGTTATAGCTGCCCCCTCACCATCTTACCTCTCGTCAGCCCCCTCCCCTGCCGGCAACGCCCCTTCCACGATCATGGCCTCCAGGGCGTCCACCACCCTGGCGTCCAGGCGGTGGGGGCACTGCTTGCGCAGGTTGCCCAGGGCCACCTCCGGGCTCATGCCCTTTTGATAAGGCCGGTCGGTGGTCATGGCGTCGTAGCCGTCGGCCACCGCGATGATCCGCGCCCCCAGGGATATCTCCTCGGCCTTGATCCGCCGGGGATAGCCCGAGCCGTCCAGGCGCTCGTGGTGGTCGCGCACGTAATCCAGGGCCGGACCCAGGAAGTCCATGCCCACCAGGATGTCGTACCCCACCGCCGGGTGGCGCATCACCACCTTGACCAGGTCCTTGGGCAGGCGGGCGTCGTGGGCCTCGAACAACTGATCGCTGAAATTGATCTTGCCGATGTCGTGCAGTTGCCCGCCCAGGCGCACGTGCTCCGCCGCCTCCTCGGCCAGGCCCAACCGCCGGGCCAGGGCCAGGCCCAACTCCCCCACCCGGGCAGTGTGGCCCTCGGTGTAGGGGTTGCGCGCGGCCAGGGCCTGGGCCAGACCGGTGACGGTGGCGATGGTGTTGCGCCGGATCTGCTGGTTCAGCTCCCGCAGCTCGGCCACCAGTTGCTCCAGGCGGAACTCGCGCGCCTCCACCTTGACCATCATCAGGCCCATGGCCTCGGCCAGGCTGCGCAGGGGCTCGGGCACCTCCGGCCGGGTCATGGCCATGATCTGATCGGAATAGCGCCCCTCGGCCACCTCCTGGATGATCCGCAGCAGCCTGACCGTAGCCGGGTTGTCTTTCCAGTCCGGCTCCACGGCTAGAACCGGCCCATGAAATCCAGCAGGGCCTCGTTGAAGGCCGCCGGACGCTCCAGGTGGGCGGTGTGCCCCGCGCCCTCGATGATGGTCAGGCCCGCGCCGGGCAGGTTCTCCACGATGTGCTGGCTGTATTTCAGGGGGGTCAGTTGGTCCTGGTCGCCCACCAGGCACCAGGCCGGCAGGTTGATCTCGCCCAGGCGCTGGCAGACGTTGAAGCCGTTGCAGGCCTGGAAATCGCCCAGGATCACCGGCACCGGGGTGGCCGAGAGCTGTTGCACCCCCAGCTCCAGGGTGCGGGCGTCGCAGCCCGGGGCGTGGGCGAACTGCACGATCAGGCGCAGGGTGGCGCTGGCGTCCGGCCCGGCCAGGCCTTCCAGGATCGCCGGGGCCACCTTGAGCCGGCAGCCGCTGCTGGCCAGCACCAGGCCCCGGATCAGGTGGGGCCGGGTCAGGGCCAGCATCTGGCAGACCGCCCCGCCCAGGCTGTGGCCCAGGATCACCGGCCGCAGCGGACCGGCGGCGATGAAGTCGCCCAGCCAGGCCGCGTAGTCCTCCACGCTGTCCCGGCCCGGGCCGGGGCTCTGGCGGTGGCCGGGCAGGTCGATGGCCGCCAGGTTGACCTCGCCGGACAGGCCCGAGAGCTGGGGCAGGAAGGCCTCGGCGCTGCCGCCGGAGCCATGCACCAGGAGCAGGCTGGGCCGGGCCGGGTCAAAGGGCTGGCGGCCGGTCAACAGCCCCGCAGGGTGCTTTTCAAGATGCTTCTCCCACATCCGCGCCGCTCCTCGCCCCCGGCGGCCTCAGGCCTCCAGGATGAAATCCGTGATATAGGGATTTTCCTTTTTTTCCCGCCCCAGGGTCGAGGTGGGAGTCTCGCCGTAATCGTGCCCCGGCCAGACCACGGTCTCGTCGGGCAGGGGCAACAACCGCCCGGCGATGGAGTCCAGCAGGGTCTGGAAGTCCGCCCCGGCCAGGTCGGTGCGCCCCACCGCGCCCACGAACAGGGTGTCGCCGGTGAACAGATTGCCCGCCACATGGAAGCAGACCGAGCCCGGGCTGTGGCCGGGGGTGTGGATCACCGCGATGTCCAGTCCCCCCAGGGGCAGGACCTGGCCGTCGGCCAACTCCAGGCTGGGCGCGGGTGGCGGCTCCAGGCCCAGGTCCTTGCGGGTCATCTCCTGTCCGGCGGCCGAGGCGCAGAACGCCGCGTCGGCCGCGTGCATGGCCGTGGGCGCGCCAGTCAATTCCGCCAGACGGGCATTGCCCAGGCAGTGGTCGGCGTGGCCATGGGTGTTGAGGATGTAGGCCAAGGTCAGGCCCCGCTGGCGGCAGATCCGGGCCAGGCGCTCCTCCTCGCCGGCCGGATCGATAACCACCGCCATCCCGCCGGAGGCTTCGGCCAGGAGATAGGTGTTCACCCGCCAGGGACTCAGGCAAAAACGCTGGATTTTCAGCTCCGCCGCAGCCAAGCGCCTCCTCCCCGGCGCGGCCGCCGGCCGCGTCCTCTGGCTTTCCGGCCATCATAAAGAGACCGACCCCGCCTGTAAAGCCAAGCTGGCGTCCACCGCCCAACCTCATCTGATCCCGCCCATCACCGGCCGGGCCCGACTTTGGATTGTTTAGATCGGCATTTTCTATTGGTTATGCATTATTACCCTGGCTATCATAAATACATAAACCCCAGCCACCCCGGACGGAGCTCACGCGACACCATGGCCAATCAGCGCAAGAAGTGCCTGCTCATCCTGCTGGACGGCCTGGCCGATCGCGCCTGCCCCGAGTTGGGCGGACGCACGCCCCTGATGGCCGCCGCCACCCCCAATCTGGATCGCCTGGCCGCCCTGGGCTGTTGCGGGCATTTTCACGCCGCCAGCCTGGGCCAGGCCCTGCCCAGCGAGGAGGCCCACTTCGCCATGATGGGCTATGACCCGGCCCTGTTCCCGGGCCGGGGCTACCTGGAGGGCCTGGGCGAGGGCTTTGCGTTCGGCGATGACGACGTGCTCTTCCTGGCCCACCTGGCCTTTTTCGAGGCCGTGGGCGGCCGGCTGCTTTTGCTCGAGAAGAAGCCCAAGCTGCCCGAGGAGCAGGCGGCGGCCTTTTTCGCGGCGCTGCGCGCCTACGCCGGCCCCCGGGGCCGGGCGGTCTTCCACCGGGCCAAGGGCTCCAGCGGGGTGCTGGTGCTCGCTGGCGACCTGGACCCCCGGATCACCGACAGCGACCCCATGCTGCCCGGCCGACCCCTGCAAGCCCCCC
>CALERA010000101.1 GCA_937908275.1 uncultured Desulfarculaceae bacterium | reverse complement strand
GCTTGCGGGAGTTTTTTCCGGCGCTCTAACCCTGTTCCGTGGCGAGCATGACGACCTCCCCCGCGACAACACCCGCCCCCTGGCCCCTGGGGCCGGGCCTGGAAAAGGCCCTGACCGGCCTGGACCAGGCCGGGGTCTGCCTCCTGGCCGGAGTGGAGGGCTCGGCCCGGGCCTTTGCCCTGGCCCGGGCCTGGCTGGCCCGGCCGGCCACCTGGCTGGTGGTCTGCCCCACCCTGCAGACCGCCGAACACCTGACCCGGGACCTGGAGTTCTTCCTGGCCGGCCAGTCCGGGGGCCAGAGCCCGGTGCGGCTCTACCCCGCCTACGAGGTCTCGCCCTACGACGACATGTCCCCTCCCCCGGAGGTGGTGGCCCGCCGCCTGGCGGTGCTCTGGGAGCTGATCGCCGAGGAGCGCCCCCTGGTGGTGGTCACCGCCGCCCGGGGCCTGGGCGCGCGGCTCTGCCCGCCCGAGCACCTAGTGGACCACGCCCTGGGCCTGGAGCCCGGGGCCAGCCTGGAGCGCCAGGCCCTGATCGACGCGCTGATCGCCGGCGGCTACAGCGCGGTGGGCCTGGTGGAGCAGGTGGGCGACTTCGCGGTGCGCGGCTCGGTGGTGGACTTCTACGGCCCGCTGTTGGACGACCCGGTGCGGGTGGAGTTCTTCGGCGACGAGATCGAAAGCCTGCGCTCCTTTGACCCGGTGGACCAGCGCTCCCAGCTCCCCCTGCCCTCCGCCACCCTGATCCCCTGCCATCCGGCCGATCTCTCCCCGGCCGGGGCCCGGCGGGCGGTGGCCGGCCTGCGCAAGCTGGCCGCGGCCGAGGGGCTCAGCGCCAAGCGCCTGGGCGAGCTGGTGGAAAAGGTGGAGCTGCGCGCCACCTTCAGCGGCCTGGAATCCCTGCTGCCCCTCTACTATGAGCGGGCGGCGGATTTCTTCGATTTCCTGCCCGAAGACCGCCTGCACGTCCTGATCGAGCCGGCCGAGGTGCGCGGCCGCCTGGAGGCCGAGGCTGCCGACCTGGAGGAACAGTTCGCGGCCGCCCGCGAGGCCGGGGCCATCGTCCTGCGCCCGCCCATGCTGCGCCGCACCCCGGACCAGTTGGACCAGCGCCTGGCCTCCCGCCCCCGCCTCTTGTGCAAGGCCCTGGCCCTGGCCGGGGCCGAGGCCGAGGGGCCGGAGCCGGTGGTGCTACGGGCCGCCAGCCACACTGGCCTGCACGACCAACTGGCCCGCAAGGGCGAGGGCTCGCTGCTGGAGCGTTTCTGCGACTGGGTGCGGACCCAGGGCCAGGAGGGGCGCGACGTGCTCCTGGTCTGCCGCTCCCGCTCCCAGGTGGACCGCCTGCTGGAGCTCCTGGCCGAGCGCGAGCTGGCCGCCGCCGAGGCCCCCACCCCGGCCGCGGCCGCCGCCCGGATGGCCGGCGGCCAGGGCCTGGGCCGGCTGTGCCTGGTGCTGGGCAGCCTGGGCGCGGGCTTCGCCCCGGCCGAGCTGCCCCTGACCCTGGTCACCGAGGACGAGGTCTTTGGCGCGCCCCGGGTGGTGCGCCAAAAGGCCCCGCCCAAGCTCTCGGCCCTGTTGGCCGCCCTGGACGACCTGGCCCCCGGCGACCTGGTGGTGCACGTGGACCACGGCGTGGCCCGCTACGAGGGCATGCAGAGCATGGCCGTGGGGCCGGCCGAGAGCGACTTCCTGCTCCTGACCTACCACGGCGGGGACAAGCTCTACCTGCCGGCCGACCGCATCGGCCTGATCACCAAATATCGCGGCCCGGACGACGCCAACCCGGCCCTGGACCGCCTGGGCGGCAAGGCCTGGCAGAAGACCAAGAGCCGGGTCAAGAAGGCGGTGGAGGCCATCGCCCGGGACCTGGTGGAGCTCTACGCCGCCCGCAGTTTCCAGCGCGGCCACGCCTATGCCCCGCCGGACCAGGCCTACCGCGAGTTCGAGGCCACCTTCCCCTATCAGGAGACCCCGGACCAGGCCCGGGCCATCGAGGAGGTCATCTCCGACCTGGCCGCCCCCCGGCCCATGGACCGCCTGATCTGCGGCGACGTGGGCTTCGGCAAGACCGAGGTGGCCCTGCGCGCGGCCTACCTGGTGGCCATGCAGGGCCGCCAGGTGGCCTTCCTGGTGCCGACCACAGTCCTGGCCGAGCAGCACTACCAGACCTTCTTCGAGCGCCTGCGCAACGAGCCCCTGAACGTGGACTCCTTGAGCCGCTTCAAGACCGCCGCCCAGCAGAAGAAGGCCCTGGAGGACCTGGCGCGGGGCAAGGTGGACATCATGGTGGGCACCCACCGCCTCTTGTCCAAGGACGTGGTCTTCAAGGACCTGGGCCTGGTGGTGGTGGACGAGGAGCAGCGCTTCGGGGTGCAGGACAAGGAGCGCCTGAAAAAGCTGCGCCGCCTGGTGGACGTGCTGACCCTGACCGCCACCCCCATCCCCCGCACCCTGCAGATGGGCCTCTCGGGCATCCGCGACCTCAGCGTGATCAACACCCCGCCGGCCGACCGCCAGGCCATCAAGACCTACCTGGCCACCTTCAGCGCCGCCAACCTGCGCGAGGCGGTGCAGCACGAGCTGGAGCGCGGGGGCCAGGTCTTCTGCGTGCACAACCGGGTGCAGGACATCAGCCGCATCGCCCGCCTGGTCAAGGACCTGGCGCCCCAGGCCCGGGTGGGGGTGGCCCACGGACAACTGGCCGAAAAGAGCCTGGAAAAAGTCATGATGTCCTTCGTGCGCCGGGAGCTGGACGTCCTGGTCTGCACCACCATCATCGAAAGCGGGCTGGACATCCCCAGCGCCAACACCATCATCATCAACGACGCCGACAAGCTGGGCCTGAGCCAGATCTACCAGCTCCGGGGCCGGGTGGGGCGCGGGGGCGAGAAGGCCTACGCCTACCTGTTCGTGAAGAGCGAGACCAGCCTGAGCCGCGACGCGGGCAAGCGGCTGAAGGCCCTGATGGACTTCACCCAACTGGGCAGCGGCTTCGCCATCGCCATGCACGACCTCCAGATCCGGGGCGCGGGCAATCTCCTGGGCGAGGTGCAGTCCGGCCACGCGGCCGAGGTGGGCTACGAGCTCTACCTGCACATGCTGGAGGAGGCGGTGGCCGAGCTCAAGGGCGAGGCCCCCCAGGAAGGCCCGGAGCCGGAGATGCACCTGGCCCTGCACGCCGGCCTGCCCGAGGACTACGTGCCCGACTCCCAGGTGCGCCTGGGCCTCTACCGCCGCCTGGGCCAGGCCCGGGGCGCGGAGGAGCTGGAGGTCATCCGCCAGGAGCTGGACGACCGCTTCGGCCCCCCGCCCGAGGCCGCCGCCAACCTGTTGCAGGCGGTGGAGATCAAGGCCCTGCTGCGGCGCATGTGGGCCAACCGCCTGGACCTTTCCCCCACCGCCCTCCAGGTGCACTTCAGCCACGAGGCCCGGGTGGACCTGGACCGGCTCCTGGGCCTGGCCCGCAGCCAGCCCCGCCGGGTGCAGGTGCACCCCGACGGCAAGGTGAACCTGGTGCTGCGCGCCGACCAGCCGGTTTGGCAACAGACGCGGGAATTCTTGCAATACATCGGCGGCCATGGTAACTAACTGCTTTGTTATGTTGCGAGAAT
>CALERA010000100.1 GCA_937908275.1 uncultured Desulfarculaceae bacterium | reverse complement strand
GGCGGAACAGGGCTCGAACCTGCGACCCCCGGCTTGTAAGGCCGATGCTCTCCCAACTGAGCTATCCGCCCATTTCCGGCCTTGCGGCTCTGGCTCCGGCGGCCCCTTTCCCAGGGCCCCGCCCGAAACCACTGCCCGACAGGGACTCCTATTTATCAGCCGCAACGTCGCCTGTCAATAGGCACTTGCGCGCTTGGCGGGCTGGTTTGGCGCTTAGTGCGCCACCACCTCCGAGGACTTCTCGGACTCCCCGCCCAGGGGCAGGCAATAGGGCTCGTGAGGGGCCTTGAACAGGGTCTCGGGGTCCTCCACGGCCAGGGCTTCCTTGAGCACCTGGTCCATGTGCTCCACCGGCACCAGCTCCACCGCCTTGAGCACCTTCTCGGGGATTTCCTTGATATCCTTCTGGTTCTCCTTGGGGATCAGGACCTTCTTGATGTTGGCCCGGTGGGCGGCCAGCACCTTCTCGCGCAGGCCGCCAATGGGCAGCACCCGGCCGCGCAGGGTGATCTCCCCGGTCATGGCCACGTCGGCCCGCACCGGGATGCGGGTCAGGGCGCTGACCAGGGCAGTGGCCAGGGTGATGCCGGCCGAGGGTCCGTCCTTGGGGGTGGCGCCCTCGGGCACGTGGATGTGGATGTCCAACTGGCGGTAGAAGTCCTCGGGCAGGCCCAGGCCCCGGCCCCGGGAGCGCACGTAGGACAGGGCCGCCTGGGCCGACTCCTGCATCACCTCGCCCAGCTTGCCGGTGATCATCTGCTTGCCCCGGCCGGGCAGGATCACCACCTCGATGGTCAGCACGTCGCCGCCCACCTCGGTCCAGGCCAGGCCGTTGGCCAGGCCCACGGTGTCCGCGTCCTCGGGCAGGCCATAGCGGAACTTGGGCACCCCCAGGTGGGTCTCCACCATGCTGCGGCTGATCTTGACCACCCCCTGGCGGTCGTCCTCCTCCACCAGCTTCTTGACCACCTTGCGGCAGATGGCGGCGATCTCGCGCTCCAGGTTGCGCACCCCGGACTCCCGGGTGTAGCGCTGGATGATCTCCAGGATGGCGTTGTCCGACAACTGCACCTGCTCGGGCTTCAGGCCGTTGGCCTTGGCCTGCTTGGTCAGGAGGAACTGCTTGGCGATGGCCAGCTTCTCCAGCTCGGTGTACCCGGGCAGGCGGATGATCTCCATGCGGTCCTGCAGGGGGGCCGGGATGGAGTAAAGGGTGTTGGCGGTGGTGATGAACATCACCTCGGACAGGTTGTAGTCCACGTCCAGGTAATGGTCGTTGAAGGCGGAGTTCTGCTCCGGGTCCAGGACCTCCAGCAGGGCGGCCGAGGGGTCGCCCCGGAAGTCGGTGGACATCTTGTCCACCTCGTCCAGGCAGAAGACCGGGTTGACCGAGCGGGCCCGGCGCATGGACTGGATGACCTTGCCGGGCAGGGCCCCGATGTAGGTGCGGCGGTGACCGCGGATCTCGGCCTCGTCGCGCACCCCGCCCAGGGAGACCCGGATGAAGTTGCGCCCCATGGCCCGGGCGATGGAGCGGGCCAGGCTGGTCTTGCCCACCCCAGGGGGGCCCACGAAGCAGAGGATGGGGCCCTTGATCTTGCGCACCATGGCCTGCACCGCCAGGAACTCCAGGATGCGCTCCTTGGGCTTCTCCAGGCCGTAGTGGTCCTCGTCCAGGATGGCCTTGGCCTCCTTGATCTCCAGCTTGTCCCGGGTGCGCTCGTTCCAGGGGATGCCCAGCAGCCAGTCCACGTAGTTGCGCACCACGGTGGCCTCGGCGCTCATGGGCGACATCATCTTGAGCTTCTTCAGCTCGGCGCGGACCTTCTCGGCGGCGTCCCGGGGCAGGCGCTTGGCCTTGAGCTTCTCCTCCAGCTCCTTGGCCTCGCTCTTGGAGTCGTCCTTCTCGCCCATTTCCTTCTGGATCGCGCGCATCTGCTCGTTGAGGTAGTACTCGCGCTGGGTCTTCTCCATCTGGCGCTTGACCCGGCTCTTGATGCGCTGCTCGATCTGCAGGATCTCGATCTCCGCCCGCATCAGCTCATAAAGGCGCTCCAGGCGGCGGTTGGGTTCGATGATCTCCAGGAGCTGCTGCTTGTCCTCCAGCTTGAAGGGCAGATGCCCCACCACGGTGTCGGCCAGCAGGCCCGGCGCGGTGATGGCCGAGACGCTGAGCAGGACTTCCTGGGGGATCTTCTTCTGCAGCTTGGCGTATTGCTCGAAGCCGGAGTTGACCGAGCGCATCAGGGCCTCGGACTCCAGGTCGGCCGGCAGACCCTCGGCCAGGGGCTCCACCTCCACCAGGAACAGTTCCGGGTGGGGCAGGAACTGGCGGATGGTGGCCCGCTCCTTGCCCTCGATCAGGGCCTTGACCGTGCCGTCGGGCAGGCGCAGCAGTTGCAGCACGGTGCTGATGGTGCCCAGGCGGTAGATGTCGTCCTGGCCCGGCTCGTCCACCCGCGCCTCGCGCTGGGTGGCCAGGAAAATGGTGCGATCGTGCTCCATGGCGTATTCCAGGGCCGCCACGGACTTCTCCCGGCCCACGAAGAGGGGGGCCACCATATGGGGGAAGACCACGATGTCACGAAGCGGTAACAAGGGCGCATGCATGTTCGCACCTCTCAGGCGCAGGGGGTCGCGCTTGATAAGCATGTCCAGGAACGAGGGGCGCAAGGGCCGGATTCCACCTCGGGGCCTTCTCGATTGGCCCGCCGGGCGGCGCTTGGGAGAGCGCCGCCCGGCTGGTCAAAGGTTTTGGTCGCGCCCCGGGCGTGGATCATGACGGCAGGCTAGGCGTACTCGGCCTGCTTGGAGTAGAGCAGCAGGGGCTCCTCGCCGCGGGTGATGACTTCCTCGCCGATCACGCACTCCTGCACGTCCTTCAGGGAGGGCAGGTCGTACATGATGTCCAGCATGGCCGACTCCAGGATGGAGCGCAGGCCGCGGGCGCCGCTCTTGCGCGACAGCGCCTCCTTGGCCACGGCCTTGAGGGCCTCGTCGGTGAACTTCAGCTCCACGCCCTCGAACTCGAACAGCTTGGCGTATTGCTTGGTCAGGGCGTTCTTGGGCTCGCGCAGGATGCGGATCATGGCCTCCTCGCTCAGCTCGTCCAGGGTGGCCACCACCGGCAGCCGGCCCACGAACTCGGGGATGAGGCCGAAGCGGATCAGGTCCTCGGGCTGGCAGCGGGCCAGCACCTCGCCCAGGGGCATCTCCTCCTGGCGGTCGGAGACGTTGGCGGTGAAGCCCAGGGTCTTGGCCCCCACCCGGTTCTTGATCAGCTTGTCCAGGCCCACGAAGGCGCCGCCGCAGACGAACAGGATGTTGGTGGTGTCCACCTTGACGAACTCCTGCTGCGGATGCTTGCGCCCGCCCTTGGGCGGCACGCTGGCCATGGTGCCCTCGATGATCTTCAACAGGGCCTGCTGCACGCCCTCGCCGCTGACGTCGCGGGTGATGGAGGGGTTCTCGCTCTTGCGGGCGATCTTGTCGATCTCGTCGATGTAGACGATGCCCCGCTGGGCCTTCTCCACGTCGTAGTCCGCGGCCTGCAGCAAGTTCAGGATGATGTTCTCCACGTCCTCGCCCACGTAGCCGGCCTCGGTCAGGGTGGTGGCGTCGGCGATGGTGAAGGGGACGTTGAGAATCTTGGCCAGGGTCTGGGCCAGCAGGGTCTTGCCGCTGCCGGTGGGGCCGATGAGCATGATGTTGCTCTTCTGCAGCTCCACGCCGCCCATCTCCACCCGGCTCTCGATGCGCTTGTAGTGGTTGTGCACGGCCACGGCCAGAATTTTCTTGGCCCGCTCCTGCTCGATCACGTACTCATCGATGATGGACTTGATCTCGCGGGGCTTGGGGATGGAGACCCGGGAAGCGGCCTCCTCCTTCTGGTATTCCTCCTCGATGATCTCGTTGCACAGCTCGATGCATTCATCGCAGATGTACACCGATGGTCCGGCGATGAGCTTCTTGACTTCGTCCTGGCTCTTGCCGCAGAAGGAGCAAACCAGATCCGATCCCTTGCCATTGGTCTTCTTGGTCATCTAGCTTTGGCCTCCGCCTGCCGGGGCAGGGGTCGCGGTGACGCCTCAGGCACCCTCGCGATGGGCGATCACCTTGTCAATGATGCCGTATTCCAGGGCAGACTCGCCGCTCATGAAGTAGTCGCGCTCGGTGTCGGCGGCGATTTTTTCCAACGGCTGCCCAGTGTGGTTGGCCAGTATCTGGTTGAGCTCCTCGCGCATTTTGAGGATCTCGCGGGCATGGATGTCGATGTCGGTGGCCTGGCCCGAGAAGCCGCCCATGGGCTGATGGATCAGGATGCGGCTGTGGGGCAGGGTGTAGCGCATGCCCTTTTCGCCGGCGGCCAGCAGAAGCGCGCCCATGGAGCTGGCCTGGCCCAGGCACAGGGTGCTGACCTTGGGCTTGATGTACTGCATGGTGTCGTAGATGGCCAACCCCGCGGTCACCACGCCGCCCGGGGAGTTGATGTACATGTGGATGTCCTTGCTGGGGTCGTCGGCCTCCAGGAAGAGCAACTGGGCGATGATGACGTTGGCCACCATATCGTCGATGGTGGAGCCCAGCATGACGATGCGGTCCTTGAGCAGCCGCGAGTAGATGTCGTAGGAGCGCTCGCCGCGGCTGGTGTGCTCGATGACAAACGGAATTAAGGTCATTTGAGGCGGTCCCCTCGCGTCCGGCGGTCCGTACGCTATTCGTTAGTCATGGAAGCCAGTTGGGTGGGGTCGACTGCTTCAATGATAGCATCGGCCCTAATCGCCTGCAAAGTCTTTTCTTCCAGAAGGCGGGCGTGCAGCGTGGGCATCATGTTGTTTTTCATGTACATTTCTTTGATGATCTGCGCGGGCTGCCCCATCCGCGACGCCGCCTTCTCTATCTCCTTATCGACATCCTCGGGGGTCACGTCAACCTTTTCCTGGTCGGAAATCCGGCCCAGGACGATGCCGGCGCGGACCTTCTTCTGGGCCTGCTCCTGGAAGTCCGTCAGGAGCTTGGCGTCGTCCAGCCCCGCCTCGGCCGGGTCCAGGCCCTGACGGCGCAGGCGGGTCTTGAAGTCCTCCAGCATGGACTTGGCCTCGGCGGTCACCAGGGTGGCCGGCACGTCGAACTGGCCCAGCTCGCGGATCTGCTCCATGATCTGGTTGCGCACGGCCACGTCGCGCTGGTCCTGGAACATCTCATCTAGATCATTGCGGATGCGGTCCTTGAGCACTTCCAGGGTCTCGAACTCCGGGCTCAGGGAGCGCGCGAAATCGTCGTCGATCTCCGGGGCCAGCTTGCGCTTGACGTCCTTGACCTGGATGACGAACTCCACGTCCTCGTCCTTGAGCTCGGGGTTGCCGGCCTGGTCGTCGTAGTGGACCGTGGTCTTGACCTCCTGGCCGGGCTCGGCCCGCAAGAGGGCCACCTCGATCTCCTCGGGCACGTTGCCCTTGCCCAACTCCACCTCGACGTTTTCGGCCGCGCCGCCGGTGACCGGCTGGCCGCCCTTGTTGGACTGGTAATCGATGATCACCACGTCGCCGGTCTGGGCCGGGCGGGGGGCGTCCAGGGGGGCCAGCATGGCCTGGCGCTCGGCCAGGGCCTCCAGGCGCTTGGCGATCTCCTCGTCGGTGACCTCCAGCTTGGGCTCCTGGAGCTTGAGGCCCTTGTACAGGGCGGCGTCCAGCTCGAACTCGGGCTTGACGTCCAGGGTCACGGTGAAGGTGTAGTCCTGGCCGGCGACCGGCAGGCCGAAGTCGAAGTCGGGCTGGGCCACCGGATCCAGCTTGGTCTCCTCCAGGGCCTTGGTGTAGCTGTCGCTGATCAGCGCCTCGGCCGCCTCGGCCAGGATCTGGGGCGCGTAGTATTTTTCCAGGATGCTGCGGGGCACCTTGCCAGGACGGAAGCCGCGAATCTTGGCCTGGCGGGCCAAGCGCTTGTACAGACCATCCAGGGTGCGGTCAACATCTGCCGCCGGCACCTCGACGGTGACGCGGCGCTGCACTGAGCTGAGCTCCTCGAAACTGGCTTTCATGACCCTAATCCTCGCAAAGGGGCGGTGAGCTACCGTTACAGACTCGGGAAATCATAAGCATATATCATCTGCCCGAGCGCCCTGCAACATGACTTTCTCCGTCCCAGGACCCCTTTGCGGCCCCACGCGCGCCCAAAACCGGCGGCGTTTGCTGCCATCAGTAAAAAGGATGGGGCCTGAAACGGTGGTGTCAAGCGCGGGGGGCGCTTTTCCGGCGGATTTGTCCCAGGGGCAGGACCGGGGGGACTGGAGGGACCGGCCCCGGCCCGGTCCCGGGCGGACCGAGCCGGGCCGGGAGCGTCCTAGTATTGGACAAGCTGCTGGCGGACCAGGGCGATGTCCTCGGCGTTGAGGGCGAAGGGATAGTTGCGCAGGTCGTTGCCGGGCTTCTCGTTGCCGAACGGCCGGTTGCAGGCCACCTGGCCGTCGGCCCCGGGGCAGCCGGAGGTCATGAAGGGCTGGCCGGAGGC
>CALERA010000099.1 GCA_937908275.1 uncultured Desulfarculaceae bacterium | reverse complement strand
GAAGACGCTGGCGGTGATGTGCATGGCGTTGACCAGGCACAGGCCCTCGCGGATGCCGCTGGCATCCAGGGCGGCCTCTACTTCCGGGGTGATGTTGAGGAAGGCCCGGCGGCCGGGGACCTGGAACCAGAGCTCCTGACGATGGGATTTCACGCGGACGTCCCCCGGAGGGTCGGAGTGGGGCGGGGGCGGGCCTGGCGCGGCCCGCCCCGGCCGGGGTGGCTCAACTGCGCTGGAAGTACCAGGGCATGCGATAGATATGGGAGTCGCTGGAGATCCGGCTGGCGTCGTAGAGCGCGTCCACGCCCTTGAACCAATCCTCGGCGATGCGGTAGAAGCCGTCGCCGTTGGGGTGCTTGAAGTCCTCCATCAGCCAGCTGGCGGCGGCGCCGGTGCCGGAGTCGTAGAGGTCCCACCAGGCCCCGTCGGTGAAGATGTCCACCCGGTCCAGCTTGGTGCGCAGCTGCTCGTTGTAATACTTGGCCCGGGCGGTGAGGTTGGCGTCCAGATAGGCCGGCACGCCGGAGACGATGATGGCCGGGCGCAGGTTGGGATCGCTGACGCCGCCCAGGGCCGAGTCCACGATGGCCTGGACGTTGGAGACCATGGCCGCGGCCAGGTCCTCGATGGCGTCGCCCTGGTTGTAGTCCAGGTCGTTGGTGCCCACCATGATCACCACGAAGTTGGCCCCCTCGCCCGCGCCCCAGTCGTGGGACTGGGTGGCCGGCAGGATGGAGCCGGTGGTGCCGCCGGGGTTGCCATGGAAGTTGACCTGGGTGCCGCCGGGGATGCTGCGGAAGCTGTAGCCCGGGTCGTTGAGGCGCGAATAGAAGACGCCCTGGAGTTGGGAGCTGTCGGTGAGGCTGTCGCCGATGGCCGAGCAGAGGAAGCGATAATCGTCGCCGGAATAGGCCGCTCCCTGTCCCTGGTAGATGGGGTTGGTCCCATCGTAGAGGCTGTATTGCAGGGGGGCGGCGGCCAGGGCCGCGCCGGCGGCGAGGATCAGGCCCAGGGCCAACAGGCAGGCCGGGGCCAGGGTCTTGGCGGCTTTTTTCATGTGCACCCTCGGTTGCGCGGCGGCGGAAGGGCCGCCGGTGGTGTTGCGGGCCAGGCGTAAGCGCTATGATAGGCCCCTTTGCCGGGACCGTCAATCCGGCCAAACGCCGACGGCCGGCGGAGGGCGCCCCGCCGGCCGTCGTTTTCCCGCCGCGCGGGTCTAGGAGTATTTCTCCAAAACGTGCTCCAGGGCGGTGCGGTCCACTCCCTGGTCGTAGAGCGGGCCGGCGGCCAGGGGCGCGAAGTGGCTGCTGAAGGCGGCGCGCTCTCCCCGCCAGAGCACCCCCAGGGGGATGCGCTGGCCGAACTCCTGGGCCTTGTCCAGGGCGGCGGCGAAGTCGCTGGGGTCGTGGCTGTCGTCCAGGTGGTAGACCCGCTCCTGGTACCACTTGAAGGTGTTGACCTTGTTGAAGGAGACGCAGGGCTGCAACACGTCCACCAGGGCCAGGCCCTCCACGGCCAGGGCCTGCTCGAACAGGCCGGCCAGGTGGTCGGGCTCGCCGGTGAAGCCCCGGGCCACGAAGCTGACCCGGTGCAGCACCGCCACCGCCAGGGGCTGGAAGGGCGCGGCCCAGACCCCGTCGGGCTGGGTCTTGGTGACGAAGCCCTCCAGGGAGGTGGGGCTGGCCTGGCCCTTGGTCAGGCCGTAGACTTGGTTGTCGTGCACGATCACGGTCAGG
>CALERA010000098.1 GCA_937908275.1 uncultured Desulfarculaceae bacterium | reverse complement strand
GCCCCCGGCCAGGGCGGTGATGATGGCCCGCGCCCGCCAGGGCGAGAAGCCCACCGCGTAGAGCTTGGCCAGGTCGCGCAGCATGGCCAGTTGCAGCCCGGCCAGGGCGGCCATGTCCAGGAAAGGCAGTGGCACCAGGCCCACCCCGGCGGTCCAGTAGGCGTAGCGCTTGATCAGGCGCTCGGCCTCGTCCTTGTGCGGGATCTCGTCCCGGGGCATGGTCCCCGGTTCGGCCTCCAGCACCACCATCGGCACCTCGGCCTCCAGGACCTCGCCCTCCAGCACCACCACCCCGGGCTCCGGGGCCGGCGGCGCGGGCTTGGCCTTGGGCCGGGGTTTGGCGGCCCGGGACTCGGCGGCGGGAGCGGGCTGGGGCTCGGGTTCGGCCGGGGCCTGATAGGGCCGGCGGCGGGGCCGGCTGACCTTGGGCGGAGCCTGGGTCTCAGACTCGGGCGGCTTGCTTCGGGCCATGGGCGGCCTCCTTGCTTGCGGGGCGGACCCGGCCGGCGAGACCGTCCAGGCCTAAAAGGAAGGTGGTCAGGGCGGCGTAGTCGGCCCGGGCCGGGGTCTGGCGGTCGGCGGCGAAAACCGTCCGGCGCTCCTCCAGGACCTGGGCGAACTGGCTGCTGGTGCGCACCGCCACCGGGCAGAGCAGGTCGCCGTGCTCGGTCTGGAGCCGGCGGGTGGCCTCGGCGCTGAGCTTCAGGCGCGCGTCCAGCCGGGTCAGCACCACCCGCACCAAGGGCGCGGGCAGGCCGAAGGTCTCGCGGATGCCGGTGATCTCCCCCAGGGTCAGCTCCAGGCCCTTGAAGGAGAAGGCGTCGGCCGACAGCGGGATCACCACCAGGTCGGCGGCGCAGACCGCGCTGATCACCGCGGTGCCCAGGCTGGGGGGGCAGTCGCAGACGATGAGGTCGTGGCCCAGCGTGACCAGGGCCGCCGCCACCCCGGCCACGGCCTTTTTCTGGGCGCTGGGATGGGCCAGGGCGGTCTCCAGCAGGCCATTCTCCAGGGCCGAGGGCAACAGGTTGAGGTTGGGGGCCACCGGGCGCAGGGCCCCGGGCAGGTAGTCCTTGGGCTTCTGCCAGAGGTCGTAGAAGATGGGCTCGTCCTCGCCGGGCAGGGCGTCGCAAGCCACCGAGGCCGAGGCCTGGGAGTCCAGGTCCAGCAGGCAGACCCGGTGGCCCAACTGGGCGGCGCGGGCGGCCAGGTGCAGGGCCGAGGTGGTCTTGCCCACCCCGCCCTTGAGGTTGCTGAAGATCACCACCCGGGGGGCGTAGGCATAACCCAGGGCGGAAAGCGCCTGGCGGACCTGCTCCGGGGCCAGACGGGCGGGCAGCGGCTCCAGCCCGGCCCGGGCCAGGGCGGATTTGGCCGGCGCGCCCAACCAGGCCAGCAGCTCCCGGACGCTCAGGTCTTGGCTGAAGCGGGGCTCCGGGGACATGGCGAGGCTCCTTTTCGCCTAGGGCTGGGGACTGGGCGCGGGGGTCTCGGCCGGGGCGGGCTTGTCCCCCGGGGCCAGGCTGGGGGCGGCCTCGCCGGCCGGCGCGCCTCCCGCCGTCTTGGGCGGCGGGGCCAGCTTGGGTCCGCCGGGGCGGGTGTGCTGGCTCTTCTTGGCCGCCACCATCTCGGCCATCAGGGCCACCCGGGTGTTGCAGCCGCGCTGGGCCGCCACGGTGATGGGGTCCAGGCCGATCTTGTTCTTGACCAGGGGGTCGGACCCGGCCTTCAGGAGCATCAGGGTGGCCTGGTCATAGGCGGTGGTGCACTCGGCCTCGGCCAGGTAGTGCAGCACGGTGTTGCCGTTCTTGTCGGCCAGGTCGATCTTGGCCCCCTTGTCCAGCAGGATGCGCATGCTGTTGACCGGGCACTCGGGACCGTAGGCCCGGGCCGCCTCCATCAGGGGGGTGGAGGACCGGATCCCCTTGGCGGTGTTGACGTCGGCCCCGGCCCGGATCAGGGCCGAGAGGCTCAAGGGGTCGCAGCCCTGGGCGGCCTCCCAGAGGCTCATCTCCATGCTCTTGTCGTCGACGACCGTGGTGGGCGGGTTCCAGGAGGGAACCGGCGAACAGGCGCTGGCCAGGATCAGGATGGTGGTCGCCAGGATGATGATGGCTGGAACCCGCCGCATGCTCGCCTCCCCAAAAGTCCAGTACTACCTTTGGGTCATGTTAAACCAATTCAGCGCGAAATCCCAAGCCGAGAGTGCTGGACCGGAGCCTCGCCGCTTAACCTGGCCCGGCAGCCCGCCGGCAGAAAGCCCGCCCGGGACAAGGATGGCCCAAGGATTGTTCACCCAGACGCAACCACCAGGTTGGTAATCCGAATCAGAGCAACCGACGGGCCTCGCGCAAGGTTCTTGTTTTGTCATTGCGAGGAGCGAAGCGACGCGGCAATCTCTCCGATTTTTTCAAGGCACAAAAATAAGTCGTGAGAGATTGCTTCGCTACGCTCGCAATGACATCAGGGGCGCGTTGCGTCAGCAAAAAAACGCAGACAGGCCCGAGAGCAACATCCCGCTAAAGGTAGCCCAATTCCTCCAGGCGGCGCTGGATCTCGCGGGCCTCGTCGGGGTCGTAGCTCGGGTCGGGGCTGGGCGCGGGCGGGATGCGCCCCAGGCGCTCCAGCCAGCCCAGGAGACTGGCCAGGCTGGCGGCCGGGTCCTGGCGGTCGCTGGCCAGGCGATGGTCCGGCGTGGCCGGGGGCTCGAAAGGCTCGTCCAGGCCCACCACCCCGCTGATCTCCCCGGCCAGGCCCCGGGCGTAGAGCCCGCTCCGGTCCCGGTTCAGGGCCTGCTCCAGGCCGCAGTCCAGGTGGACCAGCAGGAGCCCGGGCAGGCGCTCGCGCAGCTCGGCCCGCAGGGCCGCCGTGGGCGCGGACAGGGCGGCCACGGACCAGACCCCCTGGCGCTGGAGCAACCCCGCCAGCCAGGCCGCGGCCAGGTGCAGATGCCTGCGCTGGGCCGGTTCGAAGCCCAGCTCGGGAAAAAGCGCGCGGCGCAACTCGGCCGGGTCGAGGAGTTGGCAGGCCAGGCCGCGCCGGGTGAGTTCGGCGGCCAGCAGCCGGCCCAGGGTGGTCTTGCCCGCGCGGGGGATGCCGCAGAGCCAGATGACGCCGGCGGCGGACATCAGCAGAGGGCCTGCCCCTCCATGGACTGGGGCGCGGCCACGCCCATCAGGCCGAGCAGGGTGGGGGCCACGTCCAGCAGGGAGAAGGAGTTGTCGGCCGGGGGGTGCTTGAGCCCCTCGATGAACAGGAAGGCGTCGTCATAGGTGTGGCAGCCGCTGACGTCCGGGGCGGTGAGCAGGTCCGGGGCGTCGTACTGGGGCTTGAGCTCGTAGCCGTTGGCCGGCACCACGATCAGGTCGGCGGCCCGGTTGAGCAGCGGCCCGGCGTAGAGCTCCTCGCGGCGGAAGACCTTGCGCACCAGGGGCTCGTTGCTCTGGGGATGGGTCAGCCCGCCCAGGCGGTGGATAAGCTCCTCGCGCAGGTCCTCGTAGGCCTTGCCTCGGCCCACGTGGCCCTTTTCCTCGCGGCCCTCCAGGTTGATGAAGATGCGCCCCGGCACCAGGCAATAGGCCTTGCTGTCCGGGTGCATGTTCAACAGCTCGCGCTTGCCCCGGGCGAAGAGCAGATAGCCGTTCTTCTCCAGCCAATAATTTAGGTAGAGATTGGCCTTGGCCCGGCAGAAGCCGTGGTCGGAGAGCATCACCAGGCGGCAGCCCTGGGGCAGGTGCTGCACCAGCTCGCCCAGGTAGGAGTCCAGGCGGCGGTAGAAGGTCTCGAACTCCGGGGCCAGGCCCTCGCGTCCGTCCTCCCAGTCGCCCCACAGGAAATGGTTCATGCGGTCGGTGCTCATGACATGGAGCTGGAAGAACTCCCAGGGCTCGGAGTGCATGAGCTTGAACCCGGTGGCGAAGCGCCGGGCCAGGGTCTCGGTGCAGTCGGCGGCGAAGGCCCCCAGATCGCCCCGGGCCAGGGACATGTCGGCGTCGATGCGGTACTCCAGCTCCAGCAGCTTGGGGGCCAGCGCGGCGGGATAGGTGGCCTTGGCCAGGTCCGGGGAGAGGAAGCAGCCCACCATGAAGCCGTTGACCGCCCGGGGGGGGTAGGTCAGGGGCACGTTGATGATTCC
>CALERA010000097.1 GCA_937908275.1 uncultured Desulfarculaceae bacterium | reverse complement strand
CGATCTGGGGCGGCGGCGGGCTTGGGCGCGGCGGCGCCGGCGACCGGGGCGGCCTTGGGACGGTCGACCTTGACCTTTTCCTTGGCGGGGCCGCGGGCGGCCAGGACCTTGTCCATGTAGCCCCGGACCAGGGTCACGGTCTTGGGATGGCGCAGGATGATGATGTCACCGCCGGCCATCAGGAAGGAGATGGCGGCGCAGGTCTCCATCAGCACGCCGCGCATGGAGCTGTCGCCCAGCTCGGGGGCCTCGGCGTCGCTGAGCATGGCCTCCTTGGACTTCCAGACCTCGTTGCCCACGTTGTTGATCATGGGCAGGATCAGCTTGTCGTCCTCCTGGACCAACGCGGCCATGCGGATGCGCTCCATGACCGAGTAGGAGTACTCCATGCCGTAGCCCAGACCGCCGGTGGTGGGATCGATGACGATCCGCTCCAGGGGCACGCCCAGGTTGCCCAGCAGGATGTTCAGCTGCTTGGCCAGGTTCACGTCGATGGGCGAGGAGGCGATGATGGAGTGCTTGTAGGCCAGGGCGGCGGCGCCGATGGCCTTGTGGTTGGACTCCTCCACCGGGCCCAAGAGCAGGCTCTTGCCCTGGTGGTCCTCGGCGATTTTCTTCAGCACCTCGGCGTCCTTGTTGCCATTGGCCGAGCCCCAGATGACCAGGGGCACGTCGATGGCGGCCAGCACCTTGCCGACCGTGGCCGAGGCGGCGTCGGGCGAGGCGTCCTCGCCGTTGGGGTCGGTGGACTTCAGCTGGAGCACGATGGCCTCGGCTCCGTACTGGTCCACGCACTTCTTGGCCCAGGCGGCCGGATCGCCCAGGACGTCGGCGAACGGCTCGCTGCAGGCCGCCGGCCAGTCGTCGGGCTTGATGTCCCACACCTCCATGGCCAGCACCGGCTTGCGGGGCATGACGCCTTCAAAGGTATGGAACGGGTAGGCCGTCTCGCCGCCCACGGTCAGCGCTTTGGAGCCCTGGCCGAGGGTCACCTCCATGATCTTGCCGGAGTAGGAGACTTTAGGAATTTCGAAGGCCACCGCAACTCCCTCCGCTGCTTAAAGTGGTGTAGTTGACTAAAAATTACGCGCCTGACGGCTCCCCGACCCACCGCGCCCACTCACACGCGGATGGGTTAGCCGCCAAGGCCCTGTATCTCCTAGGTTTTCGCCACGCCGGCCCGGGACGTCCCGCTCCGACTCCAGCCTGACCCGCCACCCTGGCCGCCGCGGACGGCTCCGCGAGGCTCCCAGGGGGTGGACCCAACCCGCCAGGCTTTGTGCGCAGCGGTACATGTCAGGCCGAAAAAAATCTCGTTGTTCCTCAGGTATTCAGGAAAAGGCGGGTTCACGCTAGTACATTCCCAAAAGCCTGTCAAGGAAAAAGCTCCGCTTGCACAATCAGGGCTTATACCCTGTAATTACTATTCAATCACCCCGAAAACACCCCTGGGCTTCCTAGGCCTTGTGCGTTGCCAAAAGGCGCTCGAAGATGGCGAAGGCGGCCTTGACCACCGGGTTGTCGGCCGGCAGTTGGCTGGTGGGCTTGCCCTGCTGGTCGAAGGTGGCCAGCTCGGGATCGTCCGGGATCCAGCCGGCCAGGTCCAGGTCCAGCTTGGCGATGCTGGCCAACTGCTCGGGGGTGGGCTCCTGGCGGGCCATGGTCAGGATGAGGTGATTGTCGCCCTTGAGGATGTTCATGTCCCTGGCCAGGTCGCGGGCCCGTTGGGCGGCGGTGAGCGAGCGCAGGCTGGGGTCGCTGATCACCAGGAAGAGGTCGGCCTTCTGGGTGGTGACCCGGCTGATGTGCTCCAGGCCGGCCTCGTTGTCCACCACCAGGTAGCGGTAGTTCTCGGCCAGCTTGTCCATGCACTCGGTGAGCAGGTGGTTGGCGGCGCAGTAGCAGCCGGCCCCCTCGGGATGGCCCATGGCGATGAGGTCGAAGCCCTGGCTTTCCAGCAGGCACTGGTTGACCTTCATCTCGATGAACAGGTTCTTGGTCATGCCCTGGGACTGGCCCTTCTTCATGTTCTCGCGGGCCTCGCCCAGGGTTTCGGGCAGCTCCAACCCCAGGACTTCATTGAGATTGCTGTTGGCGTCGGCGTCCACGGCCAGGACCGGGGCCAGGCCACGCTCCACCAGGTAGCGGACCAACAGGCCCGCCACGGTGGTCTTGCCCACCCCTCCCTTGCCGGCGACAGCTATGGTGAAGGCCAAGATTCACTCCTTGCTTGGGATGAAGCCTCCGCGCCCGCAATCCAGCCGTTCCACCTACCCCGCGCGGGAGAAGAGATCAGCCAATTGCGCGAAGGCAAAGGTCTTTTGGCACCCAATACTGGCTAAGGTAGATGATTTGCGGGTGGCTGTCAAGCCAAGTCGGTTACAGCTGTGACCAGGTTTGTTACGCATTGACACAACCACCTTGACCTAATCTGTTTCCAAACATATGATACATGGTGAGCCTGTCTCGGTACTCTGCCCGAGACCCCCGGCCCTGCCGGGGGGCGCCGATCACGCTCGCGACGCCAGCCTTTATCCTTCACACACCTCGGATATAATGGAGGATATTGCTTTGGAAACCAACGCGTTATGGCGTGAAGCCCGCCAGCGGCTTCGGGCGTCGCTGGGGCAGAAGGACTTCGAGACCTGGCTGGACCCGGTCAAGCTGCGCCTGGACGAGAACCGGGCTGTGCTTCAAGTGCCCAACCGTTTCTTCGCCTCCTGGATTCGTGAGCGTTATTGGCACTCGGTGAGCCAGGCCCTGAGCCAGAGCGCCGGGGCCGACCTGGAGCTGGGCCTGGAGATCAGCCAAGTGGAGGAGGCGGACAACGCGGCGGTGCCCACGGTGCCCCTGCGGCCGGTGGCGCAGTTCAACGAGCCGCCGGTGCTCAACCCGCTCTACACCTTCGACAGCTTCGTGGTGGGCAAGTGCAACGAGCTGGCCTTCGCGGCCTGCAAGGCGGTGGCCGACCAGCCGGGGCGGCAATACAACCCCCTGTTCATCTTCGGCGGCCCGGGCCTGGGCAAGACCCATCTGATCACGGCGGTGGGCAACGAGGTCCTGAAGCGCCAGCCCGGGGCGGTGATCCACTACGGCTCGGCCGAGGGGCTGTCCAACGAGCTGATCCAGGCCATCCGCTTCGACGGCCTGGCCCGGTTCCAGGAGAAGTATCGCCAGGTCGACTGCCTGTTGCTGGATGACATCCATTTCCTGGCCGGCCGGGAGCGCACCCAGGAGATCGGAAGAGCGTCGTGTAGGGAAAGAGTGTAGATCTCGGTG
>CALERA010000096.1 GCA_937908275.1 uncultured Desulfarculaceae bacterium | reverse complement strand
AGAGCCAGCACCTGGCCCTGGTGCGCCGGATCTTCAACCTGCCCGAGGGCGGCGGCGAGCCAAGCCAGGACTGAGGCCCCACCGCGCCACCCGCCCGGCCAGCAACACCGCAAAGGGATGTCATTGCCAGTGTTTCTTCGCAGGGGCGGGGTTTATCCCCGCCCGTCTTGTTTGCCCGCATAAATACAAGGGTGGGGATAAACCCCGCCCCTACGAAGGCCGTTGTAAACGCCTTCGACCAGCCGGCGGCTTAGCGCGCCACGAACTTTGCCGTCAGCGCAGCGCTGCTTGTCATTGCGAGCGAAGCGAAGCAATCTCTGGTTGATTCCTGAAGAGATTGCCACGTCGCTTCGCTCCTCGCCATGACCACCCTGCCTTTCGTGCGCTCGCCCTGGATCGGCGTCAAAAAATCGGGCGGGGTTGACACCCCGCCCGATCATTCGGCGCGCGCGATTCAGCGTTGGCGGTTAGGGCTGGTCGGGCTTGGCCGCCAGGTGGACGAAGAACTCCACGTCCTGGTTCTGGTACTGGGTGGCGAAGTCGCCGAAGGTCTCGATGGGGCCGAAGCCGCCGTCCTGCAACAAGCCCAGCAGGTAGTCCAGGCGCAGGGGGCACATGTTCAGGTAGTAGGTGGTGTCCGGGAAGATGTAGCGGAAGCGGGCCAGGCCCTCGTCCAGGTGGTCGGGCTCCACCACCACCCCCTGGCCGCAGTAGTAGTACTGGTGGCTGCACAGGTAGCCCTGGTCCAGCATGGTGTCGTAGTTGCGCTGGTCGATGACCAGCACCCCGCCGGGCTTGAGCACCCGGTGGTACTCGGCCAGGGCCTGGCGGCGCTCGGCGTCGCTGAAAAGGTGGGTGAAGGAGTTGCCCAGGTTGGTGATGGCGTCGAAGCCGCCCTCCTCCACGCACTGGCTCAGACGCCGCCAGTCGGCCAGCACCGGGTTCAGGGTCAGGCCCCGGGCCTGGGCGTTCTCCCGGGCCTTCCTGAGCATGGCCGGGCTGCCGTCGGCGCTGGTGACCTCGAAGCCGGCGGCCAGCAGGCGGCAGGAATGGAACCCGGTGCCGGTGGCCACGTCCAGGACGCGGCGCACCCCGCGCCGGCGCAGGTTGGCGATGAAGAAGTCCCCCTCGCCCGCGGCGCGGCCCTCCCAGTCGATGATCTGGTCCCAACGCTCGGCCAGGCGCAGCACGTATTCCTGGCGGTAGTGGTCAGTCTGGCGCACCGCGATGGGGTCGGGGCCGAAATCCTGGTCCAGGGGGGCCTCGGTCTGGTCCGGGTCGGGGCAGGCGTCGGGCAAGGGCTGGTTCCGGGCTTGGTCTTGGGACATGGGCCGGTTCCTCGGCGTATTTAAGGTGTGGCGGTTCACCCCCCTCCCCCAGGGGGCCGGCCGCGCGGGCGGTCGGGCGGTCGGGCGGGCGGGCGGGCGGGCGGTTTCAACCATACCACTTTGCCGCCCGGGGGCAAGTTTTGGGCTAACCTTCGCGCCCCATCCCGCCGCCCAGGAAATGCACCGCCGCCAGGGCGTAGATCAGGGCCGCCTGGCGCACCTGGCTGATCTCCACGAACTCATCCGCGCCGTGGGCCTGGGCCCCGCGCCCGGGCCCCAGCACCGCCGCCGGCACCCCCCAGCGCTCCACGTAGAAGCGGGCGTCGGTCATGCCCTTGATGCCCCGGGTCTTGATCTCCTGGCCCCGCACCTGCCCGGCGCACCGGGCCACCAGGCGCAGCCAGGGGTCGGCCGGGTCCAGGACATAGGGCCGGGCCAGGAGCATGGGCTCCAGCTCCAGACCCACCTCCCGGCCGGCCAGGGCCTCGTTGGCCAGCGCGGCCAACTCGCGGCGCAAGTCCTCGGGCTCCTGGCCGGGCACGTAGCGCAGGTCCAGCTCCAGCTCGCAGAGGGCCGGCACCTGGTTGACCCGCCCCCCGCCCCGCACCCGCCCCGGGTTGAGGCCCGCCCCGCCCAGCAGGGGGTGCTCCCCGGCCGGCCGCCACTGGGCCAGGCGGGTCAGGAGCGGCCCCAGGGCGGCGATGGCGTTGCCCCCCTGGCCGCTCAAGGCCCCGTGCCCGGCCCGGCCCAACAGCCGCAGCCGGGTCCAGAGCGCCCCGCGCTGGGCCACCACCAGGTTCAGGCCGGTGGGCTCGGCCACGATGGCGGCGGCGGCCTGGGGCTGGTCGGGCGACACCAGGCAGGCGCTGCCTTCTTGCCCGCCGTTCTCCTCGTCGCTGACCAGGTGCAGCAGCAGGCCGCCGGCCAGGTCCTGGCCGGACAGTTGGGCCAGGCGCGCACCCCAGACCAGGGCCGCCACCCCGGCCTTCATGTCCGCCGCGCCCCGGCCATACAGCCGGCCCTGACGGATTTCCCCGCCATAGGGCGGCGTGGACCAGGTGGCCGGGTCGCCGGCCGGCACCACGTCCAGGTGGCCGTTCAAAACCAGCCAGGGGCCGGGACGCGGGAACTCCAGGCGGGCGGCCAGGTTCAGGCGGCCGGCGGGCGAGAGCACCCGTTCCACCGCCCAGCCCCAAGCGGCCAGCCGCGCGGCCAGCATTTCCAGACAGGGGGCCTCGTTTCCGGGCGGGTTTTCGCTGGGCAGGCGCACCAGCGCCGCCGCCAGGGCGACGGGCTCGGCTTCCGGCAGCAGGCTGCTCAGGCGGTCCAGGAGGGCGTCACCAGCCGGGGGCATGGACCGAGGCTCCTAGGCCGCCGGGGGACGGCCCAGACCCCGAGCGGCGCGGGCGGTCATCTCGCGGGTGCCCCAGTGGACCATCTCGTAGAACAGGTCCACGTCCCGGTCCAGGAACAGGTTCTCCTTGCGGGCCAGCTCTCGGTGGAAGGCCCGCTTGAGCACCTTCTTGGTCAGGGCCAGGTGCTTGGCGTACTCCAGGTAGACCAGCCAGGCCGGCAGGCCCTTCTCGCGGCTCAGGTAGGCCAGGAACTCCCGGCGCAGGCGGGGATGGATGGGCCACATGGCCCGGGCGCAGATGAACTTCTTGTCAAAGCCGAACAGCCCCCGGGGCACCCCGGCCGTCTCCAGGATGCGGCGGGGGATGGGGCGGTCGTAGTCGTCGTGCAGCCGCCAGGGCTCCATCTCCGGGGAGAGGGTGACCTGGCGGATCTTGAGGATGTCCTGGGCCCAGATGAAGGGCGCCGGCAGGGTGATGTAGCCGGCCTTGAGCCGGATCTCGGTCTGGTTCAGGCCGGTCAGGCAGCCGCGCCGGATGTGGGTGGCCAGGTGGCGCTCCGGGGTGTCGGCGTCCCAGACGGTGTCGCCGTGGTTGCCGGTGAAGACCAGGCCCAGGGCTCCGCTGGCCTCGATCTGCTCGGCCATGGTGTGGAAGCTGATCTCGAACCAGTGGCCGGAGTGGTGTTTGGGGTAGTTGGTGCAGAGATAGTAGATCTCGTCCGGGCCGATGCTTTGGCGCCGGTCGTCCAGCCAGACCACCTCCAGGCCCAGGTGGCGGCCGATCTCGCGGGCGTCCTCCTTCCAGGTGGGGGGCAGCAGGCCCTCCAGGGGCTGGCGCACCGGATGGCCAGTGAAGGAGGTGCGCACCCCGATCTCCCGGGCCAGGGCCGCCACCGCGGCCGAGTCATAGCCCTGAGACAGGGTGGAATAGCTGCGGAAGGGCTTGCGGCGGGCGGGGTCCTCGGCGTTGGCCTTGACCCGGCCCATGATCCTCAATAGCGCGGCGACGTAGTGCGCGTAGTCCGGGATCTCGTGGTGGGCGATGCGCAGCTCATAGCGGGTGGGACCCTGGCCGATGACGATGTTCTGGTAGAACACCTGCTCCAAGCGGTCCAGGGTCGGGTGGACCACCTGGAAGCGGCGGTCGTGGCGGTCCACGCCCTTGATGATGCTCAGGCACTCGCGCCAGTAGTCGTGGCCGTCGTCCAGTTGGGCCCCGGTGCGGGCCAGCAGGAGGGGCAGGCTGTTGCTGACCAGGGCCAGGCCGTCCAGCTCGCAGTAGAGCAGGCGGTCGATGGAGGCGGTGGAGGGCACGAAATGGACCTCGTCCCCCACCAGGCGGATGCCGGAGCCGAAGAAGTTCTCGGCCTGGTGGAATTCGCCGGCCGCGAAGTCGCCCTCCCAGACCCCCTCCACCGCCCACTCCGGCGCGGTTTCCAGGGACGCGCCATGGGCCACCCGCACCAGGCCGGCGGCGCGGTCCACCTCGGCCAGCCAGGCCAGTTGGGGTAGTTCAGGCTTGAGGTTCAGGGCCAGACGGAAGGGCATCACTGGTCTCCAGGCGCGTACAGGACAATGGTGACGACAATTTAGACCCAGGGGCGCGACAAAAATGTATCATAGACCTTGCGTCCCACCCTGACAAGGCCGCCGACCGGCTGCCGGCCGGGGGACGCGGCTGTTATAATTGCGCAAACAGCACTGGCGAGGCGGGGGACGCCGGCGGGGAGACAGGGTTGAGAAGCAGCGCCCAGACACAGCGCGCGCCAGCGCCAGCCAGCGAGCCGGTCCTTGGTCCAGCCCCGGACCTGAGCCTGCACTTCCTGCCCCCGGAACAGATCCCGGCCGCCACCCTGGAGGCCATCGAGGCCCTGATCATCGCCGGCGGGGCGGTGGGTCCCCAGTGGGTGGGCCACCACCTGCGCCGCGCCCACCTGGTCTCCTTCGCCCTGGATGGCCAGACGGTGGCCGGCAGCGTGACCCTGAAGACCCCCCGGCCGGAGTACATCGACCGCCTGCGCCTGCGTTGCGGCCTGGACCTGCGGGGCCATCTGGAGCGCGGGTACACCTCGGTCGCGCCGGACTATCGCGGCCGGGGCCTGGCCACCCGCCTGGTGCGCGGCCTGGTGGAGCGCGCCGGGGGCCTGCCCATCTACACCGTCATCGCCCTGGACAACCCCCGCGCCCTGGGGGTCACCAGCCGCGCCGGCACCCATATGGTCGCCAGCTTCCACAGCGAGATCAGGCACAAAACCATCGGCATCTGGTTGCAGGGCCCCCTGCCGCCCTGGCCGGGTGGAAACGAAACATCATGATGCGAGCCCCTGTTTTTCGGCTGGCCACCACGCTCCCGCTGCTGACGATCCTCCTGGTCCTGGCCCTGATGTGGCCCAGCGCGGCCCCGGCCGCGGACTGGGACCGGGACGTGTTGCGGGTGGGGGTGCTGGAGGAGCCCAAGAGCCTCAACCCCTGGCTGGCCGGCGACTCCTGGTCCAGCCACGTGCAGGCCCTGCTCTACCAGCCGCTCTACCTGCGCGAACCGGCCGAACTGAAGCCCGCGCCCTGGCTGGCGGCCGAGCCCCCGGTCTTCGATCCCCAGGCCCTGACCTACACCGTGCGCCTGCGTCCGGCCCGCTGGTCCGACGGCAGCCCGTTGACCGCCGCGGACGTGGTCTTCACCGCCGAGCTGATCCAGGCCCTGAAGGTGCCGCGCTTCGCCTCCCTGTTCGCCGCCCTGAAGCAGGTGGAGGCCCTGGACCAGCAAACCGTGCGCTTCAAGCTCTCCCGGCCCGACGCCAGCTTCGCGGCCCGGGCCCTGGGCGCGCCGGTGCTCTCCCAGGCCCAGTGGCGCCCGGTGCTGGAGCAGTGCCGCCTGACCCAGCGGCCCCTGGCCAGCCTGCTGCAATACAAGCTGGAGGACCCCCTGAGCAACGGGCCGTTCGTCTTGGCCGAGTGGCGCAAGGGCGTCTATCTCTACCTGAAGCGCAACCCCCACTTCTTCGGCCAGGGCCTGACCATCGCCGGGCGCAAGCTGGGGCCGGAGATCAGCGGGGTGGTCTTCAAGGTCTATGGCACCAGCGACGCGGCGGTGCTGGCCCTGCGCAAGGGGACCATCGACTATTACTGGAACAACGTCCAGCCCGGCTATCTGCGCGACCTCACCCGCGACCCGGCGGTGCGCCTGGTGCAGAGCCAGAAGAGCGCCCTGTACTTCCTGGGCTTCAACCTGCGCCGGCTCCCCACCGGGGAGGCGGCCTTTCGCCGCGCGGTGGCCCTGCTCATCGACAAGCAGTTCGTGATCAAGCGGGTGTTGCAGGGCGCCGGCGAGGTGATGTCCTCGCTGCTGCCGGCCGGCAACCGCTTCTACCACCTGAACACGGTGCCGGACTACGACCAGCCCCTGACCCGCCGCCAGCGGATCGACCAGGCGGTGGAGATCCTGGCCGGGGCGGGCTTCAGTTGGGACCAGCGCCCGGCCTGGGAGGGCGACCATCTGCGCCCCGGCCGCGGGCTCAGGGACCCGGAAGGCAACCCCCTGCGCGAGCTGAGCATCCTCACCCCGCCGGCCGACTACGACCCCCAGCGGGCCATGGTGGGGGTGATGGCCCAGGAGTGGCTGGGCCAGGTGGGCATCCCGGCCTTCGCCCGGCCCATGGCCTTTGGCGCGATGCTGGAGCAGGTCAAGAGCCGGCGCGAGTTCGACATGTTCGTGCTGGGCTACGGCAACCTGCCCCTGGACCCGGGCTGGCTGGGGGCCTTCTTCCTGGGGGCCAACGACAGGCCCCGGGGCTGGAACATGAGCGGCTATCACAGCCCGGAGTTCGACTCCCTGGCCAACCAGGCCGGCCGGGCCATGGATCCCCAGGAGCGCCAGCCCCTGGTGCAGGAGATGCAGCGCATCCTGATGAAGGACACCCCCTTCCTGCCCTTGTACAATCCCACCCTGACCGAGGCCCTGCGCGAGGACCGCTTCAGCGGCTGGGTGGAGATGGTCGGCGGGGTGGGCAACCTGTGGACCTTCTGCGAACTGACCCCGCGCGCCGGGCGCGCCCGACCCTAGAGGCAGGCCAATGACCCGCTACGTGATCAACCGCCTGGTGCAGATCGTCGTCATCCTGTTCATGATCCTCACCATCCTGTTCGTGCTCTTCCGCCTGGCCCCCGGCGACCCGGTGGCCCGGATGGTGGACCCCAACATGACGCCCGAGGACGCGGCCCGGCTCATCGCCCAACTGGGCCTGGACCTGCCCATCTGGCGGCAGTACCTGACCTACCTGGGCAACTGCCTGACCGGCAACTTCGGCCATTCCTTCCACTATGGCCTGCCGGTGCTGGAGATCATCGGCCAGCGCCTGCCCAACACCATCCTGCTGTTCAGCACCGGGGTGCTCTTGTCGGCCGTGGCCGGCATCGCCTGGGGCAAGCTGGCGGCCTGGAACAAGGGCAAGGCCACCGACCTCTGGCTGACCGTGGCCAGCCTGATCACCCACACCCTCTTCCTGCCCTGGCTGGCGCTGCTGTTGATCTGGGTCTTCGGCTACAAGCTGGACTGGTTCCCCATCAACGGCATGATCAGCGACGAGGTCTGGCTGGACCCGGATAGCGGCGTGCTCCTGAAGGCCTGGGACGTGGCCTACCACATGATCCTGCCCCTGGGCACCCTGTTCATCATGCACTTCGGGGCCTACCTCCTGGTGATGCGCTCCAGCATGCTGGAGACCCTCAAGGAAGACTACATCATCACCGCCCGGGCCAAGGGCCTGACCGAAAAAGCCATCCGCAACCACCACGCCGCGCCCAACGCCTGGCTGCCGGTGGTGACCAGCGTCGGGCTGTCCCTGGCCTTTTCCATCAACGGCGGGGCCCTGACCGAGACCGTCTTCTCTTGGCCCGGCATCGGCCGCGAGCTGGTCTTCGCCGTCAGCCAGAACGACTACCCCCTGGCCCAGGCCTCCTTCCTGCTGGTGGCCAGCGTGGTGCTGATCTCAAACCTGGTGGTGGACGTGCTCTACGCCTACCTCGACCCGCGCATCCGCTACTGAGGGGGAGCCCGGCATGAGCGCCAAGGATCAAATCACCGTGCCCACCCCGCCCCGCCGCAATCCCTGGCGCGAGCGCCTGTTGGATAACTGGCGGGTCTTCCACCAGAACCCCCTGGGCCGCATCGGCCTGATCCTGCTGGTCGTCTTCGCGGTCATGGCCATGGTCTCGGTGGTGCCGCCCCTGATCGACCCCATGTACCACCCCATGACCGGGGTGGATCCGGAGGTGATGCAGTCCTCGGCCCCCAGTTGGCGCCACTGGCTGGGCACCGACTTCATGGGCCGCGACATCCTGAGCCAGCTCCTGGCCGGGACCCGGGTGGCCTTCATGGTGGGCGTCAGCGCGGCCTTCATGAGCATCGCGCTGGGGGTCAGCGTGGGCATGGTCTCCGGCTATCTGGGGGGCTGGACCGACATCATCCTGATGCGCCTGTCGGAGATCATCATGGTGATGCCCACCCTCCTGGTGGTGCTGATGCTGGCCGCGCTGTTTGGCAAGCTGGGCATCTGGACCATCGTGCTGATGATCGCCTTCTTCCGCTGGCCGGGGGTGGCGCGGGTGATCCGGGCCCAGACCTTGAGCCTCAAGGGCCGGCCCTTCATCGACGCCGCCCGGGTGGCCGGGGCCTCCCACACCCGCATCGTCTTCCGCCACATCATGCCCAACGTGCTGCCCCTGGCCTTCCTCTACATGACCTTCCGGGTCACGGGGGCCATCATCATCGAGGCCGCCCTGGCCTTCCTGGGCTTCGGCGACCCCGGCACCGTGAGCTGGGGCATGATGCTGCAATGGGTCTGGAAGACCGGGCACATGTTCCAGGCCCCCTGGTGGCTCCTGCCCCCGGGCCTGTGCATCTCGCTGTTGACGCTGTCGTTCTACATGCTGGGCCGGGCCATGGACGAGGTGCTGGACCCCCGCCTGCGCGACCAGAGCCGCTAGGAAAGAGGACCATGGCGCTGTTGGAAGTCAACCACCTTAGCATCGGCTACCAGACCGCCAAGGGCCTCTTGCGGGCCGTGGACGACGTCTCCTTCGCGGTGGACGCCGGCCAGTCCCTGGGCCTGGTGGGCGAGAGCGGCTGCGGCAAGACCACCATCGGCATGGCCCTGATGGGCCTGCTGCCGCCCAACGGCTCCATCGTCGGCGGCAACGTGGTGCTGGACGGCCAGGACCTCTCCGGCCTGGACGAGGCGGACCTGCGCCAGCGGCGCTGGCGCGACATCGCCATGATCTTCCAGGCGGCCATGAACGCCCTGAACCCGGTGCAGCGGGTGGGCGAGCAGATCGTGGAGGCCATCCTGACCCACAAGCCGGAGCTGGAGCGGGAGGAGGCCCTGCACCAGGTGGAGGGCCTGTACCAACTGGTGGGCCTGCCGGTGGGGCGGATGCACGACTTCCCCCACCAGTACAGCGGCGGCATGAAGCAGCGCGCGGTGATCGCCATGGCCCTGGCCCTGAACCCCAAGGTGATCATCGCCGACGAGCCCACCACGGCCCTGGACGTGATCGTCCAGGACCAGATCCTCAAGGAAACCAAGGAACTGCAAAAGGAATTCAACATCGCCATCATCTTCATCAGCCATGACATCAGCATTGTCAGCGAGGTCTGCGAGATGATCGGGGTGATGTACGCCGGCCAGATGGTGGAGCGGGGCACCACCAGGGAGGTCCTGGGTCAGCCCCGCCACCCCTACACCCAGGCCCTGTTGAACAGCTTCCCGGCCCTGGGCGGCCCCCGGCGGCCCCTGCGGCCCATCCCCGGCGAGCCGCCCCTGTTGATCGGCCGGCGCTTTGGCTGCCGCTTCTGCGACCGCTGCCCGGTGCCGGCCTCCTCCTGCAAGCTGGAGCCCCCGGAGCTGGTCCAGGTGGGCGAGACCCATTTCGTGCGGTGCGACAATGTCTGAGCAAACCCCGCCCCAGACCGACCAACTCCAACGCACCCCGCCGCCTCTCACCGCGCCGGTGATGGAACTGGTGGGGATCAGCAAGCACTACCAAAGCCGGGGGAGCATCTTCGGCGGGGCCGGGGAGCGGGTCACGGCCCTGAACCAGGTCTCGCTGGACTTCCGCCGGGGGGAGATCTTCGGCCTGGTGGGGGAGAGCGGCAGCGGCAAGACCACCTGCGGCCGCCTGATGGTGGGCCTGGAGCGGGCCGACGCCGGCCAGCTGGTGCTGGAGGGGCGGGAGATCACCGCGCTCAGGGGCAAGGATTTGAAGGACTTCCGGCGCAAGGTCCAGATCATCTTCCAGGACCCCTACCAGTCCCTGAACCCCCAGCTCTCGATCCTGGACAGCGTGGCCGAGCCCCTGATCACCAGCCAGGCCTGCCCGGCCTCCGAGCGCGAGGGCAGGGTGCTGGCCACCCTCAAGGCGGTGGGGCTCTCCCCGGCCGAGGACTTCGCCTACCGCTTCCCCCACCAGCTCAGCGGCGGTCAGCGCCAGCGGGTGGCCATCGCCCGGGCCATGATCATCGAGCCCCGGCTGTTGGTGGCCGACGAGCCCACCAGCATGCTGGACGCCTCCTACTCGGCCCAGATTTTCGACATCCTCTTGCAGGTGCGGGAGAAGTTCGGCACCACCATCGCGCTGATCACCCACAGCCTGGCCGCGGCCCGCTATCTCTGCGACCGCATCGCGGTGATCTATCGCGGCCACCTGATGGAGCTGGGCCAGGCCGAGCAGGTCATCAACCGGCCCCGCCACCCCTACACCCAGGCCCTGATCGACGCCACGCCCAAGTTCGGCGACTGCGGCGACGTGCCGCGCTACAACGCCCTGCTGCAACCGGAGCGCCAGGCCACCACCGAAGAGGCGGGCTGCGTCTTTTTCCGGCGCTGCGCCCGGGCCCACCTGACCCGCTGCTCCCGCCAGGCCCCCACCTGGCGCCGGCTGGAGGACGGGGACATGGTGGCCTGCCACTACGCCGACGGCGCCCCGGACCCGGGGCCGGAGATCGAATCCTGCCCGGTGCCAGGCCTCTAGCGCCCCCTCCACCCAGGGAGCCCGGACTTGTGCCCGGGCGGGGGGCGTTATAGAATGTCCCACCTAAGCCACTAGAAATCCTAGCGCCGCCCCGCGGGTGGCCGACCTCCGGCAGGGGAGACCCCATGCGCTCGTTCTGGTCCCGCTGGCTGAACATCCAGGCCGACGAGGCATCGCTGTTCCTCTGGGTCGCCGGCCTGTACTTCCTGATGGCCAGCTCCAACATGATCCTCGACAACTATGTCGAGACCACCTTCCTGCGGCGCTACGGGGTGGAGAACCTGCCCCTGGTCTACATGGCCAACTCGGTGGTGGCCTTCTTCTCCATGGGCGCGCTGATGGGCCTGATGATCCGCTACCCCAGCGGACGCCTGCTGCGCGACATGATGATCTGCTTCGGGGTGATGCTGGCCCTGCTGCGCATCGTGGTGGGCATGGAGATCAGCCTGGTCTATCCCCTCCTGTTCCTGCTGCGCTCCCAGGTCCAGGTGCTCAACGCCATGGTCTTCTGGAACCTGGCCAACGACCTGTTCAACACCCGCCAGAGCAAGCGCCTGTTCCCCCTGGTCAGCGCCGCCGGCATGCTGGGCGGCATCCTGGCCAGCGCCGGCACTCCCTGGCTCAACAAATTGTTATCGCTTGACAACTTCATGCTGGCCTACGCGGTGCTAGATCGGAAGAGCGTCGTGTAGGGAAAGAGTGTAGATCTCGGTGGT
>CALERA010000095.1 GCA_937908275.1 uncultured Desulfarculaceae bacterium | reverse complement strand
TGATATTTTTGGAGGCGGCGACCGGATTTGAACCGGTGAATAACGGATTTGCAGTCCGCTGCCTTGCCACTTGGCTACGCCGCCAGGGATCCGCTAGGCAAAAGCCCTGTCTCTTCGAAACCTTAGCCCGACGGAATTGCGGCAATCATAGCGGCCGCCGTTGCCAGTGTCAAGTGCTCCCGACGCGGGAAACGCCACGATCGCCCGGCAACGGCCCGACCGGTACCCTGCGGGCCAGGCGGGACGCACCGGGGCGGCCAGGCTCAGTGGTACTCGTGGGTGCCCAGCATCACCGGCAGGCCGGTCTTCTCCTTGATGAAGGCCACCTTCTCCTCCAGCGGCATGTAGGGGCAGTCGGGCTTGGCGCCCACCATGCACGAGGACAGGTAGACCGCGTCGGGCTTGACCCCGGACATCTTCATGAAGTGGCCCAGGTTGGGCACCGTGGCCCGGCCGGGGCACTCGCACTTGATGAAACCCACCACCTGCACCGGCTCGGGGAACTTGCCCTCGCCCAGGGCCGCGGCCTTGAGGCAGCGCCACTCGCCCGGACAGCCATAACCCGAGTCCATGTAGGAGCCGCAGCCGATCACCGCCACTTTCTGCATCTCAAACCTCCCGCACCCGCTGGAAGCATGCCCAGCGACAAGGTGGAATTAATACCCGATGGATGCAGGAGATTGTTTAGCACGGCCGACCAGCGCGGTCAAGCCGGCCAGATGCGCGTTGCCATCCCGGCCGGGGGGTGTTAACTAGGACTCAGGGTTTTGCCGAAACTTAAGGATGCGCCATGAAATCCGCTTTCGTCTTCATCGACGACGCCCGGTTCGAGTTGGATAATTTCCGCGAGCACGCGGCCCCGGCCTTCGCGCGGGCCGAATTCATTTACGCCCAGACCTTTGCCGAGGCCATGGAGCAACTGGACGGCCGCCGTCCGCTCTGTTTCCTGCTGGATATCTACGGCTCCCTGGACTCGGACCAACCCGGGGAGATCATGACCCAGAACGACCTGGGGGCCGCCCTGGGACCCGCGCCGGACCTGTCCCGTTTGTATCAGGACCTGGACCAGGCCCCGGCGGGCGAGGCCGGCAACCTGTTCCTGCGCCGGGTCTACGCCCAGGTGGAGCGTTGGCAGCGCAGCTTCCTGGCGGCCTGCGAGAAAATGGGGCAGGGCAGGGCCTACGGTCTGGCCAACCTCCAGGCCGCCCGGGAACAGCACCCCCAGGCCGCGGCCCTGGGCTACTCGCGCAAGGCGCTCTATGCCGACGCCGTGGCCCTGAGTCAGGCTGGCGTGGACGGTCTGCTGCAAAAACCCCAGGGCGGGGATGACGAACTGATCGCCAAGGCCACTCGGGCGGCGGCCCCGGACCTGGCCGCCGCCTGCTACGCGGCGGTGGATCGCCGCCTGGCCCTGTTGGGCGGGACCTTGGCCGCCCGGCTCTGCGGCGAAGGCGCCAGCCTGATCCTGGCCGAGGCCCTGGAGGAAGGCCTGCGGCACCTGAACGGCGGCCTGATGGGCGCGCCGAACCAGGAACGGGCGGACGCCTACCAAGCCCTCCTGGAACTGCGCCTGGAGGACCAGGGCCTGGCCCCGGCGGAGCTCGCCCTGGTGCTGGCCCTGCGCGAATGGCTGGGCCAGGACTGAGTCAACTGGGCCGCGCCTCCGCTTGACAGCCCCCCCTGGGGTGGTTATTTTTTGTCAGCACTTTCACCCAACGAGTGCCAGCGGGGGTAAGGTACGGTGGCAAAAGGACTTTCAGAACGAGAGAAGCTGATCCTCTCGGCTGTGATCGCCACCTACATCAGCGACGCCGAACCGGTGGGCTCGCGCACCATCAGCAAGCTCAAGAGCGTCAACGTCAGCCCGGCCACCATCCGCAACGTGATGTCCGACCTGGAGGAGATGGGCTACCTGACCCAGCCCCACGTGTCGGCCGGCCGGGTGCCCACCCCCCAAGGCATTCGTTTCTATGTGGAATCCATCCTGGAGGTGCGGGAGCTGGACGAGCGGGCCAAGGCCCGCATCCGGGCCGGGTTCCAGGGCCGCCAGGAGCTGGAGGTCCGCGAGGTGCTCAAGACCACCGGGCGGCTGCTCTCCAGCACCAGCCAGCAGGCGGCCTTGGTCTCGGCCCCCAACCCGGAGCAGGAGGTCTTCCGCCGCATGGAGTTCGTGCTCCTGCGCCCGGGCCTGATCCTGGTGGTGCTGGTGGCCCGGAGCGGCGGGGTGCAGAACCGGATTATCGAGGCGGAGGCCGAACTTGGCCAGGAAGACCTGGATAAGTTCACCCGCTACTTGAATGAGCTCCTGGCCGACCTTACCTTAAACGAGGTGCGTGAACGCCTGGAGCGGGAGATGGCCCGGGAAAAGGTGCGCTTCGACCGGGTCCTGGGTCGGGCTTTGCGCCTGGGACAGCAGGCCCTGCCCTGGGGCGAGTCGGGCGATGTCTTCGTGGAGGGCCGCACCAACCTCCTGGGTGCGCCGGAATTCAGCGACGTGGCCCGGCTCAAGGCCATCTTCCAGGCCTTCGAGGAGCGCTCCACCCTGCTGCGGCTGCTGGAGCGCTCGCTCAGCGCCCCGGGGGTGCAGATCCTGATGGGCGCGGAGGCCGAGGTGGCCGGGCTGGAGGGCCTGACCGCGGTCACCGCCTCCTATGGCGGGGAGGCCCAGCCGGCCGGGGCTTTGGGAGTGATCGGACCGGCCCGCATGGATTACTCTAAAATCATCCCGATCGTGGATTACACCGCGCGCCTGGTCAGCCAGATCCTGGGATCCCGGGATTGAGCCCCGCGCGCTTGGCGACAGGAGAGGTTTTGTGAGCCAGGAAGAGAAACAGGCCAGCCCCACTGGCGAGGCGCCGGAGAACTCCACCGCCGACCCGGTGGCCGAGCTGACGGCCGAGCGCGACGAGCTCAAGGACCGTCTGCTGCGGCTGATGGCCGAGACCGACAATTTCAAGAAGCGCACCGAGCGCGACAAGGCGGAGTTCCTGCGCCGGGCCAACGAGAGCATCGTCAAGGACATGCTGCCGGTGCTGGACAACCTGGAGCGGGCCCTGGCCCACGCCAGCGAGGCCGACCTGCAAGGCCCCCTGGGCCAGGGCGTCTCCCTGGTGCTGCAGGAGCTGGCCAAGACCCTGGAGCGCCACGGCCTGGAGCCGGTGGCGGCCCTGGGCCAGCCCTTCAACCCCGAGCTGCACGAGGCCATGTTGCAACAGGAGGACCTGGAAGCCGAAGAGAACACCGTGCTCAACGAGCTGGCCAAGGGTTACGTCTTCCAGGGTCGGCTGCTGCGGCCGGCCATGGTGGTGGTGAGCAAGCGTCCCGCGCCGGCCGAGGACGAGGGCGCCGAGGTCAAGATCAAGATCAGTTGAGCGCCGGCCCCCGGGCCGGAACGCTCCTTCATTTCCTTGCGGAGGCAGTTTAGAAAATGGGCAAAATCATCGGCATCGACCTGGGCACCACCAACTCCTGCGTGGCCATCATGGAGGGCGGCGAACCCAAGGTGCTCACCAACCAGGAGGGCAGCCGCACCACCCCCAGCGTGCTGGCCATCACCGACAGCGGCGAGCGCCTGGTGGGCCAGGTGGCCAAGCGCCAGGCCATCACCAACCCGCGCAACACCGTCTTCGCGGTCAAGCGCCTGATCGGCCGCAAGTTCGGCTCCAAGGAGGTCCAGGAGGACGTCGGGATCCTGCCCTACAAGGTCGTGCAGGCCAGCAATGGCGACGCCCACATCGAGGTCCAGGGCAAGGAGTACTCCCCGGCCCAGATCAGCTCCATGATCCTGGGCAAGATGAAGCAGACCGCCGAGGACTTTTTGGGCGAGAAGCTAGAGGACGCGGTCATCACCGTGCCGGCCTACTTCAACGACAGCCAGCGCCAGGCCACCAAGGACGCCGGCCGCATCGCCGGGCTTAACGTGCTGCGCATCATCAACGAGCCCACCGCCGCGGCCCTGGCCTATGGCCTGGACAAGAAAAAAGACGAAAAAATCGCGGTGTTCGACCTGGGCGGCGGCACCTTCGACATCTCCATCCTGGAGCTGGGCGACGGCGTGTTCGAGGTCAAGGCCACCAACGGCGACACCCACCTGGGCGGCGAGGACTTCGACCTGCGGGTGATCGACTGGCTGGCCGACGAGTTCAAGAAGGACCAGGGCATCGACCTGCGCGGGGACAAGATGGCCCTGCAGCGCCTGAAGGAGGCGGCCGAGAAGGCCAAGATGGAGCTCTCCACCGCCATGGAGACCGACATCAACCTGCCCTTCATCACCGCCGACCAGTCCGGTCCCAAGCACCTGAACGTCAAGCTGACCCGGGCCAAGCTGGAGGCCCTGGTGGAGGACCTCATCGCCCGGGTTGAGGGCCCCTGCCGCACCGCCATGCGCGACGCCGGCCTCGCGGCCGCCGAGATCAACGAGGTGATCCTGGTGGGCGGCATGACCCGCATGCCCCGGGTGCAGCAGAAGGTCAAGGAAATCTTCCAGAAGGAGCCCCACAAGGGCGTGAACCCCGACGAGGTGGTGGCCATCGGCGCGGCCATCCAGGGCGGCGTGCTGGGTGGCGAGGTCAAGGACGTGCTCCTGCTGGACGTCACCCCGCTGTCCCTGGGCATCGAGACCCTGGGCGGGGTCATGACCCGCCTGATCGAGAAGAACACCACCATCCCCACCCGCAAGAGCCAGATCTTCAGCACCGCCGGCGACAACCAGCCCGCGGTCTCCATCCACGTGCTCCAGGGCGAACGCGAGATGGCCGCCGGCAACAAGACCCTGGGCCGTTTCGAGCTGGTGGGCATCCCGCCCGCGCCCCGGGGCGTGCCCCAGGTCGAGGTCACCTTTGACATCGACGCCAACGGCATCGTCCACGTCAGCGCCAAGGACCTGGGCACCGGCAAGGAGCAGTCGATCAAGATCACCGCCAGCAGCGGTCTGAGCGAGTCGGAGATCCAGCAGGCCATCAAGGACGCGGAGATGCACGCCGGCGAGGACAAGAAGCGCCGCGAGCTGGTGGACGCCCGCAACCAGGCCGACAGCATGGTCTACGCGGTGGAGAAGAACCTCAAGGAGCTGGGTGACAAGATCGACCCCGCCCTGAAGGCCGACGCCGAGGCCAAGATCGCCGGGGTCAAGACCGCCATGGAGGGCGAGGACAAGGA
>CALERA010000094.1 GCA_937908275.1 uncultured Desulfarculaceae bacterium | reverse complement strand
CGCTGCGAAGACCTGGGCCAGGGCCGGGTGATCCCGATCTTCTTGGAGAAGTTCCTGAAGGGCGAGCCGGTGGTGGTGCACGGCGACGGTCAGCAGACCCGCTGCTTCACCTTCATCGAGGACGCCACCCAGGCCGTGGTGGAGCTGGCCCTGAACGACGCCGCCCTGGGCCAGTGCTTCAACATCGGCTCCGACCGCGAGACCAGCATCCTGGAGCTGGCCCAGACCATGAAGCAGGTGGGCGGCTTCGCCAACGAGTTGGTCTTCAAGCCCCACCTGGAGGTTTTCGGCAAGTCCTACGAGGACATCCCCCGGCGCATCCCTGACGTCAGCCGGATCAGGAAAGTCATCGGCTGGGAGGCCACCACCGGCCTGGAGGACGGCCTCAAGCGCACCATCGACTTCTACCGCCAGCCCTAACCGACGGCGGCGTCTTGCCCGACCAAAGGGGCCGGGGCGTCCAGCAGGGATGCCCCGGCCCCTTTCTTTGGGGGCGAAGCATCGCAAAAACAAATCGATTCAAGCATCAAGTATTTTTAAAAACTATTGTTGGGGACAGCCAGGCTCGGATGGGAGTAGGCGAGAGCGGGGCCGGGGCTAGACCGTGACGACCTTGTCGGCCACCTGCAGGCTGGTCACGATGTCCAGCATGTTGGTGGTCTCGCCCACCTGCTTCTGCTCCAAGAGCCCGAAGTGGTTCAGGCAGGTGCCGCAGACCAGGATGCTAACCCCGGAGGTCTCCAACTCCTGCAAGGTCGCCAGACTCTCCGAACCCTGGCAGCAGAGCTTGACCCCGCCGTTGAGGAAGAGGATCCGCCACAGGGCCGGACCCATCTCCTTGAGGGTGAGCAGGAAGTTCTTCATCAGGCCCGCGCCCAGGGTGTCGTCGCCCCGGCCCAGGGTGGCCGAGCGCACGAAGACCAGGATGCGGCCCTCGCCGGTGGCGCAGGTCATGGTCTCCACCGGCGGGGTGGCGCTGACCGCCAGGCTGGCGTCCTTCTGGCCGCTGACCAGGAAGTCGGCCCCCTGGGGGGTGGCCTGGGCCCGGTAGCCCTGGCTGCCCAGGAAGCGGCTGACGTTCTGGCTGGCGGCGGCGTTGTCCACCAGCACCTCCACCTGCTCCGGGGCCTGGCTCTCCAGGAGCTCCTTGGTCTTGATCACCGGCTGGGGGCAGGCCAACCCTCGACAATCCAACATCTTTCGTCTCCTTGCCCTGGCTGGGGAGGAAGCGGCGGCGGCCCAGTGGCCGCGGGGCCGCGGATGATCATTTTGATATAGCAGGGCTGGGGGCCGGTCGCCCCCGAAATGTCACCCGCCGGCCACGCGCCAGGGCAAAAAAATCACCCGGGGTCCAGAATAATGGTGTAAGGTTTAAGTGCCCCTCAGTGGCAAGAGGGGCGGGAGAAGCTGGCAGGTGCGCATCCGGTCTTCCATCCTGGTGATGGCCCTGGCCTTGTGGGTCGGGGCGGGCGCGGCGTGGGCGCAGTCCCCCCTGGGGGAGGGTGCGTCGCCGCGGCCGGAAGTCGTCGCCCTGCCCGGGCTGGACCACCTGACTTCCACCCCGGCCCTGCACTGGACCCCGCCCGATCCCAACCGAGCCCCCGGCTCCAAGGGCGCTCGCCAGCCGGCCAGCGGCCTGCCCGAGCCCAATCCCAGCCTGCTGCTGCGCAACGACCTCAACCGCAGCGTGCCCTTGCCCGACCCCGGCTTCGAGTTCAAGGCCGGCCCCGCGCCGGCGGCCATCCCCGAAGCCCCGGCCAAGGCCGCCGCCAAGCCGGACAACCAGCTCTTCCAGTTGCCCCGGCTGCCGGTCAGCTTCTCGGTGGGCGTGCTGGACCGCGACCTGGGAGTGGGCGAGACCAGCACCGTGGAGATCCCCCACCGCGAGGACGGCCTGCCCGACAGCGTGGAGCCCGGCGGCTACCTGGCCCTGCGCTGGCGGCCGGACTCCAGCCTGGGCCTGGACCTGGGCGGCGGCTATCAGCGCGGCCACGCCGCCACCAGCGGCGACGCCTACGCCTGGCAGGTGGCCAGCCCCGGCCCGGTGATGGCCCTGCGTGACATCACCGGCGCGCCCAGCACCAGCTATCAGACCTATGGCCGCTGGGCCGCCTTCATGGCCGTGCCCTATCAACTGGCCCCCAACCTGGGCCTGCGCCCGGAGCTCAGCTACTACTACAGCGAGAACCCCGAACTGGGCCGCACCGCCGGCAACGAGTGGGTGATGGGCGTCCAGTTCACCTTCGGCTTCTAGTCCCCGCCTCCCCGACCATCAGGCCAGCCCGCACCAGCGTCACCAGCCGCCAGGTTTGGCCGCGTCCGCTCCCGCGCGCCTCTATGGCCTGGGCTGCGGCCCTCTCAGGCCTGGTCCGCGCGCTCCAGGGCGGCCCAGCCCAGGGCCAGCACCGGGGCCAGGGCCGGCACGCCTTGGCGGGGGTCGGCGGCCAGGGCCTGGGCCTCGGCCCGGGTGAAGAAGCGCCCGGCGGCGATCTCCACCGGGTTGGGCTGGGGCGTCAGGTCGCTGACCAGGTAGTAGACCGCGCTGAATTCGTTCTCGGTGGCCGGGCCGGCGGCCAGGCGTCCGGCGGGCAGGGGCTCCAGGTCCAGGCCCAGCTCCTCGCGCAACTCGCGCCGGGCGGTCTGGTGATACTCCTCGCCCGGGTCCACGTGGCCGCTGGCGGAGCTGGTCCATTTGCCGGGGTGGGTGTCCTTGGCCGCCGAGCGCTGTTGCAGGTAGACCCGGCCGGCGGGGTCGAAGAGCAGCACGTGGGCCGCGCGGTGACGCAGGCCGTCGCGGTGGACCCGCCAGCGGGGGGCCAGGTCCACAAGACGGTCCTGGTCATCCACCACTGGCAGCAGCTCGTGGGGGTCTTGCGCGGGGGGGAGGGACATGACGACTCGCGCCCAGGGGCCAGGCAATCGCCAGGCCCCTGGGGCGGAAGCCGGTGGTCGCTTTTTAGTAGTTGCGCGGACGAGGAGGACGGCCGCCGCGATCGCCACCCCGTCCGGGGCCGCCGCCGCCCTCGCGGGGCTTGGCCTCGTTGACGGTCAGCTTGCGCCCGCCCATGGAATAACCGTTAAGGCGGGAGATGGCCGCCTCGCCCTCTTCCTGGGAGGGCATCTCCACGAAACCAAAACCCCGGGAGTTGCCGGTCTCGCGGTCCTTGATGACTCTGGCCGAGCGCACCTCGCCCTCCTGGGCGAACAGGTCGCGCAACTGGTCGTCATCGAGGCTATAGGGTAAGTTGCCGACGTAGATGTTCATCCCCCTCGCGTCCTTTTCTTCTGCGAGTCAAAACACCGCGCCGCCCGTCCCGAGGCTGCGCTGGATTAAATTATCACAAAGCGTTGGCCTGGAGTTACGGGTTTTTCAGGCCCGGGCCGGGCAGGCCCAGACGCTCCAGCAGACGGATGAAGTAGGCGTCCAGGGGGGGCGGGGCCAGGCTTTGCCGGCGGTAGCTGACCCGGGGATCGGCGATGGTCAGCAGCAGACCGCCGTCCTTTTGTTCGGCCCGCACCACCACCTCCGGCCGGGTGGCGGCCTCGCCCAGTTCGCGGGAGACCGCGGCATAGAGCCGGTAAAGGCGGTAGACCTCCTGGCTCTTGGTCTCGCTGACCTCGGGGACGGGCCGGTTGCGGCTGGTGAGCTCGTCGCGCTCCAGCAGGGTCCGCACCCGGGTCAAGACCCGTGCATCGGGCATGGGCGTTCTCCCCCTCGGAGGGTGCCAGGCGCGGGGATGGGGCTGGCGCTTCCGTTGGTTTGGGATTGGCTTTCTCCAGCTTGCCATCAAGCCTGGTCCCGTGGCAACCTGGACCCGCCCCGGGCCAGCGGATTTTACGGCCGGCCCCCGAAACCAAGGAGAGCAGCTTGGAGCCCAACTACGTGACCCTGGAGCGCCGGGGGGCGGTGGCCCTGGTGACGATGGACAACCCGGCCACGGCCAACGCCATGGACGAGCGAATGGGACCCCGCCTGGCCGGGACCCTGGAGGAACTGGCCCTGGACCGGGACTGCCGCGCGGTGGTGCTCACCGGCGCGGGCGGGGTCTTCAGCGGCGGGGGCAACGTGGTGGCGGCCCATGCCTATCTGGCCGAGCACCCCGGCCAGGGGGCCTCGCCGGTCTTCGAGACCTACACCAAGTGGGTCAGCCGGGTCATCTGGGCCCTGGTGGGCATGCCCCAGCCGGTGGTGACGGCGGTGGGCGGGGCGGCCTCGGGCGCGGGCCTGGCCTGGATGCTGGCCAGCGACCTGGTGCTGGCTGCCCAGGGGGTCAAGATCGTGCCCGGCTTCCTGGCCATCGGCCTGGTGCCGGCGGCCGGGGTCACCTGGCATTTGCCCCGCCTGGTGGGCCTGTTGCGGGCGGGCGAGGATCTCTATCTGGGCCGGCCCCTGAGCCCGGAGCGCTGCCAGGAGCTGGGCCTGGTGGACCGGGTGCTGCCCGGGCCGGATCTGCTGCCGGCGGCTATGGAGCTGGCCGAGGGCCTGGCCCGGGGGCCGCGCGCGGCCCTGGCCCACACCAAGCGTCTGTTGGGGCGGGCCGCCCGTTCGGGGCTTTATCGCCAGATCGAGGACGAGCGCCGGGCGGTGATGCTGGCCGCCGACCAGCCGGAGTTCGCCGCCCTGGTGGGGCGCTTCGTGAAAAAAAGCTAGCCGAACTCCACCACCTCGCCGCCGTCGCTGATGGGCGGCGGATTGTGCCGCCAATATTCGTTGATGGCCGCCACCAGGGCCACCCAGGCCGGCCGCTCCTCATTGGGCGCGATCCAGCCCCGCAAGGCCTGGCCCGGCTCAGCCACCCACTGGCCGTCGTGGGGGTGGCGGTAGCCCTGGCCGGGGACCCAGGTCAAGCGGGCGCTTTGATAGACGAACTCCATGGTATGCTGCCTCCAGGGCCGGGCGGCGGCCCGGCCTGGGCGATTATAGCACCCCCGGTCCGGGTCCCGGACGGGTTGGCCGGGGCGGGCTCCAGGCCGTACAATCAGGCCCAACCCCAGTTGGAGGGTGGCATGTCCCAGGACCTGCGGGCGGCGGCGGCCGAGTTGCGCCACCTGCTGGGCCGGGGCTATCCCCGGACCCGCTGCCTGGGCCTGGTGGGCGACCGCCACGCCCTGGACGCGGCCTCGCGCGACCTGCTGGCCCGGGGCGTCTTCGCCCCGG
>CALERA010000093.1 GCA_937908275.1 uncultured Desulfarculaceae bacterium | reverse complement strand
GCGGGAGTTGAGCGCCAGCGAGCAGCGCTTCCGCATGCTGTTTCACCAACTGCCCATTGGTTCGGCGGTGCTCTCCCTGGGCCAGCACTTCCTGAACGTCAACCCCGAACTATGCCGCTTCCTGGGGCGCAACCGGGAGGAATTGCTGCGCCTGGGCCTGGATGATGTGATCCATCCCGACGACCGCCGGGATTCCCAGACCTACCTGGAGCGCCTGCTGGCAGGGGAGATCGAGCATTTCAGCCAGGACAAGCGTTTCCTGCGACCCGATGGACAGATGGCCTGGGGTCGGCTCTGGGTGCGGCTGGTGCGCGACCACCAGGGCCAGCCCCTGCACCTGTTGCCGGTGATCGAGGACATCGACCGCCTGATCCGGATCGAGCAGGCCCGGCGGGAGCTGGAATCCCGCCTGGAGCGGGCTCGGCGCCTGGAGAGCCTGGGAGTGATGGCCGCCGGGGTGGCCCATGACTTCAACAACCTGCTGCAAGGGGTCATCAGCCGTCTGGAGTTGGCCGAATTGGACCTGCCGGCCGGCTCCCCGCTGCGCGACAATCTGGAGCAGGCCTTGACCGAGGCCTTGCGAGCCAGCAATATCTCGCACCAAATGCTGGCCTATTCCGGCCATTTACCCTATGTCCCCTCCACAGTGCGACTCAACGCCCTGGTGGAGGGGGTGCTGGGACCGGTCAGCCGCGGATGGCCGGAAACCATCAAGGCGCACCGGGAGCTGACGGATGACCTGCCGGCCATCGGGGTAGACCCGGAGCAGATCGAGCAGGCCCTGACCGCGTTGCTGGTCAATGCCCGCGAGTCCCTGGGCGCGGCCGGCGGCCAGGTCTGGGTGCGCACCGGCCTGGCCCGTCCCAGCCCGGCCCAGTGGCGCGCCGCCCTGCCGGACCAGGAGCGCCCCCCGGGGGACTACGTCTACCTGGAGGTGGAGGACAACGGCCCTGGCGTGGACCCTGAGCACCTGGACCGCATCTTCGAGCCCTTTTTCAGCACCAAGCTGCCGGGGCGCGGCCTGGGCCTGTCCCTGGTCCTGGGCGTGGCCCGCAATCACCGCGGCGGGGTGATGGTGGACAATCAGCCCGGCCAAGGGGTCAGCTTCCGCCTGCTGTTGCCGGTGGCGCCGCCGGCCTGAGACGGCCCAGCCATGGCCGTCCCCGCCGGCGGCCAAACCGCCGCTGGCGCATATTTCGTGGGATCATAGGGTTAGGCCAAATCGTCCGTTCTGGCCCCCCCCGGCTGGCTCACCTTGACTTGCCCATCCATCTCGGCTATGAAAAGGTGGTTGTCACCCGGGAGTGGCCATGAACAGCCGTCGGCTGGCCCGACTCATGGGAATAATCTGCGACATCAAGGCGCACCCTCGTCGCAGCCCCGACGAAATGTGCCGGCGCTATCAGATTTCCCGCCGTCAGCTCTACAAGGACCGCGACCGACTGGCCGGGATGGGGTTCTCCTTCCATCACTCGCGCCGCAATGGCGGCTTCGTGTTGGACAAGGAGTTGACCTTCAATGTCAGGGGGTTGAGTCTCTCCGACCTCTTCGCCCTGATCCTGGCCGTGCGCCAGCTCACCCGCCTGAGCGACTTCGCCCTGGCCCTGGGGGCCTTGGGCGGGCTGCGCACCCTGGTGAGTCAGTTGCCCGAGGAACTGCGCCAGCAGTTCGAGGAAACCCTGGACCAGGTGGTGGTGCAGGACGGTTTCGGCTGCGCGCCCGAGGTCTTGTCCGCCCTGTTGCCGGCCATTGACGAAGGCCGGCGGGTGGTGCTGGAAATGGACGGCGGCCGGTCTCCGGAATTGACGGTGGACCCCCAACGCCTGCTTTTACGTGATGGCCGGCTGTATCTGGAGGCCGAGGGACTGGGCGGGGGACAACCCGGCCTGGTCTCCCTGGCCCGGGTGCGGCGGGTCATCCCCACCCCCTTCTTCTCGCCGGCCCTGGCCGAGGATTAAACCCGCGGCAAGCCAGCCAATGGAGTACGCACAATGAAGGAAGTCGTGATCGTCAGCGCCTGCCGCACCCCCGTGGCCAGTTTCCAGGGGGGCTACGCCAGCCTCGGCGCCCTGGACCTGGGCGTGATCGCCATCAACGAGTCCCTGGCCCGGGCCGGCCTCAGCGGCCAGGACGTGGACGAGGTGATCATGGGCTGCGTGCTGCCCGCCGGCCTGGGCCAGAACCCGGCCCGCCAGGCCATGCTGCGCGCCGGCCTGCCGGTGGAGGTGGGCTGCATCACCGTGAACAAGGTCTGCGGCTCGGGCCTCAAGGCCGTGATGCTGGGGGCCCAGGCCATCGCCTGCGGCGACGCCGAGGTGGTGGTGGCCGGCGGCATGGAGTCCATGACCCACGCCCCCTACCTGCTGCCCAGCCAGCGCGGCGGCCAGCGCATGGGCGACGGCAAGGTGGTGGATTCCATGGTCCACGACGGCCTCTGGGACCACCTCAACAACTTCCACATGGGCATGAGCGCCGAGCACTGCGCCGAGAAATACAACGTCACCCGGGCCGACCAGGATGCCTTCTCCCTGGATTCCTACGAGAAATCCTGGCAGGCCGACGCCGAGGGGCGCTTCAAGGCCCAGATGGCGCCGGTGACCATCCCCCAGAAAAAGGGCGAGCCCAAAATCGTCGCCCGTGACGAGGGTCTGCGCCAATCCTCCCTGGAGCTGCTGGCCCGCCTGCGGCCGGCCTTCAAGAAGGATGGCGGCAGCGTCACCGCCGGCAACGCCTCCAGCCTCAATGACGGCTCGGCGGCGGTGGTGCTGATGAGCGCGGACAAGGCCCAGGCCATGGGGATCAAGCCCCTGGTGAAGGTGGGGGCCCAGGGCGCGGCCGGCATCGATCCGAAATACGTCCTGGTGGCCCCGATTTACTCCATCCCCAAGGTCTGCCAGAAACAGGGCCTGGGACCCAAGGACATCGACCTGCACGAGATCAACGAGGCCTTCGCCGCCTCGTCCATCGCCGTGCAGCGCACCCTGGACTTGGACCCGGCCAAAATCAACATCTATGGCGGGGCCTTGTCCATCGGCCACCCCATCGGGGCCTCGGGCGCGCGGGTGCTGACCACCCTGATCTATGCCATGAAGGACCGCGACGCCCACCTGGGCATGGCCAGCCTTTGCCTGGGCGGCGGCGAGGCGGTCTCGCTGATCGTGGAGAATCTCTAGTCCCGGACGGCGCGCGGATGCGTTGCCGGGCATTTTAGGGGGAAGAACGGCGCGGCGGCCCCGGCCCAGCCAGACCCGAGTCCGGGCCACCCGCGCCGAGAGAAGGACCATCCGCGGTGATGCTGGTCCCGATGTTGGTCGAGGGGTTGACAAGCCAAGGGACCGGCAGCCTTAAAAAGGGGGGCGATGCCCCGCCATCGCAGCACGACGTTACAAGGAGTTCTAAATCATGTTGAAGGAAGTTGTCATCGTAGGCGCGGCCCGCACGGCGGTGGGTCGCTTTGGCGGCATGTATAGCGACGTTTCGGCGGTGCAGTTGGGCGTCACGGCGGTCAAGGCCGCCCTGGAGCGGGCCAAGGTCGACCCCTCCCAGGTGGACGAGGTCATCTACGGCAACGTGCTGGGCGCCGGCCTGGGCCAGAACGTGGCCCGCCAGGTGGAGCTGGGCGCGGGCATCCCCCAGGAGGCCAACGCCTACACCATCAACAAGGTCTGCGCCTCGGGCCTCAAGAGCGTCATGCTGGCCGCCCAGGCCATCATGTGCGGCGACAGCGAGATCGTGGTGGCCGGCGGCACCGAGAACATGACCGCGGCCCCCTACCTGCTGCCCAAGGCCCGCTGGGGCCAGCGCATGGGCGACGGCAAGATGATCGACTACATGGTCTTCGACGGCCTGACCGACATCTTCAACGGCTACCACATGGGCATCACCGCCGAGAACGTGGCCGAGAAATACGGCATCACCCGCGAGGCCCAGGACGAACTGGCCCTCAAGAGCCAGCTCAACGCCGAGGCGGCCATCAAGTCCGGCCGCTTCAAGGACGAGATCGCCCCGGTGCTGGTGCCCCAGAAAAAGGGCGACCCCAAGGTCTGCGACACCGACGAGCACCCCCGCTTCGGCTCCACCCCGGAGTCCATGTCCAAGGTGCCCCCGGCCTTCAAGAAGGGCGGCACCGTGACCGCCGGCAACGCCAGCGGCATCAACGACGGCGCGGCGGCCCTGGTGGTGATGAGCGCGGACAAGGCCAAGGCCCTGGGCCTGACCCCCCTGTGCAAGATCAAGGGTTACGGCTGGGGCGGCGTGGATCCGGCCTACATGGGCCTGGGCCCCATCGCCGCCACCCGTTCGGCCCTGAAGAAGGCCGGCATGAGCGTGGGCGACCTCCAGTTGATCGAGGCCAACGAGGCCTTCGCCGCCCAGGCCGAGGCCGTCATCCGCGACCTGGGCCTGAACCGCGACATCGTCAACGTCAACGGCGGCGCCATCGCCCTGGGCCACCCCATCGGCGCCTCGGGCGCGCGCATCCTGGTCACCCTGATCTACGAGATGATCAAGCGCGACGCCAAGACCGGCCTGGCCACCCTGTGCATCGGCGGCGGCCAGGGCGCGGCCCTGATCGTGGAGCGGTAGAATAGAAGGCGAAGACGGGACGGGGGAACCCTTTTGTGAACAAAAGGGTTCCCCCGGACCCCCTCCCAAAAAACTTTGGGTCAAGCGCCAAGCGCTTGGCCAACCCAATGACGCGCCCAACCGGAGACAGGCAATAATTCCGGGGAGGATATAAGGCATGGCTTACGAGTTCATCATTTACGAGGCCCAGGACGGCGTGGCCACCATCACCATCAACCGTCCCAAGGCCATGAACGCCCTCAACCCCCAGGTGGTGTCCGAGCTGGACCAGGCCATCAGCCAGGTCGAGGCCGACGACAGCGTGAAATGCGTGGTGCTCACCGGCGCGGGCGACAAGGCCTTCGTGGCCGGCGCGGACATCGCCGCCATGGTGCAGATGAACGCCCTGGAGGGCCGCAAGTTCTCGCTCATGGGCCAGAACGTCTTCTTCCGCCTGGAGAAGCTGGACCGTCCGGTGATCGCGGCGGTCAAGGGCTTCGCCCTGGGCGGCGGCACCGAGCTGGCCATGGCCTGCGACTTCATCTACGCCGCCGACAACGCCAAGTTCGGCCAGCCCGAGATCAACCTGGGCATCATCCCCGGCTTCGGCGGCACCCAGCGCCTGACCCGCCTGGTGGGCCGGGCCCGGGCCAAGGAGATGTGCCTGACCGGCGTGATCATCGACGCGGCCGAGGCCAAGGACATCGGCCTGGTCAACAAGGTCTTCCCGGCCGAGGAGCTGATGGCCGCGGTGATGAAGACGGCCAAGGGCATCGCGGCGAAGGGCAAGGTCAGCACCCGGGCCATCAAGCACCTGGTGGACGCCGGCCACGACCTGCCCCTGGAGCGGGCCATCCCCATGGAGGCCGAGTGCTTCGCCACCTGCTTCGCCAGCCCGGACCAGAAGGAAGGCATGAGCGCGTTCCTGGAAAAGCGCAAGGCCAACTTCACCGGCGGCAAGTAAACCCAACACCCCGTTCCCCGTCGCGGGCCGCCAGCGGGGCTCGCGGCGGGGCGCACACTCGCTGGCCAGAAGGGGAGGCCCGGTCGCGCGGGCAAATGAGGTTCTGGAGAAAAACCCAAACGCGGCGCCTGCAAACAGTTACTTTTTGAGGGATTGCCATGAACTTCGCCCTGACAGAAGAACAAAAGATGGTCAAGGAGACCGCGGCCCGCCTGGCTGACGAGATGCTCAAGCCCCAGGCCGCCCAGTTCGACGCCACCCATTCCCATCCGGCCGAGGCCTGCGCCGCCCTGGGCGAGTTGGGCTTCATGGGTATCGCCGTGCCCGACCAGTACGGCGGCGCCGGCCTGGACTACGTGAGTTACGTGGTCGGCCTCAGCGAGATCAGCCGTGGCGACGCCTCGGTGGGCGTCATCATGAGCGTGAACAACTCGCTCTACTGCTATCCGGTGATGACCTTTGGCACCGAGGAGCAGAAGCAGGCCTTCCTGACCCCGGTGGCCAGCGGCCAGAAGATCGGCTGCTTCGGCCTCACCGAGGCCGGGGCCGGCTCCGATCCCGGGGCCCTGCGCACCACCGCCGTGCTGGACGGCGATGAGTGGGTGCTCAATGGCGAGAAGAAATTCATCACCAACGGCAACGTGGCCAGCTATGGCGTCATCGCCGCGGTGACCGACAAGTCCGCCGGGGCCAAGGGCATCAGTTGCTTCGTCGTCGACTTCGAGAACACCAAGGGCTTCTCGGTGGGCCGGGTCGAGGAAAAGATGGGCATCTGCGCCTCTGGCACCTCCGAGCTGGTCTTCGAGGACGCCCGCATCCCCAAGGCCAACATCCTGGGCGCCCCGGGCTCGGGCCTCAAGCAGATGCTGACCACCCTGGACTCCGGCCGCATCGGCATCGGCTCCCAGGCCCTGGGCATCGGCCGCGCGGTGCTGGAAGAGGCCGTGGAGTACGCCGGCACCCGCGAGCAGTTCGGCAAGCCCATCGCCGCCTTCCAGGCCATCCAGTGGAAGCTGGCGGACATGGCCGCCGCCCTGGACGCGGCCGAGCTGCTCTTGCTGCGCGCGGCCTGGATGGAAGACCAGCACATGCACTTCGAGAAGCAGGCGGCCATGGCCAAGATGTTCGCCTCCGACGCGGCCATGAACGCCGCCATCGAGGGCGTCCAGGTCCTGGGCGGCTACGGCTACTGCCGCGAATACCCCATGGAACGCCACATGCGCGATGCCAAGATCACCCAGATCTACGAAGGCACCAACGAGATCATGCGCCTGGTCATCGCCCGCAACCTGCTGAAGGGTAAGTAAGAGGGGAAGAGTCGGGGGGGAACCCTTTTCTTTGGGGGCCAAAGAAAAGGGTTCCCCCCCGACCCCCCTCCCCAAAGAAAGCCGGGGTGGGGTCTGATTGCCCCCCTGGCTCCGATCCGGAGACGGAATCATGCCAGCGAGCGGTAGCCGCTGGTTTCGCCCCCACCCCCCTGCCAAAGGCGCGCAGCGCCTTTGGCGCAGCCTTTTTAGGAGGGGGTGTGGGGGAACCCTTTTTGCGCAGCAAAAAGGGTTCCCCCAAACTCTCTTCCCATGAGACGCCAATCATGAATGATGTCGTATATATAGTGTTGGATTCTTGTCGGTACGACGCCTGGGAGGCGGCGGCGACGCCCAACCTGGATCGTTTGGGCTCAGTGGAGCGGCGCTGGTCCTATGCTTCCTGGACTTCGCCCTCGCACCAGGTGTTGTTGATGGGCTTGCTGCCGCATGTCAGCCCGGCGGGGGTGTACGCCTCGGAGGTCTACCGGCGGGAGCTGCTGGGCTGGCGGGAGCGCCTGGGCGCGGCGGAGCTGGAGTTCGCGGGTTTCCTGCCCCAGCTCAACCTGCCCACCGCCCTGAAGCGCCTGGGTTATCGCACCCTGGGCCGGGTCAGCCTGCCGGTGCTGAACCAGTACACCGTCTTCGCCACCGGGTTCGACGACTACCGCCTGATGGCCAGCCACGCCGATTTCGCCGGCATGATCAAGGAGATGAGCTTCGAGCCCGACCGGCCCAGCTTCTGGTTCCTGAATCTGGGCGAGACCCACTATCCCTACCTGCTGCCGCCGGGGGACGCGCCGCATTTGCACGGCGTGCACGGGGTGGTCAAGGACCTGGCTGGCGGGGGGGGGGCGGGCGAGCAAGGGCCGGGGTTCGACCCGGCCGAGATGGCCCGCCTGCGCGCGGCCCAGGTGCGGGCCCTGGAGGTGGTGGACGGGCTGCTGCCGGAGTTGTACGCCAAGCTGCCGCCGGACGCCTGGGTCATCGTCACGGCGGACCATGGCGAATTGTTTGGCGAGGAGGGCTATTTCGGCCATGGCCCGGTGATGCACCCCAAGGTCTTCGAGGTGCCTTTCGTGGAGGGCCGCCGCCCGGCTTAGGCGGCTTACGCCCGCCACCGGTTGTGCTATAAAGATAGCTGCGGCGCAAGATGCGCCAAGCGCGCCCTCAAACCGGAGGTTCTCGCCCCAGATGAGCGCCAGCGCCAGCCCCGAAGACACCGCCCAGCGCATCCTGGCCGGGGACGTGCGCGCGGCCGCGCGCCTGATGCGGGCCATCGACGATGGCCTGCCCGGGGCGGCCTCGGTGCTCAGCCTCCTGCACCCCCACACCGGCCGGGCCTGGCTGCTGGGCGTCACCGGCTCGCCGGGGGTGGGCAAATCCAGCCTGACCGACGCCCTGGTGGGGGCCTTGCGCGACCAGGGCCAGACCGTGGGCGTGGTGGCGGTGGACCCCACCAGCCCCTTCTCCGGCGGGGCCATCCTGGGCGACCGCATCCGGATGCAAAAACACGCCTGCGATCCCGGGGTCTTCATCCGCTCCCTGGCCACCCGGGGCCAGTTCGGCGGGCTCACCGCCTCCACCCGGGGGGTGGTGACGGTGCTGGACGCCATGGGCAAGGACGTGGTCCTGATCGAGACCGTGGGCGTGGGCCAGGACGAGGTGGAGATCGCCCGCATGGCCGACACCACCGCCATCGTGGTGGTGCCGGGCCTGGGTGATGACATCCAGGCCATCAAGGCCGGGGTGCTGGAGGCTGGCGACGTCTTCGTGGTCAACAAGATGGACCGCGAGGGCGCGGGGCGCACCGCCGGAGAGATCGAGGCCATGCTCTCCCTGGGCGGCCGGGGGGGCGAGCGCGACCAGGGCTGGACCCCGCCGGTGGTTCTCACCTGCGCGGTGGACGGCCGGGGCTTGCCCGAGCTGGTGGCGGCCCTGCAGGGCCACCGGGCCCACCTGATGGCCGCGGACGGCCAGCGCCTGGCCGCGCGGCGGCGCTGGGCGGCCCAGGCCGAGCTGCTGGAGTTGGTCAAGGCCCGGCTGATGCAACGGGTGCAGGCCCAGTTGGACGAGGACGGCCTGGCGGCCCTGGCCCAGGAGATAGCCCTGAAGCGGCGCGACCCCTATCGCGCGGCGGACGAGGTCCTGGCCGCCGCCCTGCACGACACTAAGGAGGCCCCATGGCCCGCAATGTGAAAAAGGTTTCGGTGGGACAGCGCCTGAAGCGCCTGCGCGCCACGCGCGACGTCTCCCTGGAGACCCTGGCCAACGAGACCGGACTGAATCTGGAGCAGCTCAAGCGCATCGAGGCGGACCAGATGATCCCCCCGGTGGCGGTGCTCCTGACCCTGGGTCGGGCCCTGGAGGTGGACTCGGCCGAGCTGCTCAAGGACGAGGAGGAGGTCCAGGCCCGGGAGCGCCGGGCCGAGGCGGTGCGCAAGCGCACCGACCATTACTCCTACCGGGTGCTGACCCCCGAGGGTCGCCACAAGCACCTCAAGGGCTTTCTGGTCAGCATCGAGCCGGCCAGCGACCTGGACGGACCGGGTTATCAGCACGAGGGCGAGGAGTTCGTCTACGTGCTGCGGGGCCAGGTGGAGATCGCGGTGGGCGAGGACCTGAACAGCCTGAGCGCCGGCGAGTCCCTGCACTTCAACTCCAGCCTGGTCCACAAGCTGCGCAACGCCGGCCACGAGACCTGCGACCTGCTGGTGGTCCTGTATGTGCCCTAGGCCGGCGGCCGGGCAGGAAAACCGGAGGAGAGCATGGCCTTCGTGCTGAGCGAAGAGCAGGTCATGATCCAGACCATGGCCCGGGATTTCGCCCGCGAGGTGGTGTTGCCCGGCGCGGCCGCCCGCGACCGCGACAAGCAGTTCCCGGCCGACATCCTGCGCCAAATGGGCGAGCTGGGCTTCATGGGCATGATGGTGCCCGAGGCCTATGGCGGGGCGGGGGTGGATTGCGTCAGCTATGTCCTGGCGCTGACCGAGATGGCCTACGCCTGCGCCTCCACCGCCGTGGTGATGAGCGTACACAACAGCATCTGCTGCGAATCGGTGCTGCACTTCGGCAGCGAGGAGCAGAAGCAATATTGGCTGCCCCGGATGTGCGGGGGTGATTGCATCGGGGCCTTCGCCCTGACCGAGCCCCACGCCGGCTCCGACCCGGTGAGCCAGCGCACCACCGCGGTGCGCGACGGCGACGAGTGGGTGATCAACGGGGCCAAGCAGTTCATCACCACCGGAAAGCACGCCGGGGTGATCATCGTCACCGCCGTCCACGACCGCAGCCGGCGCCACCGCGGCATCAGCGCCTTCCTGGTGCCCCAGGGCACCCCGGGCCTGATCATCGGCAAGCCCGAGGACAAGCTGGGCCTCAAGGCCAGCGACACCGTGCCCCTGATCTTCGAGGACCTGCGGGTGCCGGCCGACGCCCTCCTGGGCAAGCCCGGCGAGGGCTTCAAGGTGGCGATGCAGGCCCTGGACTGCGGGCGCATCGGCATTGCGGCCCAGTCGGTGGGCGTGGCCCAGGCCTGCCTGGACGAGGCGGTGGACTACATGAAGGGCCGGGAGCAGTTCGGCAACCCGCTGACCGACTTCCAGGGCCTGCGCTGGCGGGTGGCGGAGATGGCCACCGAGATCGAGGCCTCGCGCCTGCTCTGCCTGGCGGCGGCCAGCGCCAAGGACCTGGGCCGGCGCTACACCATGGAGGCCTCCATGGCCAAGATGTTCGCCAGCGAGATGGTCAACCGGGTGGCGGGCCAGTGCCTGCAACTGCACGGCGGTTATGGCTATTGCAGCGAGTACGCCATCGAGCGGCACTACCGCGACGCGCGGGTCTTCACCATCTACGAGGGCACCAGCGAGATCCAGCGCGTGGTGATCAGCAACAACCTGCTGGGGTCCCTGACCCGGGCCTGAGGCGGGCGCGATAGAGCGAGGTCGGCCAGCAAACGGTGAGGAAGGCCATGAGCGCGACGACGAACGGCGAGGCCCGCCCGGTGCGGGTGGCGGTGGTGGGTTCGGGCTACTGGGGCAAGAACCTGGTGCGCAACTTCCACCAGCTGGGGGCCCTGGCCCTGGTCTGCGACCGCAGCGAGGAGAGCCTGGCCCAGGTGGCCCGGCAATACCCCGGGGTGGAGACCTGCCTGGCCCTGAGCGAGGTCCTGGGCCGCGCGGAGGTGGACGCGGTGGTGATCGCCACCCCGGCCGAGACCCACTACGCGGTGGCCAAGGAATGCCTGCTGGCCGGCAAACACGTCTTCGTGGAAAAACCCCTGGTCCTGCGCGAGAGCGAGGGCCAGGAGCTGATCGAGCTGGCCCGGGAGCGCGGCCTGACCCTGATGGTGGGGCATTTGCTGCAATACCATCCGGTCTTCGTGCGCCTCAAGGAGATGGTGGCCGCCGGCGACCTGGGCCGCATCCACTACATCTATTCCAACCGCCTGAACCTGGGCAAGATCCGGCGCGAGGAGAACATCCTCTGGTCCTTCGCCCCTCACGACATCAGCATGATCCTCTCCCTGGCCGGGGAGCTGCCGGAGTTGGTCTTCGCCACCGGCGGCAACTACCTGCACCAGCGCATCGCCGACGTCACCACCACCCACCTGGAGTTCCCCAGCGGCCTGAAGGCCCACATCTTCGTCTCCTGGCTGCATCCCTTCAAGGACCAGCGTCTGGTGGTGGTGGGCGAGGGCAAGATGGCGGTCTTTGACGACACCCAGCCCTGGGCCGACAAGCTCTTGATCTACCCCCATCAGATCAAGTGGGACCACCAGGTGCCGGTGGCGGACAAGGCCCAGGCCGAGCGGGTGGAGATTCCCCAGAGCGAGCCCCTGCGCGCCGAGTGCGAGCATTTCCTGGCCTGCGTGGCCAGCGGCCAAGCGCCCCTGACCGACGGGCGCGAGGGCCTGGCGGTGCTGATGGTGCTCAACGCGGCCCAGCGCTCGCTCACCGACCGGCTGGGGCATGTGCCGGGCGAGGAGCGCCTGGAGCTGGCCAAGCTGGTCAAGGGTTTGGCCGATGAGATCACGCCGCCCTATTTCGCCCACGAGACCGCCCTGGTGGACGAGGGCTGCGAGATCGGCGAGGGGGCCAAGATCTGGCACTTCAGCCACGTGCTGAAGGGCAGCCGCATCGGCGCGGGCTGCAACATCGGGCAGAACGTGGTCATCGGTCCGGACGTGAGCATCGGCAAGGGCTGCAAGATCCAGAACAACGTCAGCGTGTACAAGGGCGTGACCATGGAGGACGACGTCTTCTGCGGGCCGTCCATGGTCTTCACCAACGTCCACAACCCCCGGGCCTTCATCCGCCGCATGGACGAGATCCGCCCCACCCTGGTCAGGACCGGGGCCAGCCTGGGGGCCAACTGCACCATCGTCTGCGGCCACCAGGTGGGGGCCTACGCCTTCATCGGCGCGGGCGCGGTGGTGACCAGGGACGTGCCGGACCACGCCCTGATGGCCGGCAACCCGGCCCGGCGCATCGGCTGGATGTGCAAGTGCGGGGTACGCCTGGACGACAACCTGGGTTGCGCGGCCTGTGGCGCGCGCTACCAGACCAAGGACGACGGCGGGCTGGTCCAGCTCTAGCCAGCCCCGGAGACGAGCATGAAAGGCATCATCCTGGCCGGGGGCAGCGGCACCCGGCTCTATCCCACCACCCGGGTGGTGAGCAAGCAACTGATCATGGTCTACGACAAGCCCATGATCTACTACCCGCTCTCCACCCTGATGATGGCCGGCATCCAGGACATCCTGATCATCACCACCCCCCACGAGCAGCACCTCTTCCAGCAATTGCTGGGCGACGGCGCCAACTGGGGGATCAATCTCAGCTATGCGGTGCAGCCCAGCCCCGACGGTCTGGCCCAGGCCTTTGTCATCGGCAAGGACTTCATGGCCGGCCAGGGCGCGGCCCTGGTGCTGGGCGACAACATCTTCTACGGCCACGGCATGATCCAGATGCTCAAGGACGCGGCCCAGCGCCGGGAGGGGGCCACCATCTTCCTCTACCGGGTGCGCGACCCGGAGCGCTACGGCGTGGCCGAGGTGGACCCGGCCGGCCAACCCCTGGCCATCGTGGAGAAGCCCAAGAACCCGCGCAGCAACTGGGCGGTGACAGGGCTGTATTTCTACGACGCGCGGGTGGCGGAGATCGCGGCCGGGCTCAAGCCCTCCTGGCGGGGGGAGTACGAGATCACCGACGTGAACAACATCTATCTGCGCGAGGGCTGCCTGGGAGCGGTGCGTCTGGGGCGGGGCTATGTCTGGCTGGACACCGGCACCCCCACGGCCCTGTTGCAGGCCGCGCAGTTCGTGCAGACCATGGAGGAGCGCCAGGGCTTCAAGATCGCCTGTCTGGAGGAGGTGGCCTGGCGCATGGGCTTCATCACCCCCGACCAGGCCGTGGCCAGCGTGGAGAGCTTCAAGAACAGCGACTACGGCCGCTACGTCATCCGCCTGATGGAAGAGGAGTGCGGCGGCAAGGGCTGAGGCCGGGCCTCATTCCAGGGGCTTCTGGCTGTAGCGGTAGGCCCGCAGCACCTGCTTGGCGTTGTCGAAGGTCAGGTACAGGCGCTCGGTGATCAGGCCGGAGCTGCGCTTCTTTTCCCAGAAGGCGGTGAAGAGCGTCTCGCCCTTGTCCAGGCTCAGGGGCTCGCCCCAACGGTCCTGGGCCTCCTCATAGGTCAGCTGGCCCAGCTCCTGGTCCAGGCCCTGCTCAACGTCGCCAAAGCGGCTGGGACCCACGCAGCCGGCCGCCAGGACCAGCAGACAGACCACTAAGCTCAAACGAATCGCGCGCGCCATTTTCCCCTCTCCGCCGCGGGCCGGGCCTGCTCCCGGCGACGATCATCCAGGCTGAAGTATGACAGCAACCCGGCCCGCCGCACAGAGGGCGCGGGGGACGGGCCGGAAGCGTGGCCGGCTTCCATGCCTGTTTGCATCAGCCGGCGGCCCGCGCCTGCGCATTAGCGCCATCTGTTGTCATTGCGAGCGCAGCGAAGCAATCTCCGGTTCTTTAATCGCGGCGTCGTGGCGAAGCAAGAGATTGCTTCGTCGCTGCGCTCCTCGCAATGACACCTATTTAGCGCGCTTATCTCAATTGATAATATGGGAGCCGCCTCTCCGTCCCGCTAGTCCAACTCCAGCCTGACCCCGCACTGATTGCAGCGCATGGCCCCCCGGAAGACCTTGTGGCCGCAGTCCGGACAGTGGTAGCGCGCCTCCTCGTCTTGCATCCACTGTTCCACGCCCACCGCGCGGATGTGGGGGATGGAGCGCAGGATCACCTTCTTGCCCACCGCCATGGAGAAATCGGCGATGTGCTGGCAGGGGAAATCCCCGCACTCGTGGCAGCCGGCGTAACCCTTGGCCTGGGTGCAGTCGCGGATCGCGCACTGCTGGCAGTGCATGAAGCGGTCGTCGGAGAGGCAGCCCTGGCAGCGGATGCTCTCGCTGGTCAGGTTCTCGCTGTTGGGCAGGGCGCCCTTGCCCGGGGTGCCGCCCCGGTAGAGATTGACCAGCTTTTCCTTGAGCTTCTCGTTGTGGTCGCGCTGGGCGATGTGGATGGCGCAGACCCCGCAATACAACCCGCAGGGCGAGGCAAAGGCCGGGTTGGTCGACATGGCTCTTCTCCCCTGAAGTGGCATGGCCTCGCGTAGCTATATTATAGCTACGCGAGGCCTATACTAAACCGGTCTGGATTGCGGCGTCAAGGCCCGATATGGGACCGGCAGCCGCCGCGCTGGCGGGCGGAAGGCCGGGGACGGAGCGGACGGATTCTCCCCGGGGCTACATCTCCCCGCCCAGCACCGGCTCCACCACCCCGTGGCCGAAGAGCTGGTTCACCGCCTCCACCAGCTCCGGGTCCGGGGCCACCCGGTATTGCGGGGGCAGGGCCAGGACCGCCTCGCCCTTGCCGGGCACGGTCAGGTGGAGCGAAACCCGGCAGGAGCCCGGGTGCTGGCTCAGGGTCTGGCGCAGGAGCACCAGCTTGTCCCGGGTCAGGCCGGTGGCCATCAGGCGCAGGCGCAGGCGGGTGGTCATGGCGTTGGCCGCCTGGTCCAGGGGGATGATCTTGGTGGCCTTGAGCTTGACCCCGCGCTCGTCGCGGTCCACGGTGCCGGTGACCATGATCGGCACGTCGCCGCTGAGCCACTGGCCGCCCTCGGCGAAGCAGTCGGGAAAGACGATGGTCTCCACCGATCCCTTGAGGTCCTCCAGCCGCAGCTCGCGCAGGTAGACCTGGAAATTGT